>NZ_JAGSYF010000002.1:1200000-1509297 GCF_025685645.1 Edaphobacter bradus
CACCTCTCGGACCAAGGTTTGGTTGAGATCACGAGGTACTTCCCTGTACGGTCATTAGACGCTGTCCCCTTCAAACTGACGCTTCCCAGCGGATGCCTGGTACCGCTCGGTGCTTCCTCCTGCCTGGCAACGGCAAGGTTCCACCCTTCGGGCGACTTGGATGGCATAAGTTCGTACATTCCTGCGGGCACCCTGAGGCCTTCCATCCATACTGCTGTTCTGCTGTAAAACACAACTGCGGTATGCTGCGGGTCCCTCGTGGTATTGGGGACTTCGTCTAGAAGTTCGCGACCATCGATCGACGAGGAGCTGAATCCGGCCGCCCAAGCTTCATCCCCAGTGATTTGACCAGACGACGAACAATACCTGGGAGCTGTATTCGTGAGCTGAGCTGTTGGGTCGCCGCATTTCCGTATTGAATACCAGCCGCCTACGTTCCCCTTTTTAACACCTGAACAGAAGTCGGCGGGGTTGAGGATACTTGTTGTTTCGCCAGATACCGTTGCCTTCATCCATCTCACGCAACGATCCGTTTCGGTATCCGGAGCGACTGACGCCTCCTGCGCCCGAAGAGTGGAGGGGCATCCGGAATTCGCAAAGGCTAAGGAAAGAGCCAGAACCTGCACAAAACGCAACTTCATAGGTCGTCTCCGCTGCATCATTATGCGCGTGAAACGGTCAAAATCGTCAAAATGATTTTGATTAGGGTAGTTCTGATGGAAGTCTCACAATATTTACAGTTACCGCGCAACAGCAAGGACGAAAAGCGGATCCCCGTTCGGCTTCGCTCAGGGATGACAACCAAAAGGCGAGAGGCAAATGCAAAAGCGAAGGGCAAAAGCTAGATGGCGCGGCCGGCGGCGGCTCCTGAGGCCCAAGCCCATTGGAAGTTGTAGCCGCCGAGCCAGCCGGTTACGTCGACGACCTCGCCGATGAAGTAGAGGCCGGGGACTCTTTTGCTCTGCATGGTGCTCGAGTCGAGTTCGTTGGTGTCGATGCCTCCGGCGGTGACCTCGGCCTTGGCGTAGCCCTCGGTTCCGGCGGGGGTGATCTGCCATTCATGAAGGTCGCGCTCTGAGTCGGCGAGGGCGGTGTTCGTCCAGCGCGCAGGAGGGTTAAGAGTGAGCCAGCGCTCGGCGAGGCGCGCGGGGAGCGCGGCACGAAGGGCCTGCAGCGCGGTCGCGGGATCGCGGCGGGCGTTGGTGGTTAGGAGTGGGGCGAAGACTTCAGGGCTGGCGTCGGAGTTGGGGGCTAGGTCGAGCGTGATAGGTTCGCCGGGCTTCCAGTAGGAGGAGATCTGCAGGATCGCGGGGCCGCTGAGGCCGCGGTGGGTGAAGAGCATCTTCTCGCGGAAGCTGGGGTGAAGGCCGCGCGCGGTGATGGTGGCCGCGATTGTTTGGGCGGAGGCGATGACCTCGGTGGAGAGGCCGGTGAGGTCGCACCAGCGGCTGCAGTCTTCCGGATTGAAGACGAAGGGGACGAGGGCCGGGCGGCACTCGACGATGCGGAGGCCGAACTGGCGGGCGAGATCGTAGCCGAAGCTGGTGGCTCCCATCTTTGGGATCGACAGCCCTCCGGTGGCGACGACGACGGCCGAGGTGCGGATGGGGCCGGCGAGTGTTTCGATGAGGAACCCGGTGTCGCGGGAGACGGAGAGGATGCGCGTACCAGGGCGGATCTCGACGTTTGCGGCGGCGCACTCGCGCTCGAGCATGGTGATGACGTCCTGGGCGGAGCGGTCGCAGAAGAGCTGGCCGAGGGTTTTCTCGTGCCAGGGGATGCCGTGTTTTTCGATGAGCGCGAGGATATCCGCCGGGGTGTAGCGGGCGAGCGCGGACTTGGCGAAGTGGGGGTTGGCGGAGAGGAAGTTCTCCGCCCGGGCGTTGATGTTGGTGAAGTTGCAGCGGCCTCCGCCGGAGATGAGGATCTTCTTGCCGATGCGGTCGGCGTGGTCGAGGACGAGGACGCGACGGCCGCGGCGTCCGGCCTCGATGGCGCACATGAGACCGGCGGCGCCTGCTCCCAGGACTACTACATCGCAGGTTTGCACGCGTTCTCCGAGGGGCTTGTGTGGGGGCAGGGCATCAGCGATTGCTTTATCTATAGTATGCAACTTATGGGTCATTGGACCCCAGGTGGGGGCGTGTTCTCCTTCTGGTCAGAACCACCTTCTAAAGGAGAGCCTCCCCCCATGCACTCTTTCAAATCATGGTCTTCCACGGGATTTCTTGTTGCCGCGACGGCGATTGTCTGCGCCGGGCTGGCGGGTTGTGGAGCAGCTTCTTCGCGTGGTTCGCTTCCCGTGACGGGCGCGGCGCTGCAGGGAGTGGTGCACGGCGGCGGACAGCCGGTGGCGAATGCCAACCTTCAGCTCTACTCTCCGGGAACGACTGGATATGGCTCGGCCTCGACGCCGCTGTTCAACCGCACGGTGACCACGGACGCGAATGGCAACTTCTCGTTTACGGGGGCGTATACGTGTCCCTCGGCCTCGACTCCGGTGTACCTGGTGGTGACGGGAGGGAACCCGGGGCTTTCGACGGGCACGAATAACCCGGTGCTGGCGATGATGGCGTTAATCGGGCAGTGCGGCGATCTGACGCCGACGAGCTACTTTGTAGTGAGCGAGCTGACGACGGTGTCGGCGGTGTGGTCGCTGGCTCCCTTCATGCTGGACTATGCGCACGTGGGCACGAGTGCGGGTAATGTGCAAGGGCTGCTGAACGCGTTTGCCACGGCTCAAAGCATGGTGAGCGTAAATACAGGCACGGCTCCGGGTACGGCTCCTTCGATTGCGACGGTTCCGGTGACGGAGATCAACACACTGAGTGCGATTCTGGCCTCGTGCATCAACTCAAATGGCAGCACGGCATCGACGGCGGCTTGCGGGAAGTTATTTACCGCGGCGACGCCTTCGGGCGGCGCGACCCCGACGGACACGATCGCCGCGGCGCTGGATATTGCGAAGAACCCGGGCCACAATGTGAGCTCGATCTATAGCGTGTATACCCCGACGGCTCCGTACCAGCCGGCTCTGACGTCCGCGCCGCCGGACTGGACGCTCTCGATCAACTACAACTCGCCTGCCCTGCAGACGCCGAGCGACCTGGCGATCGACTCGCAGGGCAACGCGTGGGTGCTGACGAACACGGCCAGCTCTTCGAGCGTGAGTGTGCTGAACGTGAACGGCATCTCGGGGACCTTTCCGCAGTCGGGGTCGGTCTTCGCGCGGATGGCGCTGGATCCGTTTGACGACCCGTGGCTGACGAACACGATCGGCTCGAGTGTGACGGAGCTGAACGGCAGCGGCAGTCGCGTGTCGTCGAACCCCTTCACGGGCGGCGGGATTCAGGGGCCGGGGGCGCTGGCCTTCGACGGCTCGGGCAACGTGTGGATCGCGAACAATACGTCGACGGTGAGCAAGCTGAGCGCGAATGGCGCGGTGCTGTCTCCGGCGGCGGGCTACCCCACGGGCGCGTCGGGACCGCCGGCGGCGCTGGCGCTCGACACTTTGGGCAACGTGTGGACGGCAAACAGTGCGGGGAGCTCCATTGACGTGATGAGCAACTCAGGCGGGGGGATTCCGGGCTCGCCTTATATGACGGGTGGACTGAGCGGGCCGTTTGCGCTGACTGTGGACTCGGCGGGCGGCGTGTGGGTAGCCAACCGCGTGGGCAGCAGCCTGAGCCGGCTGACGAGCGACGGCGCGGCGGTCGCGGGAAGCCCGTACTTTGGCGGCGGGATGAACTCGCCGATCGACCTGGGGCTGGATGGGCTGGGAGATGTGTGGCTCGTGAACTCGGGGAGCAGCAGCGTCTCGGAGTTTCTGAGCACGGGCAAGGCGCAGTCGGGGAGCTCGGGATTTGGCAGCGCGGCGCTGCAGAATCCTGTCCGGCTGGGGATCGATCGCTCGGGGAGCGTGTGGGTGGCAAACCTGGGGTCGACTACCGCGGGGACAGGGATGGTGACGCAGATCGTTGGCGTGGCGGCTCCGGCGGTGACGCCGCTGTCGCTTGCGGTGCAGAACACGGCGCTGGGCCAGCGTCCCTAGGCGTCCGTCGGATTGCTCCTCCGGTGGGTTGCGGTGTGATTGTGCGACCATACGAAAGGTATGGTTCGACGAAATATGGAGAGAGCGCGGGCCTCTGAGCCGCGTGTGGCTGAGGGCGCGGCGCATGGGCCGGCGGCCGTGATAGCGCGGCGGGCAGCGGATCGTCTCCGGGCGGGGCACCTGTGGGTGTACCGGTCGGATGTGGAGACGCTGGTGCCTGCGGTGGGAGCGGTGGAGATCGCCGGCGGGTCGTTGGTGTCTGTGCTGGATGGCCGCGGGATTCCGCTGGGAAGCGGACTGTATAGCGCGGCGTCGCAGATTGCGGTGAGGATGGTGTCGGGTGCGGCGCCGGTGGGGCGCGGGGAGTATCTGGCGTCACTCAGAGAACGGGCAGGCGCGGCTCTGCGGCTGCGGGAGGACCTGGTCGCAGAGGGAGATGCCTGCCGGTTGATCTTCTCCGAAGCGGATGGGCTGCCGGGGATTGTGGCGGACCGGTACAACGACCTTGTGATTCTGCAACTGCTGACGCAGGGGACGGCGCAGGAAGACGTCCGGCGCGTGCTGGTGGAGGTCGTGAAGGAACGGTTCCCTGAGGCGACGATGTGGGAGCGGCCGGACCCAAGGATTCGGGAACTCGAAGAGCTGGCGGCCCCATCGGACAAGCCGCTGTATTCGAGCGGAGTGGCGAAGACGACGACGGTATTCACGATCAATGGGGTCAGGTTCAACTATGACGCCGGGGCCGGGCAGAAGACGGGAGCGTTTCTCGATCAGAGGCTGAACTATGCGGCCGCAGCCAGGTATGCAAAAGGCGTGGCGCTCGACGTGTGCACGTATCAGGGCGGGTTTGCGCTGCATCTGGCGCAGCGTTGCAAGCGGGTGACGGGGGTGGACGCGAGCCGCGCGGCACTGGAAGTGGCAGATAGCAATCTGACGCTTAATGCGGGAATGGTGGCAGAGGTCGACTGGATTGAGGCCGACGCGTTTGAGCTGCTGCGGGAGTACGACGCGACAGGGCAGCGGTTCGATACGATCGTGCTCGATCCCCCCGCGTTTGCGAAGTCGAAGCGGGCCGTGGAGGGAGCGCTGCGCGGGTACAAGGAGCTGAACCTGCGCGCGATGAAGATGCTGCGGGAGGGCGGGACGCTGGTGACGTGCTCGTGCTCGCACCATGTCTCTCCGGAGGAGTTTCGCGGAGTGGTGGCGGCTGCTGCTTCGGATGCAGGCAAGAGGGTGCAGGTGATGGAGGTGCGGGGCGCGGCTCCGGACCATCCGGATGTGCTAACGCTGCCGGAGACGAACTATCTGAAGTGCCTGATCTGCCGGGTGGGCTAGGCGGGCTGCGCATTCCGTACGACAACGGTACGGCTTGACGTGGGTGAGGTGGAGATGGGACCCCACCTTTTGGTGGAAGACGGCATGATGGTCAACCGTCTAGGGTTGTGACGCACACAAAAACAGATTCGCTCAGCTCTGCTTCACAGCAGCAGATGAGGGTGCAGGTTTCAACTCTGGAGGCAGCGATGAAGAAACGCACGGCGTGGCTGATTGCGATCGCTATGGTGGGATGGATGAGTGGACGAGCGCTGGCGCAGGGCTGCGTCGCGGCGCACTCGAACCAGCGCTCGATGAATGAGCTGGTGAAGCTGTATGACGGCGGGTCGCGGCAGGGATGGTCGATTCATAACCTGACGGTCGACATCGGGTACCGCGTCTTCAACTCGAACAAGTACTTCATCGGCGACCAGGAGGTCCCGCGGCCGACGGCGGTAAGGAACCACCAGAACATCTTCGACATCGGCTTGGAGTACCAGCTCAACAAGCAGTGGACCCTCATCGCGGATGTTCCGGTCTTTGACGGCACGCGCAACCAGCTCTACTCGCCGAGCGGGATCTACCAGGTGAGCGGGATTGGCGATCTCACGCTGGGAGCGCAGCGATGGATCTTCCGGGCGCCGGCGGAGAACGGCGGCAACATCGCGGTGAGTGCATCGGTAAAGATTCCTACGGGCATCGATGATGCGACAGGTTCGGCGCTGTACAAGGGACAGACCGTGAAGGCGACGGCCGACCAGTCGATGCAGCCGGGCGACGGGGGCTGGGGCTTCGTGCTGGGGACGCAGGGCTACAAGAACCTGTGGCGCAGGGCGGACCTCTACGGACAAGGGCAGTATCTGTTCAATCCGCGGGATACAAATGGGGTGCCGACGTTCCGTAAGCAGCCGGGGCAGGGCGTGATGTCGGTGACGGACCAGTATCTGTACAGGCTGGGGGTGTCGCAGGGAGTTCCGAGGGTGCGCGGGCTGGCGCTGAGCCTGGGGGTTCGCGGCGAAGGAGTTCCCGTTCGCGATCTGCTGGGCGCGAGCGATGGATTTCGCAGGCCGGGGACGATCATCTCGCTCGACCCGGGGCTGATGCTGAATGTGCGGCAGACGACGCTCTCAGTGAACGGGCCGTGGGCGCTGTACAGGAACAGACCGCCGAGCGTGCCGGAGATTGAGAACAACACCCCGAACGGCGATGCGTTCTTTGCCGACTACACCGTGATCGTGACTTTGTCGCATCACTTCTGATGGCGGGGTGCGCGGTGGAGGTTTGAGTGAGGGATCTCCACCAAAAGATGGAATGGATGGCCCGACCTTTGGGCCATGACATGGGATCGGAGGAGATCTATTCTGCTTCTGCATAATGAAATGCTCTCCGGAGGCGCTTGAGGCGCCTCTTCTTTTTGTCTAAGAAAAGTGTTTTGAGAGGCGTAGGCTTGAACTGCTGATTTTTGCTGGAGAGGAACGAGTTATGAGCATGTCTCCCGAGCCCCAGGAGCGTCGCGCTCTGGGGCAGAAGCGGCGCAAGCAGATTCGACGCCTGGAACACGGCGGCTGGGATGGGAAGAAGCGTAAGGAGAGTCCTCTGAAGCTGATGGAGGCCTCGATGCGCGAGAGGGTGCCATCGCTGGTGGCGCTGAAGTATGAGCGCATGGCCGCCTCGCCGTTCGGGTACTTTCGCGGCGCGGTTCCGGTGATGGCGTATGACCTGTCGCTGGTGGGCAACACGGGGATCGTGTGCCAGCTTTGCGGCGACGCGCATGTGCGCAACCTGGGGGCGTACGCGGCGCAGGATGGAAGGCTGGTTTTCGACATCAACGACTTCGATGAGACGATCGCAGGGCCCTTTGAGTGGGACGTGAAGCGGATGGCGGCAAGCCTGGTTCTCGCCGGCCGTGAGGCGGGGTCGAAGAATGTGCACTGCCGCGACGCGGCGATGGTATTTGCCGAGCGGTACCGGATGAGCATGCTGGAGTTCGCGCAATTGCCGGTGATTGAGATGGCGCGCTACCAGGTGCACCGGTTGAGGGATATCGCGACCCTGGAGGGGATTCTGCGGCTGGCGGAGCGCGCGATTCCGATGCATACGCTGATGTCGCTGACAGAGGTGCGGGGTCAGGAGAACGCTGCTGTTGCGGGAAAGAAGAAGCAGGCTGCAAAAGAATTGAAGACGGTGACGAAGAACTCCGCTGCGGAGAAAGAATCGGCTAAGGCTGCAGCGAAGACGACGACGCAGGACAGGGTCTTCAAGACATCGCCGCCTGTACTGACGCGGTTGACGGGCGCGATGGCCGACAAGGTGCTCGCCGCACTGAAGTCTTACGAAGTGAACCTGCAGCCGGAGCGGCGGCGGCTGCTGGCACAGTATAGGCCAGTGGATGTCTCATTCAAGGTCGTGGGCACGGGCTCGGTGGGATTGCGCGACTATTGCGTGTACTTGCAGGGCAACGGGGCGAACGATCCGCTCTTTCTACAGATCAAGCAAGAGGTATCTTCGGCGTATGCGCCGTATGTGGGCAAGCTGCATGGCGCATGGAAAGAGTCGAGTCATCAGGGGCGTCGCGTGGTGGAAGGAGAGCGCGCGATGCAGGTGCAGTCAGACCCGTTTCTGGGCTGGACAACGCTCGATGGGCGGGACTACCTGGTGCGGCAGTTGAATGATCACAAGGCATCGATTCAGGTGGAGGACTTGAGAGCGACGAGCCTGATGGAGTACGCCGAGGTGTGTGGCGAGTTGCTGGCACGCGGCCATGCGCGGTCGGGCGACTGCCAGCAACTGGCTGGCTACCTGGGCAAGGCACCGCGGTTTGACGAGGGTGTGGTGCGGTTCGGCGAGGTGTATGCGGACCAGACGGAGGCCGACTGGAAGCAGTTGGTGGGATGGCTGAAGCGGTCTAACAAGCGCGCTGGCAAGAGGTCTGGCAAGGCGGTTCCGGCGGGTAAGAAGTAGGCCGGGCCGTCACAAATCTGATTTCCGTTAACGCTTACATAACGTTCGTGTAGGATTCTGTGGTTTCATGGCCATACGAATTCTATGCGGCGCAGTCTTCTGCGCTGGTTTGACGGCGACGACGATGCTGGCGCAAGAGACGAATCCGTACCTGCAACTGATGACCAAGGCGGGAGACCATGCGAAGGCGCACGGCGCGCTACAGCCAGTGCTCTCTCCGCAGGACACGACAGTGCTGAACGGCGAGGTCCCGTTGAAGGAGCTGCAGGCGACGGGCTTCAAGGTCGTTCCGTGGACGACGAACGAGCCGGAGAAGATGCGGCAGCTCATTCGCATGGGAGTGGACGGAATCATCTCGGACCGGCCGGATATTCTGCAGCAGGTTCTTACCGAAGAGCGCGCGGCGGCGACTGAAGCGCAAAAGAAGGCGCTGGAGAGCTTCGATGTCTCGGCGCATCGCGGAGGGCGCGGGTTGCGGCCGGAGAATACGCTGCCGTCGTTCGAGGCGGGGTTGGACCATCTGGCGACGACGCTCGAGACGGACACGGGCGTGACGAAGGATGGCGTCTCCTTGATATGGCATGACCAGTTTCTGAGTCCGCGCTCGTGTCGCAGAGCCGATGGCGCCCCGTACACAATGGAGAACCGCGTGTATCTGCGCGACATCTCGAGCGCGGACGCGCAGAAGACTTTCGTCTGCGACAAGCTCTACTTTGGGCCAGACCAGAAGAACGACCTTTCGCTGTCGCCGGTTGCGGCGGCGTTTGCGAAGAAGGAGGGGTTGATCAGCCCGTATGTTCCGACATACGCGGCGCAGCTCTTCCGGTTTGTGAGTTTTTACGTGGAGTACTACAGCAAGGGCCCGGGTCGGGGCCAGGCGCATGCGAAGGAGCGGGCTGAGAACGCGGCGCACGTGCGGTTCAACATGGAGACCAAGCTTCTGCCGGAGAACCTTCCGGTTCCGGCGGGAGCGAAAGATCCAGAGGAGTACAGGAACCACACTGTTGGGCCGCAGGCGTTTGTGAATGCGCTGTGCGGAGCAATCGTGAGCAACCATATGGAGTCGCGTGCCGAGGTGCAGAGCTTTGATTTTCGGACGCTGATTCTGGTGGAGGAGCAGCATCCCAATATCCCCACCTACTACCTGACAAGCGGCGGCAAGTCCCTGAGCACGGAGCTGGTTCCGGAGACTCTGCGGACGTCTGACGCTGCGAAATGACTGGGCGCGCGTGAGGCGCTCCATTTAAGGAGAGCTCGATGAAACACTCTATTCATCATCCAGTGAAGTCTGCGACATATTACGTGGCTAGATTTGTAGCCATGCGCAAATCCATCCTTCTCCTTCTGGCACTTGTGTGCCTCTTTCTTCTGCCCGTCGCACTGCTGGCGCAGTACGAAAACGGCAGCATCGTGGGCACGGTGCACGACGCCACAGGAGCTGTGGTTCCGGGTGCAACTGTGAAGGTTACAAATAGCGCGACGGGCATTGTCAGCACGAGGACGACCAACGACAGCGGCGACTATGAGGTTCCTGAACTGCGTGTTGGCCAGTACAACGTGGACGTGTCGAAGTACGGCTTCGCATCGTCGCGGGCGACCGACATCACGGTCTCCGTGGCGACGCGCCAGCGCATCGACCTGACGCTGAAGGTCGGCGAGACGAGCACGACGGTCGAGGTCACGGGCGTCTCGCTGCAGGTGGAGACCGACACGAGTCAGCGCGAACAGATCGTGACGCAGTACCAGTCTGCGGCGCTTCCGCTGGTGAGCCGCAACTACTCCGACCTGCTGGGGCTGGTGACGGGAGCGCGTCAGGCGCCAACGGCAGCAACCACCAGCTCGATCAGCAGCCTTGTTCGCGCCGGTGCGTACAACGTCAACGGCCAGCGCAGCATGTTCAACAACTATCTGCTGGACGGTATGGACAATAACGCCTACGGCGAGAGCAATCAGGGCTTCGACAACCAGATCATCGCCGTCCCGCCAGACTCGGTCGCGCAGTTCGCCATCGTCACCAACAACGAGAGCGCGGAGTACGGCCGATCCTCGGGAGCGACGATCAACGTGGCGTCTGCAAGCGGCACCAATCGCTTCCACGGCGCGGTGTACGAGTTCATCCGCAACACGGACCTGAACGCAGCCGGCTTCTTCAAGCCGAACATTGTGAGCAACACCGGCAGCGTCGTTCCCTTCAAGAAGTCCACGTTCAACCGCAACCAGTTCGGCATGAACGTCGGCGGCCCCATCGTTCACGACAAGCTGTTCTTCTTTCTTGACTACGAGGGCTTCCGCCAGACGCTCAAGCCCCTCAGCGTTCTTACGCTGCCGACCCAAAATGAGCTCAATGGCATCCTCGTGGTGCCGGTGAAGAACCCCACGACGGGCACTGTCTACGCGGCGGGAACGCCGATCCCCGCCGCAGCGATCAATCCGCTCTCGCGGCAGATTGTCTCGTACTTCAAGCAAATCCCCGGGCTTCCGGTGAGCGGTCTGGCTTCGACCGGCCTGGCTTCGAACGACTATGCAGTGCAGGCTCCCTTTACCGACAATGCAGACAAGGGCGACCTTCGCCTCGACTACCAGCAGAACCCCAGCAGCTCGTGGTTCCTGCGCATCAGTGACCGCAAGGAAAATGCGGTCAACAATCCGACGATTCCTCTTCCGCTGGACGGCCAGACGAATGGCAAGATCAGGATTCTGGACCAGCAGGTCGCGCTGGGCTACACGCACCTCATCGGCGCGGACAAGATCATTGACGCCCGTCTCGGGCTCTCGCGCACGAAGGCCGGAAAGTACACGCTATCGATCGGCAACAACGCCTTCACGATTCCAGGGCTGCCCAGCAACCCGGTTGTCGCTGGCGGTCTGCCTTCGATCGGCATCACCGGTTTTACCGGGTTTGGCCGGCAGAGCACGAATCCGCAGTGGCAGAACCCCGCGTTGATTGATCCCAAGGTCAACTTCACCTGGGCTCGTGGCAAGCACTCGCTGAAGTTCGGCTACGAGTACGAGCACATCTGGATGGCCGTCAACGACAACAATCCACTCTACGGCTCCTACACGTACGGCGGCGGATATAGCGCGTCCGGTTCGACGGTTTCGGATACGTACTGGGCGGACTTCCTCTTCGGCACAACGAGCGCGTACTCGTTGGCCAACTACTTCGTCGCGCATCTCCGCCAAACGATGCAAAGCGTCTACGCGCAGGACGACTGGAAGGTGACTCCGAAGCTGACGCTGAATCTCGGTTTGCGCTGGGAGTACGGTTCGCCCTACTCGGAGCAGCACAACTACATCTCTAACTTCGACCCCATCTCGCAGACCGTGCTGACCCTTTCACCCGGCGCCACGGCGGGGAACGGCATCACGCCGTACCATGGCGGCGGAGTCTACGGCAGCACGCTGGTCAATCCCGATCTCAATGACTTCGGCCCGCGCGTCGGCTTTGCCTATGCGCCTCAGGCGAATACTTCGATTCGCGGCGGCTTCGGCATGAACTTCGTGCACTACACGCGCGCTGGTTCGGGCGATATTCTGGCGATCAACGCTCCGCAGGCGCTGTTTGTCTCGGTGCCCCAGACGGGGTCTCTGGCGCCAAACCCGGCGAATAAGTGTCCGAATGGAGCTCCCGCCACAAACTGCTACGTCACCGCCGACCAGGGCTACCCCTCCACTCTGGTGACGACATTCAACCCAGCCACCGACAACATCACCTGGGTCCCGAAGGACACCCGGGACAGCTACGTCGAGAGCTACTTCCTCAGCG
This sequence comes from Edaphobacter bradus, assembly GCF_025685645.1. Classification (NCBI taxonomy): domain Bacteria; kingdom Pseudomonadati; phylum Acidobacteriota; class Terriglobia; order Terriglobales; family Acidobacteriaceae; genus Edaphobacter; species Edaphobacter bradus. Next base: position 1,212,093 of record NZ_JAGSYF010000002.1, read on the forward strand.
TGCAACGCGAGCTCTCGAAGAACATCCTTCTCGATGTTGCGTACGTCGGAAACCATGGGCTGAAGCTGCAGGGCTTCCTGAATGCGAACCAGAAGAACCCGTCGCTGGGCTTCACTCGGCCGTATGCCAACTGGCCGAGCGACATCACGGCGGCGGTGAATGAGTTCTACTCGAACTACAACGCGCTGCAGGTGCGCTATGAGCAGCGCATGGTCGGCGGCCTGACTCTCTTGAACTCATTCAGCTGGGAGCACTCGCTGGACAACGCCAGCGCATCGCTCGAAGGCAATACGCCTTCGCCTCAGGACGCGAACAACATCAGGGCTGATTACTCGCAGTCCGACTACAACCTTCCAATCGCTAACGTCACGAGTCTTGTGTACGAGCTTCCCTTTGGCCGCGGGCGTAAGTACCTCAGCGGCGCCAACGGCCTTATCGACAGCGTGTTGGGCGGATGGCAGATCAGTGCCATCAATACCGCGCAGGCGGGAACCCCCTTCAACCTGGTCTACTCGCCGAACTCCGCAACTGCAGCCTCCCCGCAGATCGGGGCGACGTATCGCGGCGCCAACGAGTATCGCCCGAACCGTGTTCAGGGCCAGAAGGTCACGCAGGGGCGCTCCTCACGATCTGCAGGTACTGGCTATGTGAACTACATCAACTACAACGCATTCGTGCTGCCAGCGACGAAGAGCGCCTCCGGCGCTCTGCTCAGTCCGTTTGGCAATGCATCACGCAACCCCGGGCGCACGCCGGCGTTTTACCAGACGGATCTCGCGGCGAACAAGAAGTTCAGCACGCCCATCGAGAGCCTGAAGGTGGAGTTCCGCACGGAGTTCTACAACATCTTCAACCACACCAATCTGTATCTCCCCAGCAGCGGTCTGGGTGGAACATTGCAGTCGTTCAGCTCGAATGGATCGGTTGCGAATTCCGGCACTCCCACGAGCGGTGGGCAGATCACGAGCACGTTTGAGCCGCGCATCATTCAGTTCGGTCTCAAGGTGATGTTCTAGAACCACAAGAAACGCTTCCTCCCTGCCAGCCGCTTCCAAGCGGCTGGCTTTTTCTTTTGCATTCGAGGGATGGTGTAGCTTGAACCAAGCTGCGCCAGCAAACGAGAGGAGCGCTGGATGAACTGCGGACGACTGCCGTGCGATGACGCACAGGTTCTCTCGAAGCCTCTGCGAACGACCGTGGTGAGCAACGGAGCGTGGGTGCTGGCGGCGACGGTGCTGGGCTCAAGCATGGAGTTCATCGACGGCACGGTAGTGAACGTCGCGCTGCCTTCGCTTCAAACGGGGCTAGGCGCAAGCGGAACGCAGGCGCAGTGGGTGGTGGAGGCGTACGGACTGTTTCTTTCGGCTCTGCTGCTGGTGGGCGGATCACTCGGCGACAGGCTTGGAGTGAGAAGGGTATTTGTTGCTGGAGTTGTCTTGTTTGCTGCGGCCTCAGTGTGGTGCGGTTCTGCTTCAGACATAGGACAGCTGATCGCGGCGCGAAGCCTGCAGGGAGTGGGAGGCGCATTGCTCGTGCCGAACAGCCTGGCTCTGTTGAGCGCGAGCTTTCCGCCGGACGGGCGAGGCAGGGCCATTGGGACGTGGTCGGGCTTCGCATCGATGATGACGGCGGTCGGGCCGGTTGTGGGCGGCTGGTTGACGCAGCATGGATCGTGGCGGTGGGTGTTCTTTATCAATGTGCCGCTTGCGCTCGTGGCGGTGTGGATTGTTATGAAGAGGGTTCCGGAGATTGCTGTTAGATCGCCCCTACGTGGATTGCGGGATCTTGACTGGACGGGCGTCACGTTGGCGACAGGTGGGCTTAGCGGCGTTACGTATGCGCTGATCGAGGGCTCGCATGGCGGGCATTGGGTGTGGCTTGCCGGCATCGTAGGGGTCATGTTGCTGGCCGCGTTTCTGTCGGCGGAGCAAAGGTCGAGCTCTCCGATGATGCCGCTGGAGCTCTTTCGCTGCCGTAGCTTTCTCGGAGCGAATCTGCTGACGTTCTTTCTTTACGCAGCGTTCGGCGGAGCGCTGTACTATCTTCCGCTCAATCTGATTCAGGCGCAGGGATATTCGCCGACGGCCGCCGGGGCTTCGCTGCTGCCGTTGATCCTGCTGATGTTTCTACTGTCGCGCTGGGCGGGCGGGCTAATCTCACGACACGGCGCGCGGCTTCCGCTAATCACTGGTCCACTGATCGCAGCGGTGGGCTTTGTGCTGCTGGCGCGGCCATCGGTCGGTGGGTCGTACTGGACGACATACTTTCCCGGAGTTCTGGTGTTGGGGTTGGGGATGACGGTGAGCGTAGCTCCGCTCACGACGGTGGTGATGAGTTCGGTCGATGAGAGCAGGACGGGTGTCGCATCGGGAGTCAACAACGCCGTTTCGCAAGTGGCTGCGTTGCTGGCGCTGGCGGTGCTTGCACCGGTCTTCTTCCATGTGTTCGCTCCATCGCTCTCGCATGGGCTTGAGCGGGCTGGTGCTTCGGTGGAGGTTGTGCAGCAGGTAGAGTCGCAGCGGATCAAGCTGGGCGCGATTAAGACGAGCGACTCGTCTGGCAGAGCAGCTGTGGAAGAAGCTTTTGTTGCAAGCTTTCGCGTGGTGGTGTGGGTCGCAGGGGGGCTGGCTGCGGCTGCCTCAGCGAGCGCCGCGCTGACGTTGAGCAAAGGTTGCGAGAAGCGTCAGGCGTGAGGACGCTGCGGTGCTTCGCTTAGCCGCGTGAGAAGAAGCGAGGCCAGAAGCAGAAATGCGGCGAAGAAGAACGGCGAGCCCGGCAGGCGAATCAACGCGTCGGCTCCGATGGATTTGCTGAAGATCCAGGTGAAGGTCCCAGGGCCAATCAGCCCGGCGATGCCTCGCAGGCCGTTGATGGCTCCCTGAAGCTGGCCCTGCTCCGAGGGGCTGGTCTTGTGGGAGAGCACGCTCTGCGCCGAGGGCCAGGTCAGCGACATCATGTTGAGCAGAGGAATGCCGAACCAGAAGAGCAGTCCTGTGCGGGAGAGTCCGAAGGCGGTGTAGCCAAGCGCGCCGCCGACAAGTCCGATCATGATGGTGCGTAGTTCGCCGAGGCGCGCGACGGTGGGTTTGACGAGCAGCCCGCCGTAGATCGCGCTGCAGATTCCGATGACGGCGAGCGACAGGCCGACAGTGCGGTTGGTCCATCCGTAGCGGTAATCGGCGTAGATGACGTAGACGTTCATCAGCGACTGCTGCGCGATGTAGCCGAGCAGAAGCACGCTCGACATCAGAAGCATGGAGTGGCGGCGCAGCAGCGTGAGCGAACCCACAGGGTTGGCGCGACGCCAGGAGAAGGCAGTACGGTTTGCCGCGGAGAGTGATTCAGGCAGCACGAAGATGCCGTAGAGGCCGTTGACGAGGCTCAGGCAGGCTGCGACCCAGAAGGGAAGTCGCGGGTTGATGTTGCCGAGGATGCCTCCGACAGCGGGGCCGAGAACGAAGCCGAGACCGAAGGCCGAGCTCAACATGCCGAAGGCGGCGGCGCGGCGCTCGCGCGGTGTGACGTCGGCCATGTAGGCCATGGCGGTGGGGATGCTCGACGACGTGACGCCCGAGATGAGCCGGCCGAGGAAGAGCCAGTGCAGCGCGGGAGCCCAGGCCATCAGGAGATAGTCGAAGCCGAGGCCGAAGTTCGAGAGCAGCACGATGGGGCGGCGGCCGAAGCGGTCCGACAGCGAGCCGAGGATAGGCGAGCAGAAGAACTGCATGACCGCGAAGACGGTCCCGAAGAGGCCGAGCATCTGCGCGGCGCTGGCCGTGTTGCCGTGGAGAAAGCCTTCGATGAGGCGCGGCAGGACCGGCGCGATCATGCCGAGGGCGAGCATGTCTAGCGAGACGGTGAGGAAGATGAAGGCCGCGGCGGCGCGGCGGCCCTTTGGAGGATGCGGCATCAGAGCGGAGCCTTCGAACGGTGAGACTAACTCGGGCTCGCTGAGCATGGGGTTCGGTTCTGTTGCCGGGTTGTCCGGGAGATCGGGCATGGCGGTGATTTGAGCGTTAGTCTAGCGCGTTCCAATTCCCCTGACTTGTAGATTTCGGTGGCCCTCTGCGAAGGCCGACGTGGCCAAACGTAAAATGAAGAGATGGCTTTACAGTTTGAAGTTTTGCGGACGGCCGGCAGCGGCGGACGGCGAGGAAGGCTTGCGCTGCCGCACGGAGTCGTCGAGACGCCCGTATTCATGCCGGTAGGAACAGCAGCGAGCGTGAAGGCGGTGGAGCAGGGTGTTCTGGAGACGCTGGGCGATGAAGGCAGCGGCGCGAAGATCATCCTGGCGAACACGTATCACCTGTACTTGCGGCCGGGGCATGAGCTGATCGCTCGGCTGGGCGGCGTGCACAAGTTCATGGGCTGGGATCAGCCGATGCTGACGGACTCTGGCGGCTTCCAGGTCTTCAGCCTGAGTGAACTCAGGAAGGTGACGCCGGATGGAGTGGAGTTCCGGTCGCATCTCGATGGGTCGAGGCACTTCTTCTCGCCCGAGCACTCGATGGATGTGCAGATTGCTCTTGGCGCGGACATCGCCATGGCGTTCGACGAGTGCGTGGAGACTCCGGCGAGCTGGGAGCGCACGAAGGAGTCGATGGGCCTGACGCACGCATGGGCGCAGCGGTCGCACGATCACTTCGCCGCGAATGCGCATCGCGTGCCGTGGCACGAAGTGCTGAATGGCGCGACGCAGAGCCTCTTCGGAATCGTGCAGGGCGGCATGTACGCCGATCTGCGCAAGGAATCTGCCGAGCGGCTGGTGGAGATGGACTTTCCCGGCTACGCGATCGGCGGTCTTGCCGTGGGTGAGCCGCGCGAGGTAACGCGGGAGATGATCGCCCGCACGCTCGAATTGCTTCCGAAGGATAAGCCGCGCTACGTGATGGGAGTCGGCTATCCAGACGAGATTGAGGAATACGCGAAGATGGGCGTCGACATGATGGACTGCGTGTTGCCGACACGCGCAGGACGCCACGGTCTGCTCTTCGCGCGCGAGGCCGACGGCAGCGTCGTGCGCATGAACATCAAGCGCAAAGAGTACGCCGAGGACCAGGGGCCGATCGACGCGGCGTGCAGGTGCATGGTGTGCCGCAGATACTCGCGTGCCTACCTGCGGCATCTGTTTGTTGCGGGTGAGCCGCTGGGGCTCTCGCTGAACTCCATCCACAACCTGCACTTCTACCTGGCTACGATGGAGCGGGTGCGGGCGGAACTGGCAAATGCCGCGGAGCGGGCTGTTTTGTAGCGATCCGTTCAGTTTTGTGTCAGGCTTTGGCCGTAGCGCACACTTCAAGTCGCCGCGATATGGGGTACCTGCCACGCCTCCTCCGAAACGTGCAGAAAGCGCCGAGGGCACCTGTGCTCAGCAGTGCAAGGCTGGATGGTTCGGGGGTTGGTGTCGTGTCGGGGATTAAGCCGGGGCTGAAGCTGAGGCTGTAGTCAGGGTCGGTGGTGGCAAGAGTGAAGGTTGGATCTATTCCGGCAAAGGTCTCCAGGTACCCTATGTTAGGGTTACCGCCGCTTAGGACAATCGAGAAATGGGATTCGGTCAAGAGGTTTACGACATAGGCGGTGTTGGTTTGAAGTTGCAATGTCGTATTGACGTTGAAGCTGGTGCTACCCGAGCAGGGGTTGACCAGACTGGACGTGTCGCCCGCGCAAGCCATGTCATCGATCATTGCTGGACCGCTCGCAGGCGAGACGGTAAAGATGGCCTCGGAGCCAAGGTTTGAGAACGCGCCAGACGCATAGGCGTCTCCCGCACCTGCGACGTTGACCCCAACGGTTCCAGCGGGCCCGTTGACTTCAAGCTCGTACCGGATGATCGTCCTGGAGTCTAAACTCTGACTTGGTCCAGTTCCGCCGGGTTGCCCTGAGATGGTCACGCGACTCATTGCCGTCGGGTCGGCGCCGCCCTGGGTTTCTGCGGTAGCCGCACTTGAGCTGCCAATGAAGCCGGCACTGTGGACGACCAGATCGCCATATGGCGAGAATCCCTGGTACACACCGCCACCGCCGACCGGTCCCCCTATAACTGTCAGAATCTGAGTGGCGGTGGCTGGTGGCAAGGTATCGGCAAGGGCGGGATTACACATGGGCAACGCCAGACAAAGGATTCCAGCGAAGATCCACTTACTTTGGTTGATCATTTGACTCAATCTCCACTTCTAAAATTGGGGAGGATTTCTCAACAACTCACGCAATCGCATCTCCCATTGTGGGGAGATATTTATGGTGAAACCTAAAATTTGTAGCCGAAGCCGATGGAGATGACAGGGTAAAACCGGAAGTACTGGCCAATATCGTCGCTGACAATCTTTTGCTGTGCGGCCAGGTTGGACTGGATACCGGTGTCCGTCGCCACATCGCGGCAGTTCAAGCCGGAAGGATTGCATGCCTTGCCTGCGAGAACCATCGACACTTTCGGTGCGCCCTGATAGACGAATCCCAGCTCAAGGGGAACGCTGATGTGTCCGTGCCTGGGAGCGATATTGCCCCATCCAAAGGTGAACATCGGCGATGCCGTACGAGTTGTGAGCGCCGCGTTTCCAGTGACTGGAACAGAGGTACTGCTTACATAGGATGTATGGTTGAGCGTGAATGATTGGCCGGATGGCACGGCTAGGTTTGCGGCCGCGCTCAGTCCGCTGTAAAGTTGCACCCCGGGGCTCACACGAAACGAGCCGCCAAACGGGAACCAGTCCAGTAATGCTTCGACGGAACGGAGTTTCAGGGTTCCTGTGTAGTTGATGCCGTCATTGGTGTAAGTTGCGCTGTTGTAGGAAAAGAAATTGCCCTCTACCCGCAGGTTCGTTCGCTGTGAGAGTGGAGCCGCCACCTGGCCTCCAATCCCAAGCGTCCCTACGGAGACGGCTGCGCCTACAGTGGAGAACGGCCGGGTCGGGGCGACAAGGTGAGCGCCGGAGGTGAGGACCGGCGTCTGCTTGTCGGATGCTGTTTCCGTATCCGTCGTATTGGTCGTAACGCTGCTGCTGAAAGCCGCGACCGCTGGCTCGATAGCAAAGAGCTTCGGCGATACCGGGGTTTGGGCAAAGACGGCGGGTGAACCGCAGGCGAGCAGGATGGCGAATGGCGGCACCGGCAGGATGAGAAGCGAGGCAGACAGGAATATCGATCGCAAGGCAGTTCTCCAAGAGTGGTATTGAGCGTCCTCCTATCTTTCCCAACAATTCACGCAATGGCATCTCCCATATGGGAGATATCTGTGGCACAATCGGAAAACTCCCCTAAAACTTGTTTCACGGACGGTCCTGCGTTTAGTGCAGAGCTTCAGAGCCGAGGATGAAGGTGTACGAGAATCCGGAAGAGGTGCTTGGTGGGATCGGTAAGCTGCTTGGACTGATCGAACTGGTCTACAGCGCGGTTGATGACGCTTCACTCTGGCCGGTTGTTCTGGACCAGATAGCCGAAACGATACAGGGCAGAGAGTCGTTGCTGTTTGCCAGTTTTCCCGATCCAGCCACGCCCAATGTCTCGTGTTTGGCACGTATGGATCCTGAGGTTTTGGTGCCCTACGCGGAGCACTACCATGCGGTGAATGTGCTGGCGGAGCGGTGCGATGCCATGTTTCCCAATGGCACGGCTCGCTATGCCCATCGAGCGGTGCCGAACGACGAGTTTGAAAAGACAGAGTTCTACAATGACTACTTTGAGCCGAATAACATGCACTACTCCATGGGGCTGAAGATCCCTATGGGCGGTCTGGAGCCTGCGTATGTTACGTTTATGCGGCCCAAACATAACAACCCATTTGAAGACCGCGAAGGAACTGTTCTCGAGACGCTAATGCCGCATTTGCAGCGGGCCCTGATGCTGCATTTAAAGATGTCGCAGTTGCGGTTGAATGCCGAGGGACTGGAGGCCGGACTGGATGTGTTCGGCCATGCCGTCTTCGGGGTAAATCGCCAGGGAAGTGTGGTGCTGTCGAACCGGCAGGCGGAGAAGATCGCGGCGAACGGAGACGGAATCCGGCTGATCAACGGACGCCTTGCAGCTACTTTTCCGAAAGAGAACAGCCTTTTGCAGGCGCAGCTCTCTGAGGCCGTCGCGGCGGGGGCACGAATCGGAGTCTCGTCCGGCGGTTCGTTGTCGCTAAGCCGCAGGCCGGGGCGCTGCTCGTTGCGGGTGACGGTGATTCCCTACCAGTCGCATTTGCTGGACAACTACGGGCAACTGGCGGCGCTGGTCTTCGTCAGCGATCCGGAGGCGGCGATGCCCTCCCGGTGCGACATTCTGCGTAGCCTCTTCGGGCTCACGCCGGCCGAGGCTCGGATCGCCGACATGCTGGCCGGCGGCAGAGAGGTCGGCGAGATAGCGGCGAGGTCCGGCATCACGCTCGAGACGGCACGGTTCCACGTGAAACGCGTGCTGACTAAGACCGGCGCCCGCCGCCAAACGGAGCTGGTGCGGCTGATGCTGTCGCTGCCGGGGCAGTGAAGTCGGATACGAAGCGACTGGACTGTGCAGGCTGAAGGGAACAGTGTCAATCTTGCCTGCACCTCTCCGCAAAGACAGTGTCTGTTTTAACTACGGCAGCTTCCACAATGAGTTCAGGATCCTCTTCGGGGAGTCGGAGCAGATGGAGAATCCAGAAGACAACAACCCCCAGATAGGCCAATGCCAGTCCGTACGACCACGCGGCATACTCCGCGTTGCTGTGGTGGAGCGAGGCGCGGGCGCGGCCCAGACTGGCGGCGAAGCTGGCTGCGCTGTAGAGGGCGAATCCTCGCAGAAGAGAGCGAGTGGGCTCGGCGACGGTGCGGAGGATCACGCTCCAGCTCCAGAGCAGAAGGAGGAAGACGGCGAAGAAGATCTGCGCGCGGTCGGGCTGCACCGTGGCGCGGGGAACATGGCCGGTGAGTTCGGTGAGCGTAGCGGCAGCGATGGCCAGTGCGACAGCAACGAGAATGCGGGAAGCACGGGTGTGGCCCTCAGAGTAGTTCTTCACGCAGACGAGTAAGGCCGCGAACGTGATTCCCATGCCGAAGTCGGCCAGGACCTCGAACGATTGCGAGAGGTCATTGAGGCTGCGGTATGCCTCAGCATTCAGGAGGCCGTAGGTGAGGTAGAGCGTCGCGGAACGCACCAGATAGAACGCGATCAAGCCAGTAAAGTAAGGAGCGCGGCGCGCCAGTCCACGCGTGAACAGCACGGTGAGCAGCATTGATTGCAGCAGCAGGCCGGAGGCCCAGACGAGGGCGTCGAGGTGCGCGCGGCTTATCGGGTTGAGGGAAGGAAGGTGCATGGCTGCGATCCTCGTTGCTGCGAGCCGGGCCGGGTCTAGTCGTCGTCAGGCGGGCCTGAGGGTCCTTCGTGGATGAGGTACTCTACGGTGCGCTGGGTGTGGAGCGGGATGAAGGGTTGCGGCGGCTGTGTGTAGTCGAAGCAGTCTGAGAAGTTGTCGGCGGAAGCGTCGCGCGCGCCCAGGCTGGGGAGGCCGTAGATGGCCTCGATGTAGCTGAGGAAGCCGCTGGACTCGTGCGTAACGTGCGAGACGTAGCCGTGCCGGGCGTAGGGCGAGACGACAAGCACGGGGACGCGGAAGCCGAGTCCCATCTTGTCGACCTGTGGCGGAGAGACGTGATCGTACCAGCCTCCCCAGTCGTCCCATGCGATGAAGATGGCGGTAGACTCCCAGTATTTGCTGGCGCCGATGGCGTTGATGATAGAGGCGATCCAGTCCGGCCCTTCGGTGCTTCGCGAGCCCGGATGATCGGAGTGCGCAAACGAAGGGATAACCCAGGTGACCGCGGCCAGCTCGCCCTTGGCAATATCGCTCAGGATGCTGGTCTCGGGCGCGATAACGTTGGCGCTCCAGTCGGAGCTGTAGCGGATGTGGCGAATGGCCTGAAAGGCGGAGAGGGCGAAGTAGTCGTTTTGCCCATCGCCGGGGGCATAGTAGCGCCAGCTTATATTCTTTGCGTCCAGCAGGTCGGCCATCGTCTGGTAGTCGAAGCAGGGGTAGACTCCCGGCAGGTCGGTGCCGTTGGGGCCGACGAGCGCGACGCGGGAGTTGGCCGCGGCATCGCATCCCCAGATTCCGCCGCTCGGGTTCTCCGAGGTGTTGCCGGACTGCGCGGCGATCATGTACTGATGGGCGACGAAGCTTGGGCCGGTGTTGGACTGGAACATGCGGTCGCCGAGGGTATATTGCCGGGCGAGCGTCCAATAGGGGACGATCTCGTTATGCGGCACGTAGGAGTAGGCCGCGGTCGGACTGCTTCCGCGTACAGCGAAGCCGTCCATCGTGCCGTTGTTCCAATCCCTCCACCAGTCGGGGTGGCTGTGGCCGAGGTCGCGCGGATCGGTCAGCGAGACCGGCACGAGCGGGACTGGTTTCCCGTGGCTCATGCCGGTCTGGACGGTGTCGGCTCCGGGAAAGCCGTTGAAGAGGTTATCAAAGGTCCGGTTCTCCTGCATGAGGATGACGACATGCCGGATGGGAGTGGCTCCCACCGGAGAGGTATTCGTCGAGACAGACGAGAGGATGCCTGAGCCGCAGCCTCCCAGCGCCGCCGCAAGGGCAAGGACGATGAGCGCTGAGCCCAGGTACATGCCAGGTCGCGTGGATGCTCGAGTCAACATACAGATCGTATCGGCTTTCGAATGAGAGGCTTTATAAGATCACAGACATCGCTCGCTTGTCGCCGCGACTTTTGTGGGATGTGCGAGCGCTTATAGGCGCAGCGAGGCGTACTCGCGCCCGAGGTGCAGGCAGAGCGCCTCGACGACGAGGTTGTGGTCTTCGCTTTGGGGCAGGCCGGAGACCGTGACAGCTCCGACTACGCCCGCGTTGGTGACGTGCAAGGGGAAGCAGCCGCCGTGTGCGGCGTAGTCTTCCTCGGGAAGGTTGTAGCGTTCGCTGAAGCTCTTGCCGAGGTGCTCGAGGTAGAGGCCGACCTGATAGGAGCTGCGGTGGAAGCGGGCGACGACGTTGACCTTGCGCTCGACCCAGCGGGCGTTGTCCGGCGTGGTTCCGTCGAGGGCCGTGTAGAAGAGCCGCTGATGCGGCTGGCCGAAGCGGCGGACATCGATCACGATGCTGTGGTTGCGCGCGAGTGCGAGATCGCGCAGCGTGGTTCCGAGGCTCCAGGCGGTGTCGTGGTCGAAGCGGGGCAAGTGCAGTTCGGCCTCCTGCCGCTGGATGAGTTCGATGTCGTTGCTGATGGCCATGCGAGAAGCATAAATCCAGCCTGGACAGCATGCGCGAGCCGCTACACTGGAGCGGATGGAGCTGCGGACGGTTCGGGCGACACAGTACGTTACAGCGCTGCGCGAAGGCGGCTCGCTGCCCGCGATCATCGAGGCGGATGATCTCGGGATGTACGTGCTCAAGTTTCGCGGCGCGGGACAAGGGCCGCTGGCGCTGGTGGCGGAGCTGGTGGCGGGCGAGATCGGCCGCGCGCTGGGGCTTGATGTTCCGGAACTGGTGTTTGTCGAGGTGGACGCCGCGCTTGGCCGCAACGAGCCAGACCGGGAGATTCGCGATCTGCTGAAGGCTAGCGTCGGGCTGAACGTGGGGCTCGACTATCTGCCCGGCTCGACGATGTTCGATCCGGCGGCCGGAGACAAGGCTGACGCTGCGACGGCTTCGCTGGCGGTGTGGTTCGATGCGTTCGTGGCCAACGTGGACCGCACGCCGCGCAACGCCAACCTGCTGAACTGGCACCGCGAGCTCTACTTTATCGACCACGGCGCGGCGCTCTACTATCACCACGACTGGGAGACGATGCTGGAGAAGGCAAAGAGCCCGTTCCGCGAGAGCAGGAACCATATTCTATTGCCGTGGGCGCGCTCGCTCGATCAGGCGGACGAGAAAGCGCACGGCCTGCTGGGATCCGAGTTTTTCGAGGAGGTGCTGGAAGCTGTGCCCGACAAGTGGCTGTTGCGAGAGAACGACGGTCTTGCGGCCGGCGAGAAGCGGCACATATATCTGGATTTTCTGTTGCGTCGGCTGAAGGCTTCGTCGAAGTTTGTGGAGGAGGCGAAACGTGCCCGTGCCGAGTTCGTTTGACTATGCGCTGGTGCGCGTTGTGCCTCGCGTGGAGCGCGAGGAGTTCATCAACGCGGGCGTGATCGTCTTCTGCCTCGAGCGGAGGTATCTGGAGGCGCGCGTCTTCGTCGACGAGGCGCGGCTCAGGGCGTTGTGGCCGCAGCTCGATGTGGAGCTGGTGCGGAAGCACCTGGAGGCTATCCCGAAGATCGCGGCGGGCGATCCTTCGGCGGGGCCGATCGCGAAGCTGTCGCAGAGGGAGCGCTTCCACTGGCTGGTCTCGCCGCGCAGCACGATCATCCAGGTCTCGCCGGTGCATAGCGGCATCTGCGAGGAACCGGAGAACACGGTGGAGAAGCTGGCGGAGCGGCTGTTGGGCACCCCCCACCCCCCTCCCCCTATGTAGCGATGTTAAGTTGTTTTGTTTCAGCAACATAATGTGGTTACTGGCTCGTAAAATATTCATGGTAAAGGGGTTAGGGGTCAAAATATTCCATCGAAAGGAGTTAGCGGCGCAAAAAGCAGAAGCCCCGGGTGACCGGGGCTTCTGCTTTTTTCTGCTAGGTCTATTTTAGCAATATGGCAGGGAGTGCTCTGCCACTCGTAAGTGGATTGTTTTTATGGGATTAGGTGGTTTGGGGGCTTGACATGGGTTTTTGCTGAGAAATTTTGGGAATGCAGTTGTAAGGGCGTTGGAATGAGTCGCTTGCAGATTTAGTCCGGCGGCAAAGTCAAGACAGATCACGACGGGTGCGATCCGTTGGTCGATTCCGGGTAGCGCCAGTTCATGAAGAGGCCTGTTATCGGCAACTGAGAATGATGGTGCTTGTCCGACTAGCCGGCTTCGCGGCCCAGTGATTCCTTCCGGATAGCCGACAATACGCCAGCAACGATCAGTAGGTATGGCTGGCGTGCAGACCGACCACACTCATCGCTTGCACCACTCTTCGCCTTGCCGCATAAACAGATGATGGCATCCTTGGGGGCAAGTGGGCAGGAACAGGCAACGCCTCGCCAGGCTGCCACAATCCCAAGTGACGCAGCAATTCAGGCATCTCGGAGTCAGCTACGGCGAGCGGATTGCCATCTCGGTAGCCGGTGCGACCACGATAGCGGAGAATTCGACGTATTGGCCTGATTCCCCTGCTCGATAGACCTCACCCAGTAGGTATAGGGCGCGTGCTCGGTAGGGTAGATGGGCTACGCGAGCGCCTGTCTCCGAAACGATCCGTGCGTGTGTCTCCGTTTGTGGTCGGCAGGGTTAACTGTTTTTCAGCCGGGCTCGATAACTCCGGTTCTACGGACCCCTAATGTTGCTTCACATTCTATTGTGATTTGCTTCCTATTCAACATTGAACACGGGGAAGGAGCCTATTTCGGGATCTAGCGCCACACCGTCTCTCCTGTTCCCGAGAGGGCCCTGTCAAGATAGGTTGCCGCGCTGATCAGCGCAAGATGTGTCAACGCTTGGGGGAAATTCCCAAGATGTTGCCCATTCGCACCAAGTTCCTCCGAATACAGGCCGAGATGATTGGCATATCCCAAGAGCTTTTCAAACAATAACTGGGCCCTCTCCAGGTCACCAGCACGGGCCAGGCATTCCACATACCAAAACGAGCACGCGATGAAACTCCCCTCCTCACCCGGAAGGCCGTCTACATGTGTGCGTTTCACGTCGTAGCGACGGACAAGCGTGTCTTCGATCAGTCTTCCTTCTATGGCTCTCAGAGTCGAGATCCACATTGGGTCCACGGGGCTAATGAACCTCATCATTGGCATCAGCAGCGCCGAAGCGTCCAAATCTTCCGTCCCTTTAGCTTGCACAAAGGACTGGAGTCGGTCATCCCAGAAGTTCGTAAAGATGTCGTTCCGAATTTCGTCTCGCGTGCGTTGCCACTCATCGAGAGGGCCCGAAAGCGAGCGTTTCTGTGCAAGACGCAAAGCGCGATCGAAGGCAACCCAAGACATTACGCGAGAGTGGAGGAATCCTCTTCCTCCACCGCGAACTTCCCATATTCCCTCGTCAGGCCGTTGCCAGTTCTTTCTCAACCATTCGAGGATGCGCTGAACATCCTGCCATCCGGCATATGAGATAGGATCGCCGTATTTATTTGCCAGGTAAATGGCGTCCATCATTTCACCGTAAATATCCAATTGCAGCTGCTGATAAGCGGCGTTTCCGATGCGTACTGGCCGTGAACCCTCGTACCCGCTCAGGTGGTCCAGCGTCAGCTCGTCGAGCTTTTGTCTGCCATCGATTCCATACATTACTTGCAATGGTCCTCGCTCCGCGTTATCACCCAGCCGCCCCTTCAGCCATTCAATGAATGCCTCCGCTTCTTCGACAAATCCGAGTCGAATCAGTGCATAAAGCGAGAATGTCGCATCTCGCAACCACGTGAAGCGATAGTCCCAATTCCGCACTCCCCCAATACTCTCCGGCAGAGAAAATGTAGGCGCTGCGATTAATGAACCATGCTCTCGGCTAATCAGCAACTTCAACATCAAAGCCGAGCGGTTGACCATCTCTCGCCAGCGACCCTTGTATTTCGATTTCGCAATCCATGTCTTCCAGAAGCCGCTTGTTTGTTGGAAGCGCTGCCCTACAAACTCCATCTCAGGTGGTTGATCGCGGGGACGGAGTCCACCGAGCACAAAGGTTGCGGTTGCGCCGGCTTGCAAGTCGAAGTGTGAGATTACGTCCTCGGAGTGCTGCTCCAAAGCAACAGTGGAGTACAAAGCCATTGGCGGGCAAATATCGTCGATCGGGAAGAACGTCGCGCAGCGCTCCGCGATTTCCGTCCGGTGCGCTGATCTTGCATAGTTAAATCGTGGCTGGCAATGCATTTTGAAATGTACGTTGCCTCTGATCACCGAGACCGTCCGAATGATTTCATTCGGCTGTTCCACGTCCTTCTCAATCGGCATGTAATCCGTCAACTCGGCTACACCTTCCTCGGCAAGAAATCGCGTCAGCAGAATGTTTGTATCCGGCAAATAGAGCTGGCGTATTCGCATGTTCGTGAGCTGGGGCTGAATCTGGAACCGGCCACCCTCGTTTGCATCGAGCAGCGCAACAAATACAGTGGGCGAATCGAAATCCGGGTAGCAGAGAAAATCGATCGAGCCGTCCATGCCTACCAATGCAATCGACCGCATGTTGCCTATAACGCCGTAATTCTCAATAGGCTGAAAGCTCATATGTTCCGTTTTCCTTCCTTACGGATTCCATCAAACGATCGGAGCATACACTCATTTCGTCACGCAAGCAGATATGCAAGTCGACGCGTCGCGGCTATGTGCGCTATCAATATGATTCTCTGCGAGGGCTCTCCAGAAGCCCGCAGACTCTTAAAGATTCGGAAACTAATCAAGGGCATCCGTGATCAGGTGGAGATGATGTTCCAGGACCCTAAGATGCAGGCCGGACGCCTCAGCCGGATTGAGGAACTGTTGCCCTGGAACATGGCTGCCGAAGTCTCTTAATCTCATCTCCGAGGTGTCCACTAAAAGGTAGTGGACACTCAGTGGAGCTTCTGCGGCCAATTCGCCCGGCACGGAACATGGCTTGTCCCGTCGGCCAGCAAGAATTTCTGGCGGTCGAGAATTTTCTGCCCGAGGTCTCGTAGCGTCATAGACTGGAACCCACAGGCAGCCAATAACTTGCAGTTTCAGTGATGTGGAATCGAACGTGCTTATCTATATAGGGAGGTGTCTCCATAAGGAGGTGTCTCCGGAGGCACGTTATGGAAGATTCCCTTATTACAGGGGTTGCGCCGGTTGCGAAGCGCGTGGTCCCTTATATCGTTGCAGTGGTTGTCGCCGGAGCAGGCATTGGCTACGCCGTACATGAGCACCACAGCGCGCAGACCTTGGCAGCACAGAATGGCCAGGTAACGGCCCAACTCAGCGCCACGAAGGGCCAGATGGATGCTCTCGCCGCAAAGGTGAATGCGCTTGCCGTAAGCAACGAAGCAAAGGCCGCCGCACCGTCAGCACCTTCCGTCGCGATGGCGACCAGCCATCCTCATGCAACTCATCATGCCAGTGCCGCGGACCTGCGCTTCAAAAAGCTGCAATCGCAGGTAGATGCCCAGGGCAAGGCGATCGAGGATACCCGCAATAATCTGGCAAACACCAGCACCGAGCTGACCGGATCGATTGCGCGCACCCATGACGAGCTTGTCGTGCTGGAGAAGAAGGGCGAGCGCAACTACTCTGAGTTCGACCTCCAGAAATCTAAGCAGTTCCAGCGCGAAGGCGCCATAAGCATAAGCTTGAGAAAAGCCGACACCAAGCATCAGTATGCCGACCTGCAGTTGATGGTGGATGATCGCAACCTGTCTCAGAAGCATGTCAATCTCTACCAGCCCGTCATGTTCTATCAACCCGACAGCCAGCGGCCAGTCGAGATCGTCATCAATAGCATCAGCAAGGATCACATCCACGGATACGTCAGCGCGCCAAAGTATCAGCAGTCGGATCTGGCTGCGATGGCCAATGGAGGCAATCATCCTGCGCCAGCCACGGATCAGGCTGCGAACTCCAATGCGCAGCCTTCATCCAGGCAAAAACTCCCTCTGCCCGATAGCGCACCCAACTCTCAGTAGTGTAAAAGAGTGACCCCCGGCCACCGGCGGCAGACTGGCTGGAAAAGGAAAAACGAAAAGCCTCAGTTTTACTGGGGCTTTTTCATTCCTATTTGTTCACAATGTCATCCTGACCCTTTCATCGAGTGCCCGTCGTCCTGAGCGGTGCCCTCCTGAACATAGAGTTCCGCGACGGCGGAGAAACTCAGCCGTGGAAGATTTCTGTTGGCGAAGTAGATTGGGCGGAGCCTAGCAATCGCGTCCACCGCGCGGTGAATGTTGGGAAAGAAGTATTCGAAGAGGTTGTGACTTTTTTTCTTGATCAACCAGATGCGGTCCCGCAGCCTGGGGACGACTCAAATTAGCAATTTTCCAGCCGATGTGGATCGCGCCGCGATCACAGTTCAGCTGACATCCAAGAGTTGAACCTTCTACCTAGCCTTTGGGCGGAGCTTGGGTGACGCTAGTCCTCCTCAGGTTGCGAACACCTCTTGTACGGCAAATTTCGTACGCTCACCCATCGCTCGCTGGCAATTCACTCACGCGCGAGTAGCTAGGGGCGTGTCTCTCGGAAGTGGTTTGCTTTTAGGGAGTTAGGTGGTCTGTGGGCCTGAGATGGGCCTTTGTGGGGGGCGATCTCAATTTTTCTTCATTTTCTTATACTTAAGTGATAGTGTCTTCACAAACAAAAGTGGCTACGAAGTCGTTTTTTGAGGGACCGCTCTTCGGTCTCTCACTTCCGCGTTGTTCCTGGAAGGCTGTCGCGTAGCCGGAACCGGTCATTGTTCAACGATTCTTTCAGTCGCACGTTGCATGGCTGAACCACATCGGAATATTGCAGTAATTTATAGGAGCCCAAATGACGAATCTTTCAAGAAAACTCTCTCTATTCGCGATCCTGTTGTTCGGGATCGGGACGGTGGGTCTGTGTGCTCAGGCAACGGCGATTAACGGAAGCATTGTGGGTGATGTTGTGGACGCAGGCGGGGCGATGGTTCCTGGCGTTGCGGTTGAGGCGGACGAGGTCGAGACCGCTGTAGCTCATCAGGCGGTCACGGACGGATCAGGTCATTTCGAGTTCCTCTCTCTCCAACCGGGGCCCTATGTTGTCAAGATCTCGAAGCCTGGATTCGCCCAGACCATCCAGGAGAACCTGACGCTTTTGATAGGCCACACCATATCGCTCAGAATGACGCTGCAGGTTGCGGGGACGACGACCGAGATCATCGTGACCTCCGCGCCATTGCTGGATATTGTTACGACCTCTTCGACCACGACACTGGCGGAGCAGATGATTGCGACGACGCCAGTTCTCGGCCGCAAGTTCGAGGACCTGCTCACCCTGACACCGGGTGTCAGCATCTCGCAGGGGCCGGACGGCGACGAGATCAACATCAACGGGCAGCGCGGCATCTACAACAACATCAGCCTCGATGGCGGCGACTATAACAACGGCTTCTTCGGCGAGCAGTCGGGCGGCCAGCGCGCGGCAGTCGATATCACTCTTGAAGCTGTCAAGGAGTTTCAGGTTGTGGCCACC
Source organism: Edaphobacter bradus (assembly GCF_025685645.1). NCBI lineage: Bacteria > Pseudomonadati > Acidobacteriota > Terriglobia > Terriglobales > Acidobacteriaceae > Edaphobacter > Edaphobacter bradus. The sequence goes on from NZ_JAGSYF010000002.1 coordinate 1,230,241, forward strand.
GGCGCCAACGCGGAGTTCGGCCGGACCGGTGGCGGTGTCGTGAACGTCATCACGAAGTCCGGTACCAATGACCTTCATGGCAGCGCCTTCTATTACCAGCGGCTTGAGGGTTTGACGGCCGCTACTTCCGACGGCACGCCTCTGACGAACTTTCATCGCGAGCAGTTCGGCGGCAGCGCGGGCGGCCACATCATCAAGGACAAGCTCTTCTTCTTCGGGGCGGCCGAGGGCATCGACGAAAACCTACTGCGGACGAACCTGAGCACTTATAACGCAAAAGCTCTGGCCTCGAGCCCTTGCCCGGTGTCCAATCCCGTGTTTCGCTCCAACATCACTGAAGCGCAGATCGCCGCTAACGGCGATTGCCAACGTCAGGTGCTGCTCAACTTCTACAAGACCAACTTCAATCAGAACGAGGGCCTGCCTGTCGATCACGTGGTCCACAACGGGGCGTTCTTCGGCCGCATCGACTACTCGATTAACCCGAAGAACCAGTTCTTCGGCTCTTACAACTTTGACTATTCGAGAAATCCCAACCAGACCTTCGACGTCGCCACGTATGGCACGACTGCCAACGGCGTGGAAGGCGGGGCCCATATCCAGACACTCAACTTTAACCTGACGTCGACGCTAAACGAGCGACACCTGAACGAGGCGCACGTGACCTATGGGCATGAGACGCGTCCGCGGTCGGCGATCAACGGGAACGCGGTGGGCGATACGGGCATCGGATTCTTTCCGTCGTTCCGGTTTGGCCAGCCGTTCTTCCTGGGACCGGGCGCCAGCGAGACCTTCTACCATCTGGATTTCAAAGACAACTTCTCCTGGATCGTCGGCAAGCATACGCTCAAGTTTGGCGGCGAATATCTTTACAGCCACAATACGCAGATCTTCGACGGGTTCGCTCTGGGCCGCTACATCTTCGGTGACACCGTCGGCTTCCTGCACTACGCAACGGCAGCGAGTGCAGGCAACGGTTTTGGGCCGAACACGCAGTCATGTTCTGACGGCTCCTACGTCACAGCTCCAGCGTCTTGCCCGGCAGGGACGACGAACTTCGGCAGCCCGCTTCTCCTGTACCTTCAGGATGCGGGCACGCGGGCAGGACAGACGGTCCAGCAGGCCGGCTATTCCGACATCGGCAACCATGAGCCGGCAGTCTTTGCTCAGGACACCTGGCAGGTGTTGCCGCGGCTGACCCTCAACTACGGCCTGCGGTGGGACGCGCAGATCTTCCCCGATCCGGTGGTCGCGCCCTCAAAGACGCTGTATGGACCGTACATCAACAATTCGTCCTTACCCATACCTTTTCCTTCGACAGGCCACATTCCCAATCAGAAGACGCAGTTTCAGCCGCGTTTCGGCTTTGCGTATGACATCGTCGGCGGCGGCAAGTCGGTGCTTCGCGGCAGCGCCGGAATCTTCTACGCACGGCAGAACATGCTGACCCAAGTCGGAGCAATCACCACGAACGGCGTGCAGCAACAGACCCTCACAAATTTCTCGGGACTCGGCAATCCGACCTACGGCCAGGGTCTTCCCGTCTCCCCTTGTCCTGTTACCGGCTGCCCCTTTGCCGGAGTTACCGTCTTCGACAGGAACTACCACAACCCCCGCATCCTTGCGTTCAACGTCGGCTACGAGCAGCAGATCTTCCGGGACTTCGTGGCCTTCGTGGACTTCACGGACTCGAAGGGCGTGTATCTGACGCGCTTCGTCAATCCCAACGTGGGACCGACCGCGGTACTTCCCGGTAAGTGCGGCCCCGCCTGCGATTCTGACACCGTGTCTTACGCGGGCCCCGCGCCGTTTTTGATAAAAGGCCAGGAGCTTGGCCAGGTCACCAATACCATCAGCAATGCCAAGTCGCTTTATCGCGGTGTCACCTTCGGGGTTCGGAAGCACTTCACACACCACTTCCAGGTCGAAGCACAGTACACCTACTCGCATGACCGTGACGACGACTCCAACGAGCGCGATCCATTCACCTTCCGTTACGCCAACCTCTACAATCTTGCGTCAGAGTATTCCCTCTCGGACCGCGATGAGGCGCACAAGTTCAACGCGTTCGCACTTGGGGATCTACCCTGGGGCTTCAAGGGCAACCTTCGCATCCAGCAGCACTCCGCCGAACCGCAGACCGACAACGTTTTAGGCACTGGAACCGGAGCGCCGTGCAGCTTCAACAACTCGCTGACGCGTTTCGTCAACGGCATCGACTGCGGCCGCAACCACCTTCGCAAAGACAATGCCTTCTTCGTGCTCGACTTCGGCGTGGCTCGTCCCTTCAAGTTCCATGACGGAAAGTGGGAACTCGTTCCTCGCGTCGAGATGTTCAACACCTTCAACAACAAGAACAATCTCAACCCGCTGAGCTCGGTGCCTCTCTTCGATTTCAGCGGCTTCCTGCGTGTCGGAGTCGGTGATCCCCGGCAGGCTCAACTCTCGATGCGCTTCGTCTTCTAGGTTGCATCGGCTGAGGTTGCGGACAGATCCAGAAGCTGCACCGTCACTCTTTGGCGCGTGCAGCTTTAGGGTTTGTCCGCTTCTTCGTTGGGTAAGATGTGGGGGATTAAGCGAAGCCGCCGTTGGCGCGGATGATCTGCGAGTTGATCCATCCACACGTCTGCTTCGTCTGAATCTTCTCTGTGGTGATTTTCTGTTTTACGTTTTGTCGGCTTCTTCGATGGCTCGGCAGGCGAGGTCTTTGCGGAAGAAGTTGTTGATCTCGTCGAAGGGTGTGATTCCGTCGAGTCCGGCCATGGTGTTTTCGTGCGCGATTCCGCGGGCGGCTTTTAGGAAGCCGGTCCAGGCGGCTCGGGCGAGGGCGGAGCCGGTGCTTACGCGCCGGACTCCGAGGTCTGCCAGTTCGGACAGCGACATGGGCGTGCTGGAGGTGACGAGCACATTGATGGGTTTGGGGTGGGCGGCGGCGACGATGGCCTGGATCTGCTCGCGGGTGCGTGCTCCGGGGGCGTAGAGGACGTCAGCTCCGGCTTCGGCGTAGGCCTGGAGGCGTCGGATGGATTCGGCAAGTGGGTCGGGGCAGTTGACGAGGAAGCACTCAGCGCGGGCGGTGAGCAGGATTCCGGAGTTGCCGACGGCCTCACGGGCGGCGCGGATGCGCTCGGTGGCGAGGGGGAGATCGTAGAGCGGTTTGGCGGAGTCGCCGGTGGCGTCCTCGATGGAGAGGCCGGCGACGCCGGTCTCGACGCAGAGACGGACGTTTTCGGCGACCTGCTCGGGGGCGTGGGCGTAGCCGGCTTCGAAGTCGGCGTTGATGGGGAGGTCAACGGCAGCGACGATGGAGGCGATGTGCTGGAGCATGAGGTCGCGGGGCACGGCCCAGTCGGTGTCGGGAAGACCGTGGCTGAAGGCGAAGCCGGAGCTGGTCGTGGCCAGCGCCTTGAAGCCCAGCGCGAGGAGCATGCGGGCGGTTCCGACGTCCCAGGGGTTGGGGATGACGAAGAAGCCGCTCTCGTGGAGCTGGCGGAAGGCGGCCCGGTGGGCGGCTGTGGCTTCGGGGAGCGGGATCGTTGGGGGGACCATGGGATTCATGCGGCAGCCTCCGGGTATCTGAGTGTTGGTCTGGCGTAAGTGACTCATTTTTTTGGAGGGCGTAGGGGTAAGGCAACGGGACTGGCGTCGAGGGGAAGCAAAGGGCGGGCGAGAGGGCGTCAGGCGTTCAGTGGATGAGGAGAAGGTAGATTGCCATGGCTGTGCCGAGGACAGCGAGGAGGGCGGAGAGGATGATAGCGGTCTTTGAGATCTTGCCGGGAATCCAGGTCCCGGAGCTTAGCTGCCGGACAATGCGGACGTGGTTGATGGAGGCGCTGACGTTGACGAGGATGCCGAGGGCGATGAGAACGACTCCGGTGAGGGGCGAGCCCCAGATGCTGTGAGCGGTCGTGGCGGTCCGGGCGGCCTGCATCTGGCGGAGAAATAAGCCGAAGCGGGCGATGGCGAATCCGAAGGCCATGAGAGCAACGCCGGTCCGGATCCAGGCGAGCAGGGTTCGCTCGGCGGCGAAGTAGACGCGCGGGTCCTGCTCGGCGGGGTTTGGCATGAGCGGAATTATAGAGGGGCAGGGATTTTGTATAACGATAGGCACGAGTCAAGGTGAGAGGCGCGAGATGGATGAGAAGAGGATGATGCTGCGGCATTTTCTGGCAGCGCTGGCCTACAGGACGCAGAAGGCGCTGCGGGATGCTCCGGAGGGTTTCGGGGATTTCAAGGCGGGGTTGAAGGTTCGGACTCCGCATGAGCTGGTTCGTCATATGGACAGCGTGCTGGGGTATGCGCGGACCTATCTGATAGGGGGCAGCTACCGGCCGCGGGTGCATGCGGAGTTTGCTGAGGCGATCGCCGATTTCCACGGGGTTCTGGAGGACTTGGCGCGGCATCTGGAGGCGGGGACGGAGTTCCAGGGGATTACTCCGGAGGTGATGCTGCAGGGGCCGTTTTCGGATGCGATGACACATGCCGGGCAGTTGGCGATGCTGCGGAGGCTTGCGGGCTGTCCGGTGGCTCCGGAGAACTTCATCTTTGCGGAGATTAGCGCGGAGAATCTTGGGATGGATCAGCCGCTTCCGGTGAGTCCGGATAAGGAGTGGCCGGAGAAGCTGTAGAGGGTGCTGAAAATACAGTTGGCGATTGCGGAGACGAAGGCCCGGGGTTAAAAGCCCCCTCATAACTTGTTGATCTTTAGCAGGGCTGAAGCCCTGCGCTCCCTCCGAATACTAAGGCGGGCGGGGGTTCCTTGACATGGGGTTTCGGTTACGCGATGCTAAAGGGCTAGGCACCCTATTTCGGCCTGTGGGCACGGTCGTGCGGACGTTTGCGCTCGAGCGGGTGTTGCTTTGTAAGAAATGGAGCGCTTGATGTTGGCAATCTGGTTTCAAAGCGCACCGTCCGGGCTTGGCAGTCTCGGCGGGCTTGCGCTACCCGTGCTGTTCTTTGTGGTGCTGTACGTTCTGATGATCGTACCCAACCAGCGGAAGCAGAAAAAATGGCAGGAGATGCTGGGCCAGTTAAAGGCCGGCGACCGCGTCACGACTAACGGCGGCATCCGCGGGACGATTCTCACGGTGAAGGACGACGCCGTGGTGTTGCGGGTTCAGCCAGACGGCGTCAAGCTGGAGTTTGTGAAGAACTCGATCGCCGCGGTAACGACTGACGAACAGGCGTCGTAGGCGGCAAGGAAGTAATTAAGGAGCGGCAAAAGATATTCGACCGTTTTCGAACGGATGAGGAAGAGACAGGAACAGCAGGGAGGCCCGGTGACGGGCGACAGGGGCTGCTCCTTCAAATCACGCAATCAGGCATAGGCAATCAAGATCATGGGTAAAAATCTGGCCGGCAAGACGGCATTCATCGTAGCGGTTCTGGTGATCTTCTGCTTCGGCATCGTGGGAATCCCCCACGGTAGCCTGAAGCAGTCCATTACGGACCGTATCCACCTGGGACTGGACCTTAAGGGCGGCACGCACCTGGTGCTTGAGGTTCACGTGGCCGAGGCGGTTGCATCGGCCACCGACCGCGACGCGGTGCGACTGACGCAGGACCTGCAGACGGCGGGAATCTCGGGCGTGACGGCGGGCAAGACCGACTCGACGCATCCGGAGAAGATCACCGTCAGCGGCATTCCCATCGGGAAGATGACGGACGCGCGCGGCGTCTTTAGCGGCAACACCTATGGCGACTACGAGGCCACGACGGCTGCCGATGGAACCGTGACGCTGACGATGAAGCAGGCAGCGATCCGGTCGCTCAGCGAGCGCACGGTCGATACCTCGATCGAGACGATTCGCGAGCGCATCGACAAGCTGGGCGTCACTGAGCCGATCATCCAGAAGTACGGCCTTGGCGAGAACCAGATCCTGGTCGAGCTGCCGGGTATCTCTGACTCTGGCCGCGTCGAGGAGATCATTCAGTCGACGGCCAAGCTTGAGATTCACGCAGTCGCCGGCGGCCCGTACGCGACCGATCAGGAGGCCCTGCAGGCCAACAACGGCGTCATTCCTCCCGATGCGGTGCTCGTGAAGGGATCCGCGACTGCCGAATCTCCGGAGCAGGTCTGGCTGCTGAAGCGCGTCAGCGAGGTGGAAGGCACGGACTTCCGCGATGCGCAGCCTTCGAACGACCAGAACGGCCGCCCGAACATCACCTTCACCCTGACGACTGAGGCTGGTGACCGCTTCTACAAGTACACGAGCGAGCACTCGAGCTCGAGCGCTTCGCCGGGTTCGATGGCGATCGTTCTCGACAACAGGGTCCGCGAGGTCGCGGGAATTCAGTCGGCGATTCGCGACCGCGGCGAGATCACTGGCGGCTTCACCAAGCAGCAGGCGGCCGATCTGAGCCTGATGCTGCGCACCGGTGCGCTTCCGGCTTCGATCTCGTTCCTGGAGACGCGCAGTGTGGGGCCGAGCCTGGGCCAGGCGTCGATCCGGCAGGGCGTTATTGCGGCGGTGGCCGGCATGACTGCGGTCATGATCTTCATGCTGATCTACTACCGCGGTTCAGGAATCAATGCCGACCTGGCGCTGATCCTGAACCTGTTGATCCTGCTTGGATTCATGGGCTTCACGGGCTCTACGCTGACGCTGCCGGGCATCGCGGGCGTCATCCTGACCATTGGTATGGGCGTCGACTCGAACGTGCTGATCTTTGAGAGGATCCGTGAGGAGCTGCGCGCGGGCAAGGCGGCGGCCTCGGCCGTGCAGCAGGGCTTCGCGCACGCCTGGATCACCATCATCGACACGCACGTGACGACGATCGTCTCGGCGCTGATTCTGTTTCTGTTCGGCACGGGGCCGGTGCGCGGCTTTGCCGTGACGCTGACGTTCGGCCTGCTGGCGAACCTCTTTACAGCGGTGTTTGTCTCGCGCGTGATCTTCGATTCGCATTTGAAGAACAAGGAGCGCGGGGCGGCACTTTCGATATAGGAGCGGCCAGCAAGCCTGCGGGTTAGCGAGTCAGCAAGTGAAGGACGGTGCGGGAAGCGCCGCATGGATTGAGGAAGGTAACGTGGAATTCTTTCGTGGCACTAATATCGACTGGCTTGGGAAGAAGTGGTACTTCCTGGGCTTCTCTCTGATCTTCTCCGTCTCCGGCGTGCTGAGCATGCTGTTCTGGCATGGGATCCCGAAGGGCGTGGACTTTACGGGCGGCACGCAGATTCGCGTGGCCTTCGACCAGAACCCGAACGAGGACCACATCCGGCAGGCGATCGACCGCGGCGGCGTGCATAATGCCAGCATCCAGCGTGTCAGCGATCCCAGTGGCCATGCGGCGAACAAGGTCATCATCGCCCTGCCGATTGCGTCGGCGAGCGACCAGGCGCACGACGTCGGACGGCAGAGCGTGGAGAATGCGCTGAATGCGAATTACCGTGACTCGAAGTTCCAGATCGAGCAGGTGGAGATCGTGGGGCCGACGGCCGGCAAGCAGTTGCAGAAGCAGGCGTGGCTGGCGACCGTCTACTCGCTCATCGGAATGCTGGTGTATCTGTGGTTCCGCTTTGAGCTGATCTATGGCGTGGCGGCGGTGGTGGCGGTGTTCCACGACACGCTCATCACGGTGGGCGCGTTCAGCCTTACAAATCAGGAGATTACGCTGACGGTCATCGCGGCGATCCTGACCCTGATCGGCTACTCGATGAACGACACGATCGTGGTCTTCGACCGTATCCGCGAGAATCTGGCCACTTCCAGGCGCGAGACGCTGTCTGAGGTCGTCAACCGCAGCATCAACCAGACGCTGAGCCGGACCGTGTTGACCTCGGGATTGACCTTTCTGACGGTGCTTTCCCTTTATTTATTCGGCGGCGAGGTGCTGCACGGCTTTTCATTTGCGCTGGTTGTCGGTATTCTGATCGGCACCTACTCATCCATTGCAGTCGCTGCGCCGATGCTGGTTGCATACCAAGATTGGCGAGCCAGCAGGGGCAAGGCGGTTTCGCTTCCAGCTGGCAAACGCGCCAGGGCCTGAGTTTCAAAAAAGCATAAACTTTGGGTTAAAAATCGGGAACAAATTGGAAGAGCGTGGTGTCTATAAACCAATAGCTCTTCTCCACCAAAGCGAGGCAGCATATGTTTGAAGATTCATTGATGGAGTCCGGCGGCAAGATCAAGACGAAGTCGAAGTACTGGATGATCGCGACCTTCGCGTTCAACATTGCCATTCTTGCGACGCTTATTCTGATCCCCCTGCTGTACCCCGAGGCGCTTCCCAAGACATCGTTGACCGCCATGTTGACGGCGCCACCTCCGCCTCCTCCTCCGCCCCCGCCGCCTCCGCCGGCGCAGGTGGTCAAACCCATCAAGATGGTTTCGGAGATCGATCAGGGTCTGCATGCGCCAACCAAGATCCCCAAGGACATTAAGATGCTGAAGGAAGAGGCTGCGCCTCCTCCGCAGATGGCTGGTGTCGCTGGTATGGCGGGCATGGGCAGCGGTTCTGGCGTCCCTGGCGGCGTGATGGGCGGCATCGGAACTGCGCCCGCGCCTGTTGTGAAGGTTGAGAAGCCCAAGGGCCCGATCCGCGTGTCGAGCGGTGTGGTTGCCGGTAACGCGATCTCGCAGCCGAAGCCGGTCTATCCGCCGATCGCCAAGGCAGCCCACGTCTCCGGAGCGGTTGTGCTGCACGCGATCATCTCCAAGCAGGGCACGATCGACAAGCTGGAAGTGATGAGTGGTCCTGAGATGCTTCGCGCCAGCGCGCTCGATGCTGTCCGTAACTGGCGTTACAAGCCCTACGTCCTCAACGGCGAACCCACCGAGGTAGAGACGACGATTACCGTCAACTTCAACTTCGGCGGTTGAGCCATACCTTCACCGCAACGACCCTTGTCTCCGCGCTCCACAGGCGTAACCCGTTTGGGGAGTGCACGACCCGGATTCAGAAAGTTAGAGTTCCATCAGGAGGAAATACTCAGTGATTCTCGCTCATCTTACCAATCTCGCTCATGCACCCGCGTCCCTCGCCATGTTCTTTGAAGAGGCGCAGGTTGGATTCAGCCCTCTGCAGCTCTGGGGCAACATGGGCAACCTTGCCCGTGCAGTTGTTGTCATCCTCTTCATCATGTCGATCTGGTCGCTGGCCGTGATCATCGATCGCGCTCTGTACTTCTCGGCTGCCCGCAAGCAGTCGCGTGAGTTTGCCCCGAAGGTTGCCGGCGCCCTCAAGGACGGCCGCCTCGATGAGGCGATCAAGATCGCTGACCGCAGCAAGAAGTCGCACCTGGCCGAGGTTGTCACCGCCGGCCTGCAGGAGTTCCGCAGCTTCGGTTCGGGCGGCGCGATCACCCCTGAGCAGGTAGAGAGCTCCAAGCGCGCCCTCGAGCGCTCTGAGGCAATCGTTCACGCCAAGCTGAAGCGCGGCCTCGGTGGTCTGGCCACCATCGGTTCGACGGCCCCCTTTATCGGTCTGTTCGGAACCGTCGTTGGTATCTTGAACGCCTTCCAGCAGATTGCGACGCAGAAGACCTCCGGTATCGGCGCAGTCGCCGGCGGTATCTCTGAGGCCCTGGTTACGACCGCCTTCGGTCTGCTCGTGGCCATCCCCGCCGTTATGACGTTCAACTACTTCACCAACAAGGTCGAGGCCTTCGACGTCGAGATGGACAACAGCTCGAGCGAACTGGTCGACTACTTCATCAAGCAGAGCCACCGGTAAGTCTGCTTCGGCAGCGCAAAGCGGGCCTGTGAGAATCCTGATCTCCAGCGTCTCCGGATGCCGTCAAAGCGAACGGCATCCGGAGAACAGAGAGATCCAGCAGGCAGAGCAAATCAGGCTAACCGGACGGAGCAAACATTATGGCAATGGCAAAGAGGGAAGAGGGCAAGAAGGTCAACTCCAATATCAACGTCACGCCGATGGTGGACGTGATGCTGGTACTGCTGATCATCTTCATGGTCATCACTCCCATGTTGAACAACAAGGTGAACGTCGACCTTCCCAAGGCCGATGCCGCCATCGTGATGGAAAACGCCAACAAGGAAGATGCCGTGGTCGTGGCGGTGACGCGCGACGGCAGAACGTTCCTCGGCGGCGACCAGGTCACTCTCGATGATCTCGGCTCGAAGATTGCCGCGAAGCTCGAGGGCAAGACCGACAAAGAGGTTTACATGCGCGCCGACAGCCGTGCTAACTACGGCAAGGTCATGGACGCAGTGGACGGGATTCGTGCAGCCGGAGTCAGCCAGCTGGGTCTGCTGACGGAAAAGCGCGAGACTAAGTAGCAACGACCCCAGGAAGGCATTCAGCTCCTGAGGAGCTGCCGTCCGGATTGAAGGAGATTTTGTTATGGGAATGACTTCTGGAAGTTCAGGTGGAGCGGTCTCTGACATCAACGTGACGCCGTTGATCGACGTGCTGCTGGTGCTGCTGATTATCTTCATGGTCATCGTGCCGGTGACCCCGAAGGGGCTGGAGACACTGGTGCCTCAGCCGCCGAAGAACAAGACCGCAGAGCCAGAGAACACCCGCACGATCGTGGTGCAGGTTCTGTCCAATGGTGCCGCGGCCCCGTCGTACAAGATCAACGAGCAGGCCTTCAACAAGGCTGACATCGAGCCGAAGCTGACGGAGATCTTCGCAAACCGTGCTGAGAAGGTCATGTTCGTCAAGGGCGACAAGGACCTTGACTTCAGCAAGATCGCCGAAGTCATCGACTACGGTCACCAGGCAGGCGTGGACAATATCGGTCTCATTACCCCCCGGGTTGAGGCTGGTCAGTAGTCCGCTGGCTTAGAAAATTGTGTCTTCACGGGCGGCTCGGCTATGATGGCGGCCGCCCGAGCCTTTTCAGGGCGATGTTTCCGGCGGACGCTCTGGTCGAGAGATAATAGATATATGCACAAATGGTCTTACAACCTCTGGTCACCAAAGGTTGTATGCCAGTACAATCAGACGGCAGACTAACTGTTTCATCCATATAACCGCCCCGTAGGATTGTTGATTTGCGCCCAGGAGAAGGAGATACCACGTCCCATGAAATTGACTGCACGTATTCCGGTTACGGCCGCGATGCTGGCGCTTCTGCTTAGTTCTGTAACCGGATGCAACCGCCTGAAGGCGCGCGACCAGCTCAACAAAGGTATTGCGGCGTTCAAAAACGCCCGTTACGAAGAGGCCGTCAACCACTTTCAGACGTCGATTGAGCTCGATCCCAAGTATGAGCAGGCGAGGCTGTATCTCGCAACGGCCTATGCCTACCAGGTTGTGCCGAACCTCGACACTCCGGAGAACCTGAAGACCGCGCAGAAGGCGATTGACGGATTCCAGTCTGTGCTGGCGCACGACCCGAGCGACGTGACAGCGCTGAAGCAGATCGCTTCGATCTATCGCAACACGAAGAAATTCGATGAGGCGAAGGAGTACGAGAAGAAGGTCATCGCCGTGTCTCCGAACGATGCAGAGGCTCACTATACCGTGGGCTTTGTTGATTGGGCGTTGGCGTACAAGAGCGCATTGAACATTCTTGCTGCCGATGGCCTGACGGACGATGGCAACGGCAACGCCAAGAAGAGCAAGGGCGCGTGTCAGAAGCTGCAGCAGGCGAACACCGAACTGGTGAATGAGGGCTTGCAGTATCTCCAGAAGGCGATCGAGATCAACCCGACCTACGACGACGCCATGCAGTACCTGCAGCTCACCTACCGGCGCAAGGCCGATCTTGAGTGCGGCGATGACGCGGCCCGCAAGGCCGATCTTGCCAAGGCCGACGAGTGGATCCAGAAGGCCATGGGAGCCCGCAAGGAGAACGAGCGCAAGAAGGAAGAGAAGGCCGGCGGCGGCGTATCGCTGCAGTAGACCGTTGTTTCTTTCGCGAAGCCAGAGAGCCTCCCACAGCGGGAGGCTCTCTTCTTTGGTCATAGCGTAAAATTGGCGCTTGCGAATGCCGATGAAAAAAGTCCTTATCGCCAATCGTGGAGAGATTGCATTGCGCGTGATGCGCGCCTGTCGCGAGATGGGCTTGCGGACCGTTGCGGTCTACTCCGACGCCGACCGCGCAGCGCTGCACGTGCTTGAGGCCGACGAGGCCTACCGGCTCGGACCGGCTCCGGCGACCGAGAGCTATCTGCGTGGCGACCTCATCCTCGAGATCGCGCGCCGCTCCGGAGCCGATGCGATTCATCCCGGCTACGGCTTCCTCTCCGAGAATGCCGGTTTCGCGGAGGCGTGTGAGAGCGTAGGTATCACGTTCATCGGGCCACCGGCATCGGCGATGCGCGAGCTTGGCTCGAAGACGCGGGCGCGCCAGGCCGCGGATGCGGCGCAGATGCCGCGCGTCCCCGGAAGCGTCAAAGGGCTGGCTTCGGTGGAGGAGGCGGTGCGCGTTGCGGCGAGCATCGGCTATCCCGTCATGCTGAAGGCCGCGGCCGGCGGTGGCGGCAAGGGAATGCGCGCCGTCGCCCGCGCCGAAGAGCTTCCTGGGGCCTATGCGGCGGCGAGCAGCGAGGCCGAGCGCAGCTTCGGCTCGGGCGAGGTCTACCTTGAGAAGCTCATCGAGCGGCCGCGCCACATCGAGATCCAGATCGTCGCCGATACGCATGGCAACTGCGTCTACCTCGGCGAACGCGAGTGCTCGGTGCAGCGGCGCCACCAGAAGGTGATCGAGGAGGCGCCGTCTGCTGTCGTCAGCGACGATCTGCGCCGCAGGATGGGCGAGGCTGCGGTGCGGCTTGCGCTCTCAGCCGGCTACGTCAATGCGGGCACGGTCGAGTTTCTGGTGGATGAGGAGCTGAACTTCTACTTCCTCGAGATGAACACGCGCCTGCAGGTCGAGCATCCCGTCACCGAGATGGTCACCGGGCTTGATCTTGTGCAGATGCAGCTTCGCGTCGCGATGGGCGAGCCGCTCGGCATTGCGCAGCAGGAGGTGCGGCTCCGTGGCCACGCCATCGAGTGCCGCATCTACGCCGAAGACCCGGAAAACAACTTCTTCCCCTCACCCGGCATGATCACGCGGCTCGTGCAGCCCGGAGGTCCCGGCATCCGCGAGGACTGCGCGGTCTATCCGGGGTGGGTCGTGCCGCTGGACTACGATCCCATGCTTTCGAAGCTGGTCGCCTTCGGGGCGACTCGCGAGGTCGCCATCGACCGGATGTTGCGCGCTCTCGGCGAGTACGTCATCGGCGGCATCCGCACCAATATTTCGTTCTTCCGCCGCATCCTCGAGGATGCGGACTTCCGTGCGGCGCGCATCGACACAGGCTACCTCGAGCTACTGCTTGCCGCGGACCCGGTCTCCAACTCGGACGAGGTCACGGAGGCCCCAGAGGAGATCGTGGCGTTGGCGGCGGCTCTGCTCACGGCGTCAATGCAGCGGAGCGCGCCTGCTGAGACCGCCTCGCTGCCGGAGAGCCGGTGGGCCGATGCCGGCCGCCGGGAGGGGCTGCGCGCATGACCCTTTGGATCGTCCTCAATGGAACAAAGCGGCGCATCGATCTTCCGTCGCCGTCCGCCGAAGACCAGCGGCAGTGCCTCGTCGACGGCGTTCCCGTCACGTTCGATGCGTGCATGCTCGAGCCCGGCGTGATGTCGCTGGTTGTTGAAGGGCGCCAGTATCGCTGCGTGCTCGATGGCGACGCGGTGATCGTCGGCGGCCGCAGGAGCACCTTCGAGCTCGACGACCCGCGCTCGCTGGCCGGGCGGCGACGCGCAGGCGGTGGAGCGGCGGGGCCGCGTCCCGTGAAGGCGCCGATGCCGGGTCGCGTGGTGCGGGTGCTAGTCGCTCCGGGGGACGAGGTCGCCGAGCATCAGGGCGTCGTCGTCATCGAGGCGATGAAGATGCAGAACGAACTGAAGTCTCCCAAGGCGGGGCGCGTCGTCAGCGTCGGCATTGCTGTGGGCGATACTGTGGGCTCGGGCGACGTCCTTGCGGTGGTTGAGTGAACGCCCGCTACGGACAACGGCAGATTCCTTCGCTTCGCTCTGGACGGAACGACGACAAGAAGAGCCACGGCAGAGATTATCGCGGATCGACCGGCTAGACCTTGATGAAGATATTGCGACGGTAGAGTATGACCATAAAGAGCCAGCAGACTGCGACGAATCCCAGCGAGTAGAGCAGGGAGGCGATTGCCGGGCCCGGTACGACGCGCTGAATGGCAAGGTAGAGTAGCTGCTGGAGGTTGAGGCCGTGATGCAGGTGAATGCTCCCGAGCGTCGACTGAAGGAGCTCCGATAGGACATAGGCCGAGATGGCGTTCGTCCCGAAGACGAGGAAGGGCATCAGGAAACCGGAGCGTGGCCTGAGTGAGCTCTTTTCGGGCAGGTCCACAATCATGAGACAGAGAGCGAGGAGGAGCAGGCTGAGACCGCCCGCGAAGAGAACATAGGAACTGGTCCAGAGCTTCTTATTGATGGGAAAGGAGAGGTTCCATAGGCTTCCCAAAAGAACGCTGCTAACGCCAGCGATGGCGATTCCTCCAGCTTTAGCAGTCAGTGAGCGCTGCGTGCGTAACCATAGACCGGTAAGAACGCCGAAGAGAGTTGTAGCGACCGCGGGCAGAGTGCTGAGAAGTCCCTCAGGGTCGCGCGTGCGTTCGTAAAGGTGGGAGGCCGGAAAGATCTGGCGGTCGAGCCAGGCGGTGAGATTGGCGTCGCGGTCGAGCAGGGGGATGTCATGGCCGGGGAGGCCATGCCCGGGGACGGGAACGAAGCGCATCAGGATCCAATACCCCGCGAGCGCAGCGACTGCCAGGCCCGTTTGGCTGCGCCAGCCAAGGCTGATGAGATAGAGCGAGGCCACGATCAGGTAACAGATTGCGATGCGGGGGAGCACTCCATAGAAGCGCATGGTATGCAGATGGAAGTAGGGAAAGCTGTTCACTACGAGGCCGAGCAGGTAAAGAATGACGGACCGACGAACGACGTGCAAAAACAGCGACCGCCGCGTTGCACCCTGGGCAAGCCGCGAGGCAGTGGAGAAGACGGTCGAGACGCCGACAAGAAACAGAAAGGTCGGAAAGACCAGGTCGGTCGGGGTGAACCCATTCCAGTCCGCGTGCTTGAGCGGCCAATAGGCAGCGGCTTCGTTGCCGTTGTTGTTAACGAGAATCATGAAGGCGATCGTGAGGCCACGTAAGACGTCGAGACTGATGAGTCTCGGTGGTCTCGCCGTGAGCGATGGGATGGTGAAGGTCGAAGGTGCGCTGGTCGTTGTCATGGGCTATCGCTCCGCCGCGTGCGTCTGGCTAGGGAGAAGATGAAGGGTACGCGCGATCGCAAGTGCGGCGACGTAGGGATCGCCTTGCGGGTCGGCAGTGTAAGCTTTTCGGCTATGGTTCCATCGGTCGCCAAAGGCATACCAGTCTATAGTCTTTGGAGGTTCACTCGTGGCAAGTGAGGCGGACAGGGAGTCGAAGTACATCTGCCAGCGAGGCATGTAATAGTCACTCGTCAGGCCGGCCCAGTCGCGATTGCCGTATTCGTGGAGTCCAAACTCGCTGGCCCTGCGGTCTCCCCACGTTGTGAGGATCGAGCGCGCGTCGTAGTTGAGGCGATCCGTCTCCTGGGGAGATGAGGCCCACGGAGGGACGAAGGAGAGCCATCTGCCAAGCAGAAAGAAAGAGTTGGTCTCGAGTAGATCATTCTGGAGTTGCATGTCGCGCATCCATTCTTGTGTGAGTCTGGCGAACGCGGCTTTGTCTTTGGACTCGTAGGCCTGGTCAATCAATGGCAATAGTCGGCGGCTTTCGTTCGCCATGACCTGCCGGGCTACGTCGACGAGATCGTAGCGGTAGGTCTCCTGGGATCGCAATGCGGGAGCGACCTGGAGGAGTTCAGTGAGCGCAGGGACGATGTCGGCTGGATTGTACCGGAGAACGTCAGGCGACCACGTGGCGGCGTGTTTCAATTTCAAGGAAGGCTGAGCGTTGAAGAGGGAATCGTGTGCGGCGTCCCGCTCGCCGTGCTGCATGTTGCCGTCGGCGCGATAGCCGTAGGCGGTGTTTAGAAGAATCTGCCAGGCGCGGCGGGCGTGTGGATCGTCTGCTCCATACCGGCGTACCGCGTAAGCATCCGTCCATTGGATCAAGTCAACGGGATCGGTGTGCCATGCCATTTCGGTGTAGAGATCGAAGGCGAAAGGATTGGTGTCGAGGCCTTCAGAAAAGATAGCGGTCCCGACGATGCGGCTGCCGGGGCGTTTGGCCATCTGCGGGAGGCGAACGGCGTAGTCGTAGAGAGCAGCCCCCAGGGTAGTACGCCCGCCAAACTCCCAAAGGCCGCCATAGAGCCAGGATGCTCCTCGAAACTCCCGGTCGCGGTCCTCGCGCGGAATGCGGCCCTGTTCAATTTCAGCGACGAGGACATGACTGGTGTCGATCGACGAGAGCAACTCCTGTGTAGGATTCTGCTGCCAGCCGAGCAGCATCCAGAGCGCTCCGGGGTGGGCCCGCATAAGCGCCTGCTGCACTTTTCCTGCGGCCTCCGAGACTGGAACGTCGCCCGCGGTGCCCCCCTCCTGAAAGATCTCCATGTCGTAGATCGCAGAATCGCCGTAGAGATCGTGCTGATGGCGATAGAAGGATTCAGCGAGTTTGTCGAAGTGCGGGTCGCGAGGATCGAGCCAGCCGGGGCGGGTAAAGCCGTTCCAATCGCCCTGGGTAATGACGTGTGCTCCGGGGTTCAATGAGGCGAAGTCCGCCGGGACGATGCCGTAGTATCCGGGCAAGACTGGAGTGATGCCGAGGCTGCGCAACTCGGCAATCAGTTTCTTTGCCGACTCTGACCTCTTCTTCAGAAGTTCGATCGAGATAGGGCCTTGAAAGCAGCACATGTTGCCCATGAGCTGCCAGTTCTGGTGGGCAGGTTCCACGATCCAATCGCGGATCGCCTGATCAGAGTAGCCGAAGTCACGGAAGGTCTGATAGAGGACAAGGTCCGTGCCGCGCTCGATCAGGATGGCGTTTGTACCGGTGAGAGCCAGGATGTCGATCTCATGCTGCCAGCGTTTCTGGTCCCAGTAGGGGGCCGAATAACCGTCAACATTCTCGTTCAGTGCATAGCGCCAGGGATAGAGAGCGGTCTTTTCGATTGGGGACGAAGGGGCGGGTAATACAAAGTTGGCGGGGCCAAGCTGGAGGCCGTTTGGTGAAACCTGCAGGTGGGCGACGTACTTCAGATACCAGTTGACTCCATACAGAAGAGTGGGTTGCGTAGCTGCCTCTACCCGGATATGGCCGCGCGTGCCTGTAATGCGAAAGTAATCCTTGCGATCAGGCCTGGGGGTGACGGCCAGTTGAAATTGCGGAGCCAGCTGAGGCATGAGGCGCTGGAGCACCCCTTCCGCGGGAGCCGCGGAGAGTCCGGACTGCGCGGGAGCAAAGGGTGTGAGGAGGGCAACAGTGCAGACAGAGATCGCCAGGAATTGCTTGCAACGCATGCGTAACAATATAACGAACCTCCCCTGGACAACGGGCGGCAAGCTACAATCCGGCTACGGGATTTTTGATCGGCAGTGAGGAAGCGTCGGTAACTTCTTGAGGAGGGCTGATGACTGACAGCGTAGATGTGGCCGTGGACGGGCAGGGAGCAGGCCTTAGTCAGGTTGAGCGTGTCGTTGATACCTTTGTCGCACCCAACAAGACCTTCACTGACATTCTGCGGAGCGCAAGCTGGTGGCTGCCGTTCGTGCTTATGGTCGTGGTCACACTGGCTATGGCTTTTGTTATTGACCGTCAGGTGGGATTTGAACGCGCCGCCGAGAACCAGATCCACCAGAGCCCCAAGCAGGAAGAGAGCTTCTCAACCCTCACCGAGGCGCAGAAGGCCCAGCAGCTTCGCGTGGCCGGTGCGGTGACCCGCTACACCACGTATCTGTCGTTCGTGATCATCCTCATCTTTGTCGCGGCCGCGGCGCTGCTCTATTGGGCCAGCGTCAACTTTGGCTTTGGCGCGCGGACGACCTATGGTCAGATGTTCGCGGTGTGCATGTACGCGGGGCTGCCCCGGCTGCTGATCGGCCTGCTGAGCATTGTCACGCTGCTGCTTGGGGGCAGTGCGGAGTCCTTTGACCTTCGCAACCCGGTGGGGACGAATCTGGCGTACTACATGCCCGACGCTGCGCCCTGGCTGAAAGTCTTCCTTAGCTTCTTCGACATCATCGGGCTGTGGCAGCTCGCGCTTTTGATCGTCGGCACGGCGATTGTGGCGAAGATCTCGCGAGGCAAGGCCGCGACCGTGATTGTGGGATGGTGGCTGGTGGGGATGGTGGTTCTGGTTGGAATAACGGCGGCGACCAGTTAGGCTCGAACCAGCGGAGGGTTGGGTCTGATGAGATGTTCCCTGCGGCTGCTCGCGCTGCTGATGGCGATGCCTGCGTGTGGATGGACGCAGAGTGTTCAAGCGAAACCTCACTTCGTCGGCTCAGCGAGCTGCAAGCGATGTCACGAGGCGGAGTACACCGGCTGGAAGCAGACCCGCATGGCCAATGTCGTGCGCGATCCGAAGGAGCATCCGGACGCCGTTCTCGCGGACTTCACTCATGCTGACCCGCTCGTCACCTTCGACCTGAAGGACGTCGCGTTCGTCTACGGCAGCGGGTGGAAGCAGCGGTTCTTCACCAAGCGCGGCAACGACTACTACCCTGAGCCCGCGCAGTGGGACGTCGCAAAGAAGAGGTGGCTCCCGTATCACGTCGAAAAAGGTACCGACTGGTGGGTCCCCTTTTACGGCGAGAGCAACTTCGAACGGCCTACCGGCCCGCTGTGCGACGGTTGCCACTCGGTGAACTACAACATCGAAACGCACGCGGTGACCGAGTGGAACGTCGGCTGCGAGAAGTGCCACGGCCCCGGCAGCGCGCACGTGGCCAAACCGACGCGGCAGAATATCGTCAATCCCGAGACCCTCGACTACGTGCGTGGGAATGACACCTGCATCCAGTGCCACAGCCAAGGAAGGCCGCTGAAGGAGAGCTTTGCGGGCAAGCGGTATGACTGGCCCGTAGGCTTCCTGCCCGGTGAACGCCTCGCCGACTACTGGCAGCTTGAGGAGCTGAAGCCGGGAGTCACCAACTTCTTTCAGTACGCCGACCTCACCGCCCACAAAAACCGCATGCAGGGCAATGACTTCGTGCAGAGCACGATGTACCACCGCCAGATGCGCTGCTTCGACTGCCACGAGGTCCACAACAACGACAACCCCCGTCTCCTGTTGAGGAAGGGGAATGCGCTCTGTCTCAAGTGCCACGCTCCCAACGTTCAGAACCCGGCCGGTCTGCGCACAAGCGTCAGCGAGCACACTCACCACGCTGAAGGCAGCAAGGGCAGCGAGTGCGTTGCCTGCCACATGCCGCTCATCGCCCAGACCATCAAGGACAACTACGTCGCCAGCCACACCTTCCGCTTCATCACGCCCACACTCACGGAGCAGGCCAACATTCCGAATCCCTGCACCTCATGCCACAAGGACAAGACGAACGCCTGGGCAAGGGAGGAGCTGAAGAAGTGGAACACGGTCTCGCCGTGGCGCGTGACCGGCCCCACGATGTAGCGAAAGAAAAAGCCACAGCCGAAGCCGTAGCTTTGATTTGTGACTGAATCTGTTGCTTATTCCGTCCAGCGCTTGAAGATAAGCGAACCGTTGGTTCCTCCGAAGCCGAAGGAGTTCGACAGCGCGTAGTCGATCTTCGCCGATACGGGCTTGTTGGGAACGTAGTTCAGCCGGCACTCGGGGTCGGGGTCGGTGAGGTTCATGGTCGGCGGGGCGATCTGGTTGCACATAGCGAGGATGGTGATGCCCGCCTCGAGGCCTCCGGCGCCGCCCAGCAGGTGGCCCGTCATCGACTTGGTGGAGCTGACCAGAAGGGTGTGGTTCAGTGCGCGTTCGCCGAAGACGGTCTCGATGGCCTTCGACTCCATGGCATCTCCCAGCGGAGTCGAGGTGGCGTGCGCGTTCACGTAGTCGATCTTGTCCGGCTCGATTCCAGCAACCCGCAACGCGTGCTTCATGGAGCGCGCGCAGCCCTCGCCCTCCGGCGCCATTCCGGTCATGTGGAAGGCGTCGGCGGACATGCCGTAGCCGATGATCTCGGCGAGAATCTTCGCTCCACGCGCCTTAGCAAACTCGAGCTCCTCGAGGATGAGGATTCCTGCTCCTTCGCCGCAGACGAACCCGTCGCGGTCCTTGTCCCAGGGGCGGCAGGCGTGCTCGGGATCGTCGTTCTTGGTGGAGAGCGCCTTCATGGCGGCGAACCCGCCTACGCCCATCGGCGTGATGGCGGCTTCGGCCCCACCGGCGATCATCGCGTCGGCGTCGCCGCGCTGGATGATGCGGAAGGCATCGCCGATGGAGTGCGCCGAGGTGGTGCAGGCCGTCGCAGTCGCCTCGTTCGGGCCCTTGGCGCCGTAGCGGATGGAGACGTGTCCGGCGGCGAGGTTGACGATGGAGGCAGGGATGAAGAAGGGTGAGATCTTGCGCGGGCCGCCGTTCATCAGCGCGGTATGCTCGCGCTCGATAACGTCGAACCCGCCGATTCCCGAGCCGATGTGAACGCCGATGTTGTCCGCGTTCTCAGGGGTGATTTTGAGCCCGGAGTGCTGCATCGCCTCCTCCGCCGCGGCCAGCGCGAAGTGAATGAAGCGGCCCATCTTCCGGGACTCTTTCTTTTCGATAAACTTCAGCGGGTCGAAGTCTTTGACCTCGGCTGCGAAGCGGACGGGATGACCGGTGAGATCAAACGCCTTGATCTCGGCCATGCCGCTCTTGCCCGCCAGCAGGCCGGCCCAGACCTCGGGCGCGGTGTTGCCTACGCCACAGATCAGCCCGAGGCCGGTTACAACAACACGACGCTGTTCCATTGGTTTACTTTGCCGCTTTCTGGTTCTTCTCGATGTAATCGACGGCGTCCTTCACCGTCTTGATCTTTTCGGCGTCCTCATCGGGGATCTGGATATCGAAGGCTTCTTCGAACTGCATGACGAGCTCGACCACGTCGAGGGAGTCGGCACCAAGGTCCTCCTGAAAGCTTGCGCCGGGGGTCACTTCGGCTTCATCCACCTGAAGCTGCTCGACGATAATCTGTTTTACCTTCTCATCCACTGCTGCCATGTCGTATCTCCTGTCTTGCCTTAGAAAAGTCCGGGCGCACGTCCCCGCAAACCTCAAGAATACTGAGCGCCTTTTCGAGTGTAAAGCAAAGTGGGCGGCGCGCAACAACGTTGGCGCGTCCCGGCAACGAGCAGATATGCCGCAACTTGCACAGTCCAAAACAGATCTTCCGGATTTCCTTGTTCCGGTCTTCTGCAAGGGGATGCCAGTTCTTCATTTCCGGGGAAGCCTTCTGCTCCCGGGGAGTGCATTTTCCTGCACCCAAGGGTCTTTGATTAGGGCAGTTGATCGAAGTAAGTGTATTTGCTATCACCATCGCCCATCTGCTTTTAAGCATGTCGCCCGCGTTTGACACCCCGGGGAGAACACAAAAACTCCGCTCAGGCCCCGAAGCTCAAGATTCGCGAGGGATTATCTCCGTTTCGAAACGGAGAGCACAAGCCTATCGCTGCTACGTTCGATCACTTCGACCCTAAGTACCTGGCGGGCTACCCCGTGAAGATTTAGCTTGGGGATGGCGAAGATTAAGCGTAAATTGAGGGGATGCAGATGCTCTGGTTCCTCCTCGGTTGTGTCGCCGGTGTTGTCATCGGCTGGCTGGTGGTGAATGGCCGCGTGCAGGCCGCACGCGCCGTCGCTCAGGCTGACCGCGCCCTGCGCGAGAAGGAGGCTACACACCTGCGCGAGACGCTTGCGGCGAGGGAGCAGTCGCTCGCCCTGCGTGAGAAGGAGCTCGCCGAGGAGCGTAGAGCCGCAGCCGCCGCCCGCGAGAGCGCCGCAGCCCTTAGGGCGGAGCTCGAGACCGGACAGAAGGCGGCGGACGAGAAGATTCAGAACCTCCTTGAGGTGGAGAAGAACCTCAAGGCAAGCTTCGACGCGCTGGCTGCCAGCGCCCTCGACGCCAACAGCAAGCGGTTGCTCGCGCTCGCCAAAGGAGAGCTCGAAAAGCAGCAGACCGAGGCCGACAAAGACCTCTCGCAAAAACAATCCTCGATCGAGAAGCTGCTCGAGCCGATGCGGGAGTCGCTGAGCAAGCTGGAGACGCATACCCAGCAGTTGGAGACGAAACGCGAGGGAGCCTACCAGGCCGTGCTCACGGAGATACAGAACATGCAGCGCTCGCACGCCGACCTGCGCAAGGAGACGACGCAGCTCGTGCAGGCGCTCCGCGCTCCGAAGGCGCGCGGCAACTGGGGCGAGATGCAGCTGCGCCGCTGCGTCGAGTTCGCGGGCATGGTGCAGTACGCCTCCTTCGACGTCGAAAAGTACGTGAAGGGCGAGGACCAGGCGATCCGTCCTGACCTGGTCGTCAAGCTGCCCAATGGCCGCAGCATTATTGTTGATGCCAAGACGCCACTCGACGCCTTCCTCGAAGCCAGCGCCACCGAGGACGAGACGGCGCGCGCCGCCCATCTCGCCGCGCATGCAGCCCACGTACGCAAACATCTCGACTCGCTGTGCAGCAAGGCGTACTGGAAGCAGTTCCCGGACTCACCGGACTTCGTCGTGTGTTTCCTTCCCAGCGAGGTGTTGTTCAGCGCCGCGCTGGAGCAGGACCCCTCGTTGCTGGAGCACAGTGCTGAGAGCAACGTGCTGCTCGCGACTCCGACGACGCTCATCGCGCTGCTGAAGGCGGTCGCCTATGGCTGGCAACAGTCGCAGATCGCGCGCGATGCCGCGCTCATTCGCGACGAGGCGCTCAAAGTGCAGTCGAAGCTCGCCGGCCTGCACGCCTCCATCGACGCGCTGGGCAAGGCGCTGCGCAACGCAGGCAAGGCGTACGACGACATGCTCATCCGCGCCGAGGGCCAGGGTGGGCTGTTCTCGATTAATCGCCGGCTACGCGAGTTGAAGATCGGAGAGCAGGAGCTACCGGAGATCAAGCCAGCAGCCATCCAACCGCGCCCGCTGATCAGCGATGACTGGCAGCCGCGTCTCTCGCTTGTCGCCTCCGCAGAGCACGAGGCATCGTCCGAATAGGCTCCGCAAGCAGCCTTTGTTGATACTCTCAACCCATGAAGCGCGACCGGCTCCCTTACATCCTTATTCCGCTGGTCGCGTTCTTCGCCATCCACCCTCTCATCGTGCACGGTTGTTCCTGCGGCCACGACTTCGACTTCCACCTCCTCAACTGGTTTGAGGCCGCGCGGCAGTTCAGCCACGGGACACTCTATCCGCAGTGGGCCTTCACGCCTGCGTGGGGAGCGGGTGAGCCGCGGTTCGTCTTTTACCCTCCGCTCTCGTGGATGCTCGGCGCACTGCTCGGCCTCGTGTTGCCGTGGACGTGGACTCCCATCGTCTATACCTGGCTCGCGCTGACCGCCGCAGGACTCGCGCTGCACACCGTTGTGCGACGGTCTGTGCCGCCTGCCGCCGCGCTGCTGGCCGCTGTGGTCTATCTTGCGAACCCCTACACGCTCTTCACCGCGTACGAGCGCACGGCCTATGGTGAGCTGCTCGCAGCGGCGATCCTCCCCTTCGCGCTCGACTCTGTTTTGCGCCCACGCGTCTCCGTGCTGCGCGTCGCGATTCCCATCGCGTTGCTGTGGCTCACGAATGCGCCGGCGGCGGTGATGGGCTGCTATGCCGTCGCGCTCGTTGGGATCGTCCGGCTCGCTCTTACGTGGCGCCGTAGACACAACCTGCGCGACTGCGCCCGATTTGCCGCGAGCGCGGTGGCGGGAGCGCTGCTCGGTCTCGGCTCTGCTGCGTTCTACATCGTGCCCGCCGCGTATGAGCGCCGCTGGGTCCAGGCCGCCATGGCCACGATCGCGGGCATGAGCTTCCGCGACAACTTCCTCTTCGGCCACACCAGCGATCCCGACCATGACCTCGTCTTGCACACTGCCTCCGTCGTTGCCGTCATCGTGATCGGTCTCTCTGCCGCCGCGCTGCTGCTCGCCGCCCGCAGCCGCCGCCAGCCGGAGCCCGCCTTGAATCCAGAGGCGCAGCCTCTACTGCCGCTCGCTGTCCTCGCGCTGGTCGTCGTCGTCCTGCTCACCCCGGTCTCCGCGCCGCTCTGGAGCTACACTCCTGAGCTTGCCTTTCTGCAGTTCCCGTGGCGGTTTCTCGCTGTCCTCGCCGCTGTCTTTGGCATTGCGCTCGCTGCTGCGCTCTCCCGTATCAGGCTCACCCCGGCGATGGCGACCATGGTGGCCCTGCTGGCCGCTGTTGCGCTTGCGCTTCCGTCCTACCGGGCTTTTCGCCAGCCTTGCGACTCCGAGGACACCGTCGCGGCGCGGCTTGCACTCTTCCGCTCGGCCAACCCCGGCACCGACCCAACGGACGAGTACACTCCCACCACCGCCGACAACGACTCGCTCGCGCACACCGATCCGTCGTGGTGGCTATCGCCTGACCCGAGCGCGCCAGCACCTGACGTCGCGGCAACGCAAGCCGCCAGCCCGGCTCCGCTCGCCCTCGACCTCAATCTGACCTCCCCCGAGACCCTTATCCTCGACCTGCGCCGCTACCCCGCGTGGAGCGTCAAGGTCAACGGAGAGGTTCGGGAGGAGGTCAGTCGCGATGACGGACTCATCGCCATTCCGCTCCCTGCTGGCCCTGCACACGTCCGTGTCACCTGGAGCAACGGCCCGGACCACACCCTCGGCGACAGCATCAGTGTGCTTTCACTTGGAGTGATTATCCTCATCTGGCTCAATGGACTGCGACTCCGCAGAACCTCGCCAGCGTTCTAGCATTTATCATCAAGGTCTGATGTCTCCGAACGTACACGCCCTGCTTCAATCCGGCGCGCAGCTTGCTGACGACGCCCTCGAACGCCTGCTGCCCGCGACCGATACGCTTCCGCACTCCATCCACCGGGCCATGCGGCACAGCACGTTTGCTGGAGGCAAGCGCCTCCGTCCCATCCTCTGCATGGAGGCCGCCCGCATGGTCGCAGGCGGCAAGGATATCCCCGAAGGCGCGGCGGACCTCGGCGCGGCCATCGAGATGGTCCACACGTATTCGCTGATCCATGACGACCTGCCGGCGCTCGACAACGACGACCTGCGCCGCGGCAAGCCTACATGCCACGTCGTCTTCGGCGAAGCCATCGCCATCCTCGCGGGCGATTCGCTGCAGACGCTCGCCTTCCAGACCATCGCTGCGCTTCCTATTCCACCGGCCACGACAGTTGCGATTCTGCGCGAGGTCTCGCTTGCCATCGGCACCGGGGTCGGCACCCACAGTCCGCTTCCTCCTGGAATGATCGGCGGCCAAGTCGTCGATATCGAGTCGGAAGGGAAGCAGCCCACCGCCGAACTGGTGGAGTCCATCCACCGCGCTAAGACAGGCGCGCTGATCACCACGAGCATCGTTTCGGGTGGCCTGCTCGGCCTCGCGAACGCTAAGACCGCCGGCCACGAAGACACCATCTCCCGCCTGCGCACCTTCGGCGAAAAGGCTGGCCTCGCCTTCCAGATCGTCGACGACGTCCTCGACATGACGCAGAGCTCTGCGGAGCTTGGCAAGACCGCCGGCAAGGACACGGCCAGCATCAAGGCCACGTGGCCCGCCGTCTTCGGGATCGACAGCTCGCTGAAGGATGCCGAGGAGCTTATCGCCGACGCCTTCGATGCTCTCGCACCGTTTGGAGAGGCAGCCAATCCGCTGAAGGCGGTTGCGAACTATCTGGTTGAACGCAAGCACTGATCCTCTCCTGCTGCGAAAGTTCTTGTAAATCGATGGCAAAAAAGGCAACGCCAATCTGCTGCCTGCTGTTAGTCTTGCCGCAACTCCGCACAGGGTCAGGGCCAAAGGCCGAAGATGCGGTCGAGGTGATTCATGGCAGAGCAGCACATCATCGATGCAATCGCAAATGGTCAAAAATCAGCCGATGCAGTTCTCGCACGCCGTAAGATTGCGCGTGCCAACCGTGCAGCAGCAATCGCAAAACACACCAGCCCGATCAGGTTCAATGTTCAGATGTCGGGCTTTGCTCAGCCGGCAGTGGGCTTCGTCGATACGGCACATCAAACAACCGGGTTCCTGATCGCCGCCGGAGACTCATGGTTCGACTATTTCGATCGAGACATCCTGGAGCAGTTGAAAGAACATTATGGCTACACCGTTCGCTCTGCGGCACATGCGGGAGACAGGATTGAGGCCATGGTTGAGCACGACTCGCAGCTTTACAAGCTGCAGGAATGCCTGGAGGAGGTCCTCGATCAGGGAGCCGTGCCCCAGGCGGTACTCATCTCCGGGGGCGGCAACGATATCGCAGGCAAAGAGTTCGGCATGCTGCTGAACAGCAAGGACTCCGTAATCGCCGGCTGGAACGATGAGATGATTGATGGGCTGATCAACCAGCGGCTGAAGGCGGCCTACACCGCGATGCTCTCCGGCGTGAATCAGCTTTGCAAGAGTTCCTCGCTGGGCAAGGTCCTGCCTGTTCTCATTCACGGTTACGACTACCCCGTTCCTGACGGCAGAGGCGTTCTGGGCTTGTGGCCGCTGCCGGGACCGTGGTTGCAGCCCGGTTTCAACGAGAAGCGCTTTGGCGATCTGCAGCAGAATACTGATGCCATGCACGATCTGATCGACAGATTCAACGCAATGCTTCAGACGCTTCCTCAACTGGCTGACTTTGCCAATGTTCGCCACGTCGATCTGCGAAATACCTTGTCTACCAAACTGGCAGACGATGCGTACCAGCAGGTATGGGGGAATGAGCTCCATCCGAACGAAAACGGCTTCCCTCTGATTGCGGATAAATTCGCTACCGCGTTGAGTAACCTCTGAAGGCTGTCCTGTGATGCCTGCCCTCCGTCCTCAATGGCGGAGGGTACACTACTTTATGGGGGAAAGCTGCAACATCTCATGCTCACCGAGGCCCAAATCCTCTCCGCGCTGCGCAATTGCTACGACCCTGCGTTGCCGTGCAACGTCGTTGATCTTGGCCTTGTCCGCTCGATCAGCATCCAGCACGACCCCGAGGCTCCGGGCGCAGGAATCCCTGGGGTTCCGCGGAAACATCGCATCTATATTGAGCTTGTGCTGACCAGTCCAACCGATGAAGCTGCTGCCCAAGTGACCGCGCAGATCCAGAACCGTCTCGCCGGGTTGGAAGAAGCGGGCGAGACGATCGTCGTCATCCTGAACGAACCGCCGTGGACTCCGCTGCAGATCACTCCTGCGGGCCGCCGCATCTTAGGCCTCGACGGCAACCCTAACCTGGTTCAGATCCGTTGAAGCGACTCCATGCCCAAGCAAAAGGCCCAACTCGCCCCGCAGAAAGATCCGCCACCTGTCGCAAAGCGTCCGCGCGACCTGCTTCGCGCGACCACCAAACCCATTCATCCCTTCGACCAGATTCACGGTACCGACACCAGCGGCCTTGTCCCCGCCGCTGACCTCTTCACCGGACACCCGAATGACGACCACGTCACCGCCTACTACGGCGTCGCGCCGAGCATCCTTCGCGCGCTCGTGGAGCAGTGGCGCGAGACGCCGCCGCCGCATCCGCCCGCGACCTACACCTTTCTCGACCTGGGAGCAGGGAAGGGCCGCGCCGTTCTGCTCGCAAGCGAGTTCCGCTTCCGCGAGGTAGTTGGGGTCGAGCTGAACGCTTCGATGGCTGCGATCGCTCAGCATAACGTCGATCTGTGGACCCATGCACACGCGACCGATTCCACCGCGCAGCGCATCTCCCCAATCCGCGTCGTGCACGAGGATGCCCTCAACTTCGAGCTACCTGCCACCCCCACGGTCGTCTTTCTCTTCCATCCCTTTGAAGACCCCGTCGTCGCTGCGCTCCTCCGCCGCATTGAGAGCGCCTTTGCGCGACGCCCCGGCGACCTCGACATCCTCTACGTCAACGCCGAGCACGTCGCCACGCTCGACCGCCATCCCGGCTTCCGAAAGCTCTGGCAGGGCCAGGTCGCCATGTCGCCCGAGGACCATGCTGCGGACCTTGAGGCCATCGCCCAGCAGGAAGAGTACGGTTCGACCGGCGACGAGCTATGCGCCATCTACCGCTATGCCGGACGAGGCACCAGAGACTAGAACCCATCTCATAATTGCCTCTGGTCGGCGAAACTTGGCAGAATTACTTCCGTATTGCCGACCATCCGTTCGGAACTGGTTCGATGCGACCTATTTTGCGCCTGTGGCGCTGATTGACAATAGGGAGCCAATTCGAGAACTGCATGCTGAGGGCACCCGCCTGGAGGAAGTGCCACTCAGCTTAGGTGCTTGCGCTGGGACTGACCCTTGCCGGCCCGCCGATTGTCCCAGACTCTTACCTGCTTTACGGCGTTACATGTGCAACGAAAATATCGGAGTTGCCAAAGCCTGGCGAGCACGAATCGTAGATGTTGGGCTTTGTCGTCGTGAATCCGGACGCACGCCATGCGTCAATCGCGGAGCACGTCGCACCGTTGCGCGTGTCGGTCCACGAAAACCAGAACGAGCCATCCGAACTTGCAGCCGCGCCGTTGTAATCGCCCAAGAATTGCGAGCCCAACCCATTTGTCGTCGAGACATCCGGATCCGAACTTACCGTGCTGATCTTCACTGACGAGCCGAAGGACGCGCCACTATCGCTTGAGAGCACAAAGTAGGAGTCATAGAACACGACACCCGCACCGGGCGCGGTACCTGCCGGCTTGTCGTCAATTGCGTTGAAGCCGATAAAGACGTTGGTTGCGCTAACCGCGACCCCCGGATAGAAGGCACTGCGCCCCGTCACGTCCGCCGCAACGCTCACGTCCCACGACGCTCCGCTGTCCGTCGATTTCGCCAGTTTGACGACGCTGTGACCGTTGGTGGAATCCGTCCACACAACGAAGAGGTTTCCCGATGCATCGATGTCCACCATAGGAAAGCTGTCGGTGCGGAAACTAGCGCCGGGGAACGGTGATGGCACATCGTTTTTGAAGCTGACGAGGAACGGTCGCGTAAACCTGACGCCACCGTCGGTCGAACGTGCGGCGAGGATCGCGCTCTGACCCTTCAGGGCACCATCCCAGAAGACGAACACGTCGCCATTGGGCGCCGAACGAATCGTCGAACCTTGCCGTCCGCCCACGGAGCCATTGTTCGCTGCCTGCGTCAACTGCTTCGCATTTTCGAATGTTTGCCCGCCATCAGTGGATCGCGCGAACATGATCGGCTCAGGAGAGAAGGTGTTCGATTTGCCAAAGTTGCCCACGCCCCTGAAGAGCGTCCAGCTGACGTACACGACTCCAAAGTTGGGGCTGGTTGGGTTGTTGTCTACCCAGATCGCGATCTTGTCGTTGAAGTCAACCGGATTCGTCCGCGAGGTGGCGACGACAGGCGCGCTCCATGTCGTGCCACGATCATCCGACGTCGCCACGGCGATGAACTCCTGTGGTGATGCGGAGGAAACGCCCAGAACTCCGGCCAACGATCCAAAGTAGGCGCGCGCACCGTTAGCATATGTAAAGCCGCCGGTCCCATTGGGCTTGGGACCAAATGCGACGACCGGATCACCGTCGGAGCGGAGATTCGCGCTGCTCCAATCCAGGATTGTCTTCGACCACGAACTGCCGCCATCCTTGGTCACATAGACGCCGGTGGTCTGCACTGTGGGAGAGAAGGGGCAACTGGAAGAGCCTCCAGTCGCGGGCGTGCAGTCCGGTTCCTGGATTTCGTCGTTCGCCCCGCTGATCGCGTTACTTGCGTCGATGGGATTGGCCGCCATCGGTGACTCGTTTTGTTTGTTTTGCGGAAAATGAGCCGCGGTAGGACTGACATTCGTTTGGGTGACCGTCGCAGCGGATGCAACAGATACAGTGAGCAACGGGGTCAGAATCGCGCTCACGACAGGAGTGACCAGCCAAGTAGTTTTGCTCATCTTCTTGTTCCTCCGTCATTCCGCATGGGCATTAACGGTCGCGGGGCATCCGTGTGGTGGTCGTAATAGGGGAGCTACGACTCTCTCATACGGGCCCACTGCCGCTCAACGCTGGCACCGAAATCGCAGTTGCCACGCCCTCGCTTTAGGAACTAGAGATGCTGAACAGAACTGTACTGTTGCCGAACGCGTCATAATTTGCGTTTTTTGCCCACCTCGCTGTTTGTGAGCAAAAAGGGCGCTCGCCAACGCGGAATTCAGAACGCAACCATGAACCCGACGTATCACCGGCAATCCGGAAGTTATGCCGAGGGCGGGCCAAACCGGCTCGTCAATTTATTTATGGGATAGGTTCTAGCCCTACTTAATGTAGTAGCCCACCACGCGCCAGGCGCCGTCCTTCTGGACGCTTGTGATGACCGTCTCGTAGCCCACCTGCTTGTGCTCGAAGCTGGTCTCGAAGATGATGACCTCGTACTCGCCGTCAGGCGCGCCGGGCAGTGACTTCGAGTAGGAGGCGCTCTTCAGCCGCCGGACGACCAGCTTGCCCATCTGATCGCGGACTCGCTTGATGGTCTCAGTCCACTTCTCCTGCGTCACGGCCGATTGAAAGGCGGGGCCGGCATCCTTCCAACTCTGGTCGTACTGTTCGGAGTCGACGAGCGCGAGCCACGTCATGTCGGCCCGCTGGGCAGCCAGTGTCTTTGTGTCCTGCTGCGCGGCTCCGGAGAGCGTTACCCCCATCAGCAGACCCGCGAGCAGGCCAATTCGAGCAGCTTTCATCCTGAGCGATCTCCTTTGCCCCAAGAGTACTCCACTCCTACAGGAGCGGTACCCCCTCTGGAATGAGGCAAATGCCCCGTGGAAGCAACCCAGCCGCCATCTCTGCCCCTCCCCTGCACCCGAAAGTTGTATTACAGCCACCCGTGGGTCTTCCTACAATCTCTGGTATGAGCATGCGCAGATTGTTCCTCCTCCCCGTCCTTCTGCTTGCTGTCTCGCTTCCGGCCGTAGCCGCGCCCCCGGCTGTGGGCCAGACCGCGCCGGACTTCACCCTTCCCACACTCAGCGGCAGCGCCATCACTCTAAGCTCTCTTGCCAGGAGCGGAGGCCCGGTGGTTCTCGTCGTTCTGCGTGGATATCCAGGCTATCTATGCCCGTTTTCGCAGCAGATCTTTAATAGCTACCAGCAGTACGCCGCGCAGTTTGCCGCGCTTGGTGCGCAGATGCTCGTTGTCTTTCCCGGGGCCGCGAACAAGAACCTCGCCTCTGACGCCGCATCTCTCCTGGGAAGTGTGGCGCTGCCCTCCAACGTTCACCTCGTCCTCGATCCTGACTACAGCTTCACTAACCTGTATGGCCTGCGCTGGAACGCGACGGACGAGACAGTCTATCCCTCGACCTTCCTGATCAACCCCAATCGGCAGGTGGTCTTCTCGCACGTTGGCCAGTTCCACAGCGATTTCACGCCGGTCTCTGATGCGCTGCTGGTCGTCAACGCCGATAACAACAATCCCAAGTAACGAGACTCTCTTACTCCGCGTTTAGCCCCGATGCGAGCAGTAGCCGCATCGGGGTTTTTGGTGTTACCATTCGCCACGAAGACCCGCGAGCGCGATGCACACCTGCCAGGTTCGGTTCGACGTTGATCATCCGCTGCGCATTCTCCGGTGCATGCCTCCGGACGATAGAATCGCCGATCCCCGCTACGCCGCCATCCACTTCGAAGACAGCATCCAGCTTCTCAACCGGCTGCGTCGCGCAGGGCTGCCCGAGGAGATCGCCTCTCCCGTGAATCCAGCCACTACCTGGACCGTCACCTTCGAGCAGCTCTCGTTGCTCGGGTACTCTGCGGAGCAGTTGAGGCTGATCGGCGTCTACGCCTAGCGGCTGGCTGGCGACTACGGGCGCTGTCCCAGCATTGAGGGCGTGATAGGAGTTTTTACGGGAGTCGCCACGCCGACAAACTCCGTCACCGAGTTGTAGGTGAAGTTTGCGACCCACACGTTCCCCGAGAGATCGACTGCGATCCCACGCGGGCCGCTGACATACTGCGCCTGGTACCCGGTGGAAGGCGTGATCGCCGTGCCGGTGTTGGTGAAGGCCGAGATGGAGTTGCCATCGCGGTTCGCGACCCAGATGTTTCCCGAGCCATCCACGGCAATCCCCGCAGGGCCCTTCAACCCTCCGCCGGTGTAACCTCCGGGCGGGGAGATCAGGGTTCCACTGCTGTTGAGCTTGCCGATGGCGTTGTTGCGGTTGCTCACAAGCCAAAGATGGTTCGAGGCATCCACTGCCATAGGTGTCAGATCTTTGCCCGAGGCCGCCGTGACGGACTCGGAGAACTGCGTGGAAGCTCCAGTCGACAAGTCAAACCGGTAGAGGACCTGGTTGTGGCCCAGGGTCCACCCGTGGCCGCCCGAGTCGATCGCCATCCCGGAGTTATACGAGTTGGCGAGGAAGGTGGCGACCTTCGTTCCGCCCGGGCTGAGCACCGTCGTGGCAGTCTGGCCTGAGACCCAGAGATTTCCGGAGGCGTCAACGGCAGGGAAGTAGCAGGCCGAAGAACAGGCGTAGGCTGCCGAGGTCACCGGGGAACCGTTGCCGCGAAAGCGCGAGACGCTGGACGAGCCGAGGGGCCAGAAGTTCACCGCCCAGACGTTGTCCAGCGAGTCCACGGCCACGGCAAAGGGCACGTTCAGCCCGCCTCCGCTGAAGCCGTACCCTCCGTCGAGCGGCGTCCCCAAGGGGTCGAATTCAAACAGGGCGCTGGCCGTGTACGAAGGCACCCAGAGGTTTCCGGCTGAATCGAAGGCAGGATAGTATGGCCCTCCCATGCTCTCGGAGAAGAAGGTGACTCCGATCGTCCAGTCGTTCGGCGCCGTGGCCAGCGTCGGCTGAAAGGGCGCGGCGGAGGGCACAAGGTTGAAGAGCGCGGAAATGTTCAGGGCCGGGTTCCGTGCGATCTTCAAGGCTGCGGTCGCGGTGTCGGCGATCGTGGAGGTGTCGCCCGCCGCGCGTACGCTGTTGAAGAGTGTGGAGCAGGCCGAGGTTGTGCCGTCCGAGTTGACGCAGGGGACCAGGATGTCGGCCAGTGTGTTGATCTCCGCCTGCGGCACCGAGCCGTTGCCGACCAGGTTCTGATCGTTGGCGGTTCCGGCGCCGACGTTGACCAGATTGCCTGCCGTGGCAAAGGCGTTGGCAAGCCCCTGCTTTGAGGCCGCCGATGGTCCGGAGCTGACGTGGGTCAGATCCGTCATGAACCCGGAGAGCGCGTACACCGCTCCAATGGTCGTAACCTCGTTGACGGCAAGGTAGGGCACGTTATCGCCCAGATTGCCATCGCTCGGGCATGGCCCCAGCACGGCCATCATCGCGAGGCCGGGATTGGTCACCTCTGACTGAAGCCCGGGATTGCCTCCCATGACGAGCACGTAGGCCTCTTGTCCGGCTGAGCAGACGTATCCCCTGGAGAGGGAAAAGTTGCCATTCGCATCGGTGGTTACGTAAGGCCCCAGAGCATCGGTCGAGACGCGCGGATCAGACTGGATGAGTAGCGGAAGGCTCGCCGCGCCGTAGGCTGCGGTGTTGGCTGCAAAGAGATAGACGTGCGCTCCGGCGACCCCCTGTTGTCCACCGTGGACCCCTCCTCTGAGGGAGTGGCTCGTCGCGACGGGCGGCGCGAGCTGGGAAGGAGTTACGCCGCACCCTGTCAACAGGGCGGGAACCAGTAGCAGGATGGGCAGCAAGCGCTTCACAGAAAGTGGTCCTGAGAGTCGCGCCAACCGGCTAAGTCCCCGGGAGGTCGCGAGATACGAGCGATTTTCGCGCTGGGCCAAGCATATCCGAGCAGGGTGGGAAAGTATCTCCCACAATTGAGGGATAAAGGGTTACGGGCGTTGGGTGAAATATATGAGTGTGTTTGTATCAAATAATATGCAACCTTTACGCTAATCATGCGTCTTATAGATAGCTGGCCGGTCAACCGGCGACAAATCTAAGGAATTATCAGGAGGATGTAAGGTATGACGATCACTCGATTTGCTCCGTTTCGTGCGCCGCTGAGCGACGTGGCGCTGCTGCAGCACAGGCTGAACTCAATCTTCAATGAATTCCCTCGTGTCTCTGGCGAGACCGAGAGCCTTTCAACCGGAAACTTTGTTCCCCCGGTTGATGTCTATGAGGATGCCCATAAGGTCGTGCTGAAGCTCGAAGTCCCGGGCATCAAGCAGGAGGATCTGGACATCCGTCTGGAAAACCAGACTCTGACCGTCAAGGGTGAGCGGAAGTTCGAGAAGGAAGAGAAGGAAGAGAACTTTCACCGCATCGAGCGCAGTTATGGCAGCTTCGTTCGGAGCTTCACTGTTCCGCAGACGGTGGACACCGATTCAATCGCGGCTTCTTACGACGCCGGCGTGTTGACGATCTCCCTTAACAAGAAGGCGGAGGCGAAGCCAAAGCAGGTGAAGATCTCAGTAGGTTCCACGCCGGAGCCCAAGCAGGTAGAGGCGTCAGCGGCCTAAGGTTCGTTCGAACGATTCCGGAACGGGAGGCTAAACGGTCTCCCGTTTTTTATAGCCAGTGAGGCATCAAAAGAATAAGCCCGGCTAGTATTTGGGGGTCGGAGTGTGTGGAGGATTTGAATGGCGATTAAGTGGGAAAAACTGACAGTGAAGTCCCAGGAGGCGATCCAGGGGGCGCAGGGCCATGCCGCGGAGAACGGCAACCCTGAGGTGCTGCCGCTTCACCTGATGGCGGCGCTGCTCGAGGACCGCGAGGGAGTGGTGATCCCGGTACTCGACAAGGTCGGGGTTCCGGTGGAGCAGTTGCTGAGCGGGGTGAACTCGGCGATTACAAAGCTGCCGAAGGTGCAGGGAGGCGCGCAACCCGGACTGTCGGCTGCGCTGCAGAAGGTTCTGGAGCAGGGCTTCAAGGAAGCGGAGAACTTCAAGGACGACTACGTCTCGACCGAGCATCTTCTGCTCGCGCTGGCGAAGCAGAAGGGCGATGGCGTGCAGAGTGCGCTGGCAAGCTTCGGGGCGACGCATGATGCGATCCTCAAGGCGCTGAGCGCGGTCCGCGGCTCGCAACGTGTGACGGACCAGAACCCCGAGGGCAAGTTTCAGGCGCTGGAGAAGTACGCCAAGGACCTCACCGAGCTTGCGCGGCGAGGCAAGCTCGATCCTGTGATCGGGCGCGACGAGGAGATTCGCCGTGTCATCCAGGTGCTCTCGCGGCGGACGAAGAACAATCCGGTGCTGATCGGCGAGCCGGGAGTCGGCAAGACGGCCATCGTCGAAGGACTCGCTCGCAGAATCTTTTTGGGCGACGTGCCGGAGATTCTGAAGAACAAGCGCGTCTGCGCGCTCGACCTCGGAGCGATGGTCGCAGGGGCGAAGTTCCGCGGCGAGTTTGAGGACCGCCTGAAGGCTGTGCTGAAGGAGATCGAGGGCTCGAACGGCGAGATCATCCTCTTCATCGACGAACTGCATACGCTTGTCGGCGCGGGCGCGGCCGAGGGCTCGATGGACGCGAGCAACATGCTCAAGCCGGCGCTGGCTCGCGGCGACCTGCGCGCGATTGGCGCGACGACGCTCAACGAGTATCGCAAGTACATCGAGAAGGATGCGGCGCTCGAGCGGCGCTTCCAGGTTGTCTACGTCGGCGAGCCGAACGTCGAGGACACGATTGCGATTCTGCGCGGCCTGAAGGAGAAGTACGAAGCGCACCACAAGGTTCGCATCAAAGACTCGGCGATTGTGTCGGCAGCGGTGTTATCGCACCGGTATATCTCTGATCGCTTTCTTCCCGACAAGGCGATTGACCTGGTCGATGAGGCGGCGGCTGCGCTGGCGATTCAGATTGGCAGCGTACCGGTTGAGATCGACGACCTGGAGCGCCGCGCCACATCTCTCGAAATCGAGCGGACGGCGTTGAAGCGCGAGAAAGATCCGAACTCCATGGAGCGGCTGGAGATCGTGGAGAAAGAGCTGGCCGAGGTGAAGGAGACCGCGGCCGCGCTGCGTGCGCGCTGGCAGAAGGAGCGCGGCGCAATCGGTCGTATCGCCGAGCTGAAGCAACAGCTTGAGGACCTGCGCTTCCAGATGCAGGAGGAGACGCGCAAGGGAAACCTGCAGCGTGCTGCGGAGTTGCAGTATGGCGAGATTCCGAACCTCGAGAAGGAACTGCGCGAACTGACCGCGCTGCAGGATGCGGCAGTTCGCGAGGATGCTGCGTCTGCCTCCCATGCCCCAGTGGGAGATGGCGCACCCAAAGCCGTGGCTCCGCGGAGGATGCTCAAGGAGGAGGTCGACGAGGAGGACATCGCTGCGATTGTTTCGAAGTGGACCGGAATCCCGGTCAATAAGATGCTCGAAGGCGAGACGCAGAAGCTGGTGAAGATGGAGGAGCGTCTGCGCGAGCGCGTCGTTGGACAGGACGAGGCGTTGAGCGCGGTTGCGAATGCGATTCGCCGGTCCAGGGCTGGCCTATCGGACCCAAAACGTCCGATAGGGTCGTTCATCTTCCTTGGGCCCACAGGCGTAGGAAAGACAGAGACCGCGCGTGCGCTGGCTGAGTTCCTCTTCGATGACGAGACCGCGATGGTGCGGATCGACATGAGCGAGTACATGGAGAAGCACGCCGTCTCGCGGCTGATCGGTGCGCCTCCGGGATACGTCGGCTACGACGAGGGCGGACAGTTAACCGAGGCGATCCGGCGGCGGCCATACGCCGTCGTCCTCTTCGACGAGATCGAGAAGGCACATCCGGATGTCTTCAACATCCTGCTCCAGGTGCTGGACGATGGCCGGCTGACCGACTCGCAGGGCCGCACAGTCGACTTCAAGAACACCGTGCTCATCATGACGTCGAACATCGGTGCGGACAAGTTGTCGACGGCGTGGGCCGCAGGCCCGGAGGGCTTCGAAGAGGCCCGAGGCCGCGTGATGGAGGTGCTTCGGCAGAACTTCCGGCCGGAGTTCCTCAACCGCGTGGACGACATCGTTGTCTTCCGTCCGCTGGACGAGTCGCAGTTGACGCACATCGTCGATCTGCGCCTGAAGGACGTGCAGAAGCTGCTGGCGGACCGCAAGATCACGCTCGAGCTTACGGACGCGGCGCGCAAGGCGATCTTCAAGGCCGGATACGATCGTGCGTATGGAGCGCGGCCTTTGAAGCGCGCGATCCAGCGCATGGTGCAGGACAAGCTGGCCATCAGGATCCTCGACGGCGAGGTGCTGCACGGCGACCATGTCACTATCGATGCCGGTAAGAACGGCCTCGAGTTCAAGGTAGCGCAGCCCAAGTAAGTCATTCCTCCGCCAGCGACGTCCCCGCTTTCTCCCATCGCCGTGCTCGCCTACCAGCGTCTCGCGGCCCGATGATGATGAGTTACTATGATATGAGCAAGCCTCCATCCTCGACAGGTGAATAGATGCTAGATCGCTTCCTGCGTTGGTTCTGGCCACAACACTATTCGGAGACGGCGACCTGCCAGCAGTGCGTCGCGGTCGTCTCTAAAACCCGGATGTATCACAATAAAGTCTATGGGTGGTTCTGCAATGAGGACGAGTTTGAAGAAGAGTGGCTTGGGCGCCAAATCTAATCAACTAAACGACTCCGCAAAACTCTTCTGGACATCGTTGGTTAGCCTCCGGGCATACGCAATGATCGGCCGCTCCATCACGAAGTAGATTACTGACGCGAGACCCAGCGTTAGAATCAGGTCAACCGGGGACGGATCGCGGTGTAGGGCTCGTAACATCACCTGATTGACGGGAATGTGAAATAGATAGACCCCATAGCTGATGCGACCGAGGTAGGTGACTGGACGGCTAGAGAGAATATCGTAGACAACGCCGCGGCGCAGCATGAGTACCCATGCAACCAGACAGAAGTAGATGGCCGCGAAAAAGGAATACGCCAGCGCGTTGTACGTCACCGAGTTCACATCGCGAACGGTAGTGGAGCAGAAAAGAAAGGAGGGGGAAAGCGCCAACACTGCCCAGCCACACCAACGCTGCCAGGGAAACGCGGCTCCCGCCTCCGTCAGCAACGCCAAGAGGCTTCCAGCCGCCAAGCTGTCCAGTCGAAATGGCGTCAGATAGTAGATATAGGCCCACGAATCGAAGTGGGGAGTCGCCATTGCCCGCAGGATCGGCTCTGTGACGAGGATTGCCAGAAGCAACATAAGGAGAGTGCGCCTACGAAAGAACGCGACGGCCAGAGGCCACAGCAGGTAGAAGTGCTCCTCAACCGCCAATGACCACAGAGGATTCAGCATGGCCCTACTGAAGCGGGTAAGACTCGTCAGGTTGCCAGCGAATAGCCCATATCCCAGAACGGTAAGCGGTTGAACATGCTTTGTGACCAAGACATAGAGCGCCAGCAAAAGGATAACTGGCGGCAGGATTCTGGCGATTCGCCGGATGTAGAAGCGAGACCAGTAGTTCGGTTTGCTCCTCGTCCCCAGGAGTATCCCGGTGATGAAGTAGCCGGAGAGCACGAAGAACAAGTCAACGCCGCTGTAGCCGAACGGGGGGCCAAGGCGGGTCGTATGGAAGCAGACGACCATGAGGATAGCGACGGTTCGAAGACCGTCCAGCCTATCGATTCTGTTGTTGCCAGTGTTGGGGGAGGAGGGGAGCAGCCACACCCTGAATCGTTCCCATTGGGTCATGTTCCGAATAGTACCGCATCCAGAAAATTAATCCGGCACCCGATCCGGCACCGGCGCATATCTGTTCTGCGGCAAGATATCGCGGACGACTCTGGCCATCATCTACCTTGCTTCCGTCCTGCTGGTGTCGCACGTGTTCTGCGTTCTGGTAGAGGAGCCGTCGTTGCGCCTTGGCAAACGTATCGCGAAGAGGGTGCGTCTCTGGAATGAGGCCGCCTCTCTCCAGCCGCAATGAGACCCCGATCTGGCGAATGCTCCAGTGTGCCGGAAACACGACAATCCCTGAAGAATAGGGTTCGGTCACCGTATAGTTGAAATCTGGATGAGCAAGAGAGCGATCATCATCGGAGCGGGTCCGGCCGGGTTGACGGCAGCGCTGGAGCTGCTGCGCAGAACCGACGTGAAGCCCATTGTGCTTGAGGCCTCCGGCGAGATCGGCGGAATCTCGCGAACCATCCGGTACAAGGGGTACCGCATGGATATCGGCGGCCACCGGTTCTTCTCCAAGAGCGACCGAGTGATGCAGTGGTGGATCGATCTGATGCCTCCTGAGCTGAACAACGGCAACGGAACGGAGTCGGAGCAGGAGATCAGCTACCAGGGCAATCGCCGCCTGGTTGCGGTTCCGGCGAATCTGACGCAGGAGCCGGTGATTCGCGGCGCTGGCCCCATCGTCATCGAGACCGATACCGACGAGACCGGGCCCACGGGCGAGCCGCACCCCTCGGAGCACGGACACACTGCGAGCATCGTCAGTGCTGCTGCTCCCACGTCCGATCTCGTTATGCTCATCCGTCCGCGCAAGAGCCGCATCTACTACCTGCGCAAGTTCTTCGACTACCCCATCACGCTGACGGCGACGACGCTGAGCAATCTCGGCCTGGCGCGAACGATCAAGGTCGGCACAAGCTACATGATGTCGCGCGTAAGCCAGATCAAGCCGGAGAAGAGCCTCGAAGACTTTCTGATCAACCGCTTTGGTCGCCAGCTCTATCTCACCTTCTTCAAGAGCTACACCGAAAAGGTGTGGGGTACTCCCTGCGACAAGATCAGCGCGGAGTGGGGAGCGCAGCGCATCAAGGGCTTGAGCTTGACGACAGCCGTGAAGCACTTCGTGAAGAAGGCCTTCAAGCGGCAGCCTTCCCGAGACCTGAAGCAGAAGTCCACGGACACAAGCCTGATCGAGCGTTTCATGTATCCGAAGTTCGGGCCGGGACAGCTCTGGGAGCATGTGGCGAATCTGGTCTGCGAGCGAGGCGGGGAGATTCACATGGGCTGGCGCGTGGACCGAGTGCACTGCGAGGGAGACAAGGTTGTCTCGATTGAGGCCGTGAACGGCGCCGGAGAGAGACAGACCTTCGCAGGAGACTACTTCTTCTCGACGATGCCGATGAAGGAGCTGGTCAAGGCGCTAGATGCTCCCGTGCCGCAGAACGTGCGCGAGGTGAGCGAAGGGCTGCAGTATCGCGACTTCATCACCGTCGGGCTGCTGGCCGACCGGCTCAAGGTGAGGGAGCATGACGGAGGCCTGCTGAAGGACACGTGGATCTACGTGCAGGAGCCGGATGTTCTCCTCGGACGGCTGCAGATCTTCAACAACTGGAGCCCTTATCTCGTGGCAGACCCGTCGAAGGTGTGGATTGGGCTCGAGTACTTCTGCTACGACACGGACGATCTGTGGAAGATGCCCGATGAGGACCTGAAGCGGTTTGCCATCGCCGAGGTCGCGAAGATCGGGATACTCAACGCGGAAGACGTCAGCGACGGCCATGTGGTGCGGGTTCCGAAGACGTACCCGGCTTACTTTGGAACGTACGACCGCTTCGACGAGCTGCGGCAGTTTACCGACTCGTTCGAGAACCTCTTTCTAGTGGGCCGGAACGGGATGCACAAGTACAACAATCAGGACCACAGCATGCTGACCGCGATGGCCGTGGTGGATGGGATTGTAGCGGGGCACGTGGACAAAGCGGCGCTCTGGAGCATCAACACTGAGCAGGAGTACCACGAAGAGAAGAAGTAAAGCTCACGCGACGACCGTTCCCTGGTGGAACAAGAGCTGCCAGCGCTTGTCTCGGTACACCCACAGGGACGACCGGTAGGAGACGGAGGTGA
Organism: Edaphobacter bradus; assembly: GCF_025685645.1. Taxonomy (NCBI): domain Bacteria; kingdom Pseudomonadati; phylum Acidobacteriota; class Terriglobia; order Terriglobales; family Acidobacteriaceae; genus Edaphobacter; species Edaphobacter bradus. The sequence goes on from NZ_JAGSYF010000002.1 coordinate 1,270,923, forward strand.
CGGTGGTAAGGCGGTAGGTGGCCAGGGCGGCGTTGTCGCAGAGCGGCGTCACGACATAGTAGTGGATGGTGGCCGCGCGACCGTGGGACGATAGCATATCGTCGATGGTTTCCTGGCGGTTGGTGACGCGGCCTGTCGTGCAGAACTCCTTAAAGTCACTGGCGAGCAGCGGGATAAGCATCGTGCGGTCGGCAGTACGGTCAGGATGGAGCAAGAGCTCTTCAAGCGCGTACAGATCCGTCTGTAGCTCCTGAACTGTCATGGTGTTTAGTATGACGCATTCCGGGTGAGGGAAGTTTCGCAGGGATGCAATCTATTGAAAGATATGAACTTGCTCCTGCGTCTGTGGTCTCGCCGGGTGGCAGGACCTCTGGCTCAGAGACCGGTTCGGCGGGCGTGGTCGGCGATGGCGCGATTGATCTCCAGCGCGAGCGCAAGGGCACGGCGGCCGTCTTCGCCAGTGACCAGCGGCGCAGTGCGGTTGCGGACAGCCTCAAGGAAGGACGCAATCTCAAGGCGCAACGGCTCGCCGGGCTCGACCGGGACCTTCGAGAGCGAGAGGCCGGGCGAGGGGTGGCTGCCGGGTTGCTGCGATGCCTGCAGGAGTTGCGTCATCGCCGCGAGCTGGGCGGGGTCGAGTTTGGCCGCAGCTGTGACGTCGATCATCAACAGGTCCTGGCGTGCGAAGTCGAGCGAGAGGTACTGGTGGGGCTGGAAGAAGCGCAGCTTGCGGACGCGCTCGGTGCTGACGCGGCTGGCCGTAAAGTTGGCGACGCAGCCGTCCACAAACTCAAGCCGGACGTTCGCGATGTCGACCTTGCGCGAGAGCACAGGCAGCCCGACGGCACGGACCTCGCGCACCGGCGAGTCCACCAGCGAGAGGACGATGTCGAGGTCGTGGATCATGAGGTCGAGCACTACATCCACATCGAGCGAGCGCGGCGTGAAGATGCTGAGCCGGTGCGCCTCAAAGAACATCGGCTGGTGGAGGTGCTTCCGCGCGGCGGTGACAGCGGGGTTGAAGCGCTCGAGGTGGCCGGTCTGAACGATGCGGTTGTGCTCGAAGGCGAGCGAGAGGATGCGGTCGGCGTCCTCGAGGTTCGCGGCAAGCGGCTTTTCGATCAGCAGATCGACTCCGGCGGTCAGCAGCGGTGCAGCAGATTCGGCGTGTGCCACCGTGGGGACGCAGACAGAGGCTGCGTCGAGCTGCGTCCCGGCGAGGCAGGCCTCGATGGAGCTGAAGCCGGGGACGCCGAACTTCTCCGCAGCGGCCTGTGCCGCGGCGTCGTCGCGGTCGATGACGGCGGCGAGGCGAACATCAGCCCCGGCCTGCTCAAGCTCGCGATAGACGCGAAGGTGGTTGCGTCCGAAGACTCCCGCTCCGACGACGGCCACACGGAGTGGAGTTGCGGGAGTCACTTACTTGACGGGTGCCTCAACAGCCTGGCGGCAGCGCCCATAGAGCTCGAGCAGCTGGTTGATCTGCTCCTCGGGTTTGGCGGTGGGGGAGGGGACAAAGCCGGTCGAGCCGGGGCCCTTGGCTCCGACGTTGGCGTGCGCGGCGATGAACTTCAGCAGGTCAAGCGCGATGTCTTCCGTTCGGCGCGCAGCAAGGTTAGTGGCTTCCATGTATCGGGTTCCTCTCTGTATCTAAAGAGATGTTAAGGGGTGCGTGGCATGGGTGCAAATGGCGACGGAGTTGCATCGTCCGATTGCGCAGTTCATCGTGATGAACCGCAAAAGATGCTTGCTAATTCATCGCTTCAGCAGCATAGTTGCATTGGGCCCAACAATCTTCAGGGGAGGCGCCCGAGATCCTCTGCTGGCGCGTCCTTCTTGCCGCAGGAGGGTTTCCTATGTTGCGCACTCCTACCCGCCTTTGTTGGATTCTGGCCTCTGTTCTCTCTCTTTGCCTTGCTGGCGCACTCTCCTGCAAGAGCAATTACTCCGTTTCGCCGAAGCGCGACCACGGAAAGTCCAGCTCAACGACTGAGAGCAGCATGACAGGCTCATCATCTTCCGCCCCATCGGCGAGCCGGGCGCCTGCATCATCGTCGTCGGCGTCTGCGTCTGCCACTTTACCATCCAAACCTGGCTCGGGCACGCCGAAGAAGCCTTCTGTGAAGACTGCGGATGTCTCGACTGTGAAGGTGACCCGCACGAGGGCGACGGCCTCCGCAGCGGCGACACCGCCCGCGGAGGTGGGCGTGGGCGAGGGCGGCAAGCAGAAAAGGAGCATCGTTAAAGTCCGCGTCTTCTATGCGACCGACCGCGCAACTACGAACCCGACGGTAAAGGGCGTCGCCTACGGACCGGATGAGAACGCAACGAACTCACTGGCCTATGGTTCCCTGACCGTCAGCATTCCGCCGGGGCATGTGCCGGGCGAACTGGAGCGGCCTTTTTCCTTCTGGAAGATCGAACTTCCTGAGAACCCGGCCAAACATATCGTTCTCGAGCATGTTGCCGCAGAGAGCAAGGAGGAGTTCTTCGCCGATGTGAGCGGCGCAGTAGCGGCAGCTCCGCGCAAAGAGGTCCTGATCTTCATTCACGGCTACAACAATACGTTTCAGGAGGCTGCGCTTCGCACCGCTCAGATCACCTACGATATGGAATTTACCGGAACTCCCATCCTTTACAGCTGGCCCTCTCGCGGCACGTGGAAGGGCTATCTTGCGGATGAGGAGAGCGTGCAATGGACCACGCAGCACCTGATCGACTTCCTCGAGGATGTGCAGGCGCGCTCCGGCGCCACGACAATGCATGTCATCGCCCACAGCATGGGGAATCGCGCTCTGCTGAACGCCGTGGAGACGATGATTCGCGAGAAGGACAAGATCCACTTCGGCCAGGTCGTTCTCGCGGCCCCGGATGTCGCGCGCTCTCACTTTGTACAACAGATTCCGATTGTGCAGGCTGCCGCAGACCACATCACTCTCTACGCTTCCTCAAAAGACCAGGCGCTGGCGTGGTCTGAATTCTTCAACCACTATGCGCGTGCAGGACAGAGCGGAACCCTGACGATTATTCCCCCCGTCGAGACGATCGACGCCTCTGCCGTCGACCCGGGGTTCGTGGGACACTCGTACTTCGCGGATAGCGTCCTCGTGCTCTACGACATGATCTACGTCATCCGCGACGGACTGCCCGCAGCCCGCCGGTCGCACCTGCAACAGAGGTATTACGGAAGCAATATCTATTGGTGGTTTTCTCCGTAGCGGCGACTAATACATCAGCACAGCCAGGTGATATGTGGTGAAGCCCTCGCCGGTTCGCGTGCTTGGGCAGGCTCCCACGGCGACTGCGTGCTCGCGTACCTGTGGCATCCCTTGTAGCACGGTTGTGGGCAACTGGCTCAGATCGGGGCCGTCCCACTGCATCGCGAGAAGCACGCCCGTGGTGGGGCTGTTTGGCGACTCGCAGTTCCTGCGGGCGGCCTGCTTGGTCGCGGCCGACGGCTCTACCCTGATGCCGCGTTCGCGCAGGGCCTGCTGCGCGAGGCTCTCGATCTCCTCACGGCCCAGCACGGGATTGCTTCGCCCAAAGTCCTGCACGGCGTAGAGCGTTCCGCGAACATCGATGACGGAGATCCCGACCACATTCAGGCGCGGATTCAGGATGTTGGCGCGGTGCACGGGAGAGTTCATCCACCCGCGTTCGATCTCTGCGACGCCGGCCGTTGCGGCTGCGATGTTCTCCGAGATGGTGGTGAAGTGCGCGCCTGCCTGCGACGCGCGCGTCGTCAACTCGGGCTCGCCGGGATACTGGTGCTCGATCTCTCCAGGTTCACGACTCATGCGAATGGCATGCCCTCGCGCCGCACGCGCCAGAGCGGCGTCCCACCCCAGAGGCGGAAGACCGTGCTGGGCCCGGCTCTGGTTCGTCAACTGCAGCAATGTCTGCTCGGCAGTCCCCGGGGCCGCCTGTGCAAAGAGTGAGGGGATGAACGTCATAAGGCCGAGCAGCATGATCAGAACCCGAATGTTTCGCATCTCCATCAATCTTATGATGCGCGCCCTTAGGGCTCCCCATATAATTGGCAGGCTCGCTACTGAAACGATTTACTAACAGGAGTTTGATGCCTTCATGACTCGCCTGAGCGTCCGCTCTTTCTCGCGTCTCCTCGCTGTGCTCACAGTCTTTTTGATCTCGCTGCACGCGCAGCAGCCTGATGTGAGATCGCTTCCGTTTATGAATCCGGCGTTGCCGGTGGAGCAGCGGGTCGATGATCTGATCGGTCGCATGACGCTTGAGGAGAAGGTCGAGCAGATGCGCGACCATGCTCCGGCGATTCCGCGGCTGGGCGTGCCGAAGTACGACTGGTGGAACGAGGGCCTGCACGGCGTCGCCCGCGGAGGCTACGCGACCAACTTCCCGCAAGTCATCGGCATGGCGGCGACGTGGGACACGCGGCTGGTGCACGCGATGGCGCGGACCATCTCGACCGAGGCCCGCGCAAAGTACAACGAGGCCATGCGCAACGACCACTATGAGATGTACTTCGGTCTCACCTTCTGGGCTCCGAACATCAACATCTTTCGCGATCCCCGCTGGGGGCGCGGCCAGGAGACCTACGGCGAAGACCCGTTCCTCACCGGCAGCATGGGCGTGGCATTCGTAACCGGCATGCAGGGCGACGATCCGAAGTACTTCAAGGTCGTCTCGACGCCGAAGCACTACGCCGTGCACAGCGGGCCGGAGCCGCTGCGCCACCAGTTCAACGTGGATGTCTCGCCGCACGATCTTGAAGACACGTATCTGCCGGCCTTCCGCGCAACGGTGACGGAGGCGCACGCACAGTCGGTGATGTGCGCCTACAACGCCATCGATGGCGCTCCGGCGTGCGCGAACACGATGCTGTTGCGGGATCATCTTCGTGACGCGTGGCACTTCGACGGCTATGTGGTGAGCGACTGTGGCGCCGTGGCCGACGTCAACACCGGCCACCACTACGCGGCAGGCATGGCGCGCGCCGCAGCCGCAACAGCAAAGGCGGGCACCGATCTCGAGTGCGGGCAGGCGTTTGCCGCGCTGGTCGATGCCGTGCACCAGAACCTGATCACCGAGGCAGAGCTCAACACCGCACTGCGGAGGTTGTTCACCGCGCGCTTCCGGCTGGGAATGTTCGATCCGCCGGAGAGCTACGCCTACGGACGCATCGCAATGACAGAGAACAACTCTCCGGAGCATCGCCAGCTCTCCCTGCAGGCAGCGCGAGAGTCGATGGTGCTGCTGAAGAACCAGGACCACATGCTGCCGCTGAAGCCCGGCATCGCGCGAATCGCTGTCATAGGCCCAACGGCGGAGCTGGTGGAATCGCTGCAGGGCAATTACAACGGAACGCCCCCGTCGCCGGTCTATCCGGTCGCCGGAATCGAGAAGCGCTTTTCGTCTGCGAAGGTGAGCTATGCGCAGGGCTCGAGTCTGGTGGAAGGGCTGGCCATGCCCATCGAGCACACCGCGCTGCACCCTGCTAAGGGTGAGGGCGGCGGGCTCACAGGCGAGTACTTCAACTCGGCCGACCTGAGCGGAACGCCCGTGCTGACGCGCAACGACCGCAACATCAACTTCAACTGGGACAAGGTTGTTCCCGTCGAAGGCCTCTCGCGCAACAACTACTCCGTGCGCTGGACCGGCACGCTGACGCCGCCCGCCGCCGGCGACTACAAGCTGGGCGCGCGCGTGAACTACTGCTACACGTGCCAGAACTACGAGGGCTTCAGGCTCTACCTCGACGGAAAGCTGATTCTGGAAAGCAAGGGCAAGACCGGTGAACGCGGTGCGGCTGTCGATGCTGCCGTGCACTTCGCCGACACGAAGCCGCACCCCATCCGAGTCGAGTATCTGCACGGCACCGGTTCGGCTGGCATCGACCTCACATGGCAGGCACCAGCGAGCGTGCTGCGCGAGGAGGCCGTGCGGGCAGCGAAGCAATCAGACGTGACGATTGCCTTCGTTGGACTGTCGCCGTCACTTGAGGGCGAGGAGATGCCGGTCAAGCTTGCGGGCTTCAGCGGTGGTGATCGCACGGCGATCGATCTCCCGGCCGTGCAGCAGGAGTTGCTGCAGGCCGTCGCCGCAACGGGCAAGCCGCTCATCGTCGTGCTCGAGAACGGCAGCGCGCCCGCAGTCAACTGGGCCGCCGAGCACGCGCAGGCGATCCTCGAGGCGTGGTATCCCGGCGAAGAGGGCGGCACGGCCATCGCCGAGACGCTTGCGGGCGACAACAATCCCGCGGGGCGCCTCCCGCTGACGTTCTACTCGTCGCTCGACCAGTTGCCCGGATTCGAGGACTACTCGATGAAGGGCCGCACATATCGCTACTTCGCGGGCAAGCCGCTCTATGGATTCGGCTATGGCCTCAGCTACTCTACGTTTGCCTACAGCAACGTCAGGGTCTCAGCGGCCAGCGTAAAGGCGGGCGAGCCCGTCACGGTCGAAGGCGATGTGAAGAACACGAGCTCGGTCGCCGGCGATGAGGTCGTCGAGCTGTACCTCACGCAGCCGAAGGCCTTTGAGACGCCGCTGCGTGTGCTGGCGGGCTTCACGCGCGTTCACCTCGACCCCGGCCAGACGGCGCAAGTTGGGCTCACGCTCGATCCGCGCTCGCTCGGCCAAGTCGATGAGAAGGGAAACCGAGTCATCGTCCCGGGCGAGTATCTCGTCTCGCTGGGAGGATCGCAGCCCGAGGCGGGGAGTCAAAGCGCGAAGTTTGAGATCGCCGGAGAGCAGACGCTGCCTAAGTAGGCTCAGCCCTGCCTCACGCAAGACGCTGCCTGGCGCGGACTCCGCAGAGAATCTCGTAGGAGATCGTGCCGGCAATGCTCGCGTGATCGTCGGCGGTGATGCCATCGCCCAGCAGAACAGCTTCATCGCCGACGTTGACACCACTAAGTCCCGTGACATCGACAACGGTGAGGTTCATCGAGATTCGGCCAACGATATTTGCGCGCTGGCCGTTGATGAGAACCCAGCCGCCAGTGCTGCCGTTCGTTGCTGAGAGCGACCTCCGCAGGCCGTCCGAGTAGCCCACGGGCAGCAGCGCCAGGCGCATGGCGCGCTGCGCGATGAAGGCGCCGTTATACCCGACGGCCTCGCCCGGGGCGACATCGCTCAGGGCCATGACGCGTGTCTTCCACGTCATCACCGGCTGAAGCCTGTCGTGGACGCGCGCCGCAACCGGGCCGCTGAAGCCTGGAGCGCGTTCGATGGGAAGGGAATAGCCATAGAGGCCGATCCCGCTGCGCACCATGGGACGCGCGCTGAGTGTGCGCGCCACGCGAGCGAGCCACGCCATCGGATCGGCCTCGGCTCCGTTGTCGATGGTTGAGGTGTTTCCGGCGTGGACCCACGCAGGACGCAATCCCGAAGCTGCAACTGCGCGACACGCCTGCTCGAAGCGCTCGCGCTGCAGCGTCGTCTGCGGAGAGCCCGCGATCTCCGCAGAAGCGAAGTGGGTCATCAGGCCCTCGAGCGTGAGTTGTGGATGCGCAACGAGCCACGCGAGAATGCCGTCGAACTCGGGCCCCGGAGCGACACCCTGCCGCGACATGCCGGAGTCGATCTCGAGATGAACGCCAAGAGGCGCTGCACCCGCGCGGCTGACTGTCACGGCGAGGCTCTCAAGCTGCGGAAGCGTCCAGACCACAGGGGCAAAGTCGTGCTCGACGATGGCGGGAGCGTCCTCGGGGAGAAGGCCGCTCATGATGAGGATTCGCGGACGCGGCTCGACTCCGGCCAGCGAAGCGAGCACTGCAACTCCCTCTGCGACGTCGGCCACGCCGAGCCATCGGGCCCCGGCGCGTGCCAGTGCTGGTGCGCACGCCGGGGCTCCGTGTCCGTATGCATCTGCCTTGATAACGGCCATTACTTCAACACCGGCCATCTCGGCCAGCGCGCGATAGTTCGCCGCCAGCCTGCTCTCTGAGAGCTCCACCCAACTGTTCACTCCTTCATCCTACCTTCCGGGTACCCCTCCCCACCTGAAGTATGCAAAATATTCAAAGTAGATACTTTAAGTCCGGACTTCGCGACGCACGTTTTATGCCACTCTGATAGGAAGCAGAAAGCCCGGCCTGGTGGCCGGGCTTCTTTTTGTTCCTGCTTTAAGGTTATCAGGGGCGTCAAGTCTGGGCTGTGGAAATTTGAACGTGCCGCTAGCGAGCAGCGGGTCAGTTTGACACTGTGAGATGGAGTTTCGTAACCGGCACGATTGTTTCCGAGTTGCCGGTAATGCTCCCAGTACACGTAGGCAAGCTCACTGATGGCTGGGACCTTCCGCGTGAACCGCAAGCTTGGTTCGAGAACAACCTCGCGTCATTGCTTTGGCGTGACGATATGGGCGGCACTAGCGATACATACGGCTTGCATGTGGCCTTGGATAGGAGGTTCCAAAGGGCAGACTTCGAAGTCTCCGTAGACTCTCCACCCACCTAAATTGGGTGTGTTTTTGGGTAGCGCGAAATGCAGTTCGGGCACTTCATTGTCGAGTGTCTGACTGTCGTGGGTGAAGCCATATCGGTTGCTGTAGATGCCGTAGATGTGGTGGGTTCCGATTTGCCAGAGCCTAGTTGAGGGCGTGCCGTTGCCAGCCGAAAGCCTCCCATGGACATGTACGCAGCTTTGGGCCGTCTCAGGCTTCTTACAGGGCTCTTGCCGATAATCCTTGTTAGCCAATGCTCGGCCAGAAGTCAGAAGGACGAGGATAGCAATGAATCGAAACATGTTCGACACTGTACACCAGCTTGGAACAAAAGGCCGCTTCTTCAGCGCATTTCGGTGATTTTGGGCAGTTGGTCGGCAATACGGGAGGAAGAGCGTGCCGCGAATGTGCAGGAAGAGCTAGGAATACCATGTTATTGTGGTATTTGAACCCGGCGCACGAGGTGGACTCAGATTTGTCACAGCCTGAGAAAGCAAGACTGACTAGGCCTACCACTTGGCTGTTGTTTTTCCTGTGCCTCTCGCTATTTGCATGGCGCCTCGGTTCCAGGGTGGCGCAATATCACTCCTCGACGACCGACGATCCCGCCACCATTGCGTTCTTCGACGCCAACGAGCAGAACCTCGAAACCTTCGATGAATGCCTTGATCTGGGCCGGTCCCATCTGCGCGTGGTCGCCAGGGATCACGGCTGGTTCATCGCCATTGAGTCGGCTGCGTCGCCCGGTTGGCAGATTCTCAAAGACCAGCCGGGGCCTCCGCCCCTCCTGTCTGAGATCTTTGCCCGTTCCGTCTCCGTCTTTTCCAATCCTCCGCCTCCCTCCCTCGCCTAGCGGCTTCTCTCCGGAGCCTTCTGGTTCTGTCAGCGCCTGATCCCAGCGATCGGCAAAGAGTTGTCCCTCAAAGCAACGAGTTCAGTGCAACCAGCTGCGGTGCTTGACGGAACCCGGATCACTGGTCGCCTTGTTCGTCGCTCCCGACTACTTAGCCTTGGAACACATCCTGCCGGTACAACGACAAATTATAAGCACATGAAAAATAGGGAGATTTAAGAATGAAAGTCCATCGCCTCAAGCTGCGCTCCGCAGCCTTTCTCTTTGCAACAACTCTAGTCCTTTCGGGATGCCACAAGAAGGTCGCATCAGCGCCTCTTGCGCCGCCGCCCCCGCCACCGCCCGCGGCAACTGCCCACATCATGGTGAGTCCATCAGCCATCGAGCAAGGCGGGTCCTCAACTCTCACCTGGACCACGACGAACGCGACCCAGGTAAGCATCACCGGCCTCGGAACCGTTCCGCCAAACGGCTCGCGCACCGTCACTCCCGCTAGTTCGACCGACTACACCCTCACCGCCACCGGAGCCAGTGGTGTGCCCGTGCAGGCCGTTACGCGAATCACCGTAACCCCGCCTCCGGCCAGGGCCGCCGCACCTCCATCCTCGACCGACGAAGAGTTGTTCGCGCAGAACATTCGCGACACCTACTTCGACTACGACAAGTACGACCTCCGTCCCGCCGATAAATCGACCACCGTGCAGGATGCATCGTTCATGAAGAGCCACCCCGGCTGGAAGATCCTCATCGAGGGTCACTGCGATGACCGCGGCTCGGCCGAATACAACATCTCCCTGGGAGACAACCGTGCGCAGTCACTCCGAAAGGCTCTTACCGACGATGGAGTGGAAGCCAGCCGCATTCGCGTAATCAGCTACGGCAAAGAGAAGCCCTTCTGCACGGACGATAACGAGGAATGCTGGCAAAAGAACCGTCGTGACCATCTGAAGCTCGATCGATAAAGGTCACAACCGCCGTCTCAATATCAGGGACACCGGCTGGTTTTGTGCCAATTCCTAAAATAGAAACAGTAGGAAGAAAGGGAAGCCCGTCCGAAAGACGGGCTTCTTCTTGCATTTAGGTCCATGTCCTGACGTTCAGGGCCTCACAATCCTCTTTAAAGCCAAGTTCCGCAGAATCTCGGTGAGTGTATCGGCGATTATTCACTCGCTGAGAAGGGCAATGCACTCATTGACTACCTAACGGATGTATTGTCGGCAACCCGGACATTTCGACCCGGTTCCACGAAACTTCTGGATTGCCGGTCCATCCGCCCAGAACGGTCCTTTACCATTGCGAAGTGATCCACCAATCATTCTTTAGGAATAGCAAGCGGGGCGTTGCACCTGTGTGCGATAGCTGGCGGTTGTGGCACTCGATACATCGGTTAGATGCTTCGCTGCACTCAGCCGACGGGACAACTCATGTTCCGTGCTACCTCTCTTCCACGTTTGATCCTCATTTGCCAGCGCCACCTCTTGTTGTTGCCAGTATTGTCGGCTATTCGGAGGCTATCGTGTCTCTGTCACCGGCGAAGTTCCTCGAAAAACGACGTTCCAATAACTGCGGATTCCTCAAATTTCAAACCGACCCACTACCCGCTGGCTAGGCGGGCCTTTCTTAACTCAGCTCCATTCGTAGGAAAGTGATTTTGCAATAGTTGACTACCTCCGGCGACCCGAGGATTTTTTGTCCTACCACGGCTCAAGGATGACAAAGCGATCCGCGTAGCTGATGTAGACGCGTCGGAAGAGCGCGGTTGGCAGGAGCCCATCTACCTCTTCTACTTTGGGGAGATCTTTCCTCGTGACCGTGGGGGTTACGAAGGATAATTGATGAAGGGTTAGTGTGCCGATCTGCATGTCTTGAGGCGGCAGGACGGCAAAGACGCGTTCTGCCCCGTCTGGACCGCGGTCGCGTATTTGCGCACTTACCGAGAATCCACCCACCATGTCTTTGCCAGAGTCGAACAAGAACGGGACATTCGCGCCGGAATCAAGTAGCTGGAGCAGTGGCCTGCCAGGAATGCGGGACAGGTGGATCGAGATGATGAGGCGCTCTGTGACCAAACCCCCGCCTTCGGAATGAGGCGGCATCACCAGCGCGATATGTTTCCCTTTCACTTCAGGCTGCATCAGCTTCGTTTCGTCGAGGTAAAGCAAGCCATTGGCGTAGTCGATGAGCAGGTCGAAATGCCTCAGAAAGTTACCGCCAAGAATTCCGCGGATGCGCGGATCGGCTGCCTGGAGATGCTCGATGTTTTGAACGACAACCAGAGGGTTTGCTATAGCATGCGAGCCGGCTTCCAGTGTGTCGAGGTGCGCGAACGAAGGACGCGCGCGGAAACCGACGCCGATGAGCATTGTCATGCCCTCGATTTTCAAGTGAAGTTCGGCGGCCAGCGCTGGATCGACGCCGGTGACCTGGGCGCCTGTATCCACTAGAAAGTCGTACGGACCGGTGTGGTTGATCTCGACCGGAACAATCATTAGGGAGCGCTGGACGACACGGAAGCGTAAACTAGCGGCATTTCCCGGGCGGTGTGGTTCTGCGTGAAGCACGGGCAGGATCGTCGTTGCGAGTGTTATGGAAGCGATCCATTTGAAGGTAGACATCGGAGATCTCCTCAGCCGAATAGGCTGGGAGAACTTTGCGGCCGTGTCCCTGCATGGTCATGATGGGTTCATGATCATTCCCTGAATGGGGGTGATGAATTCGTGATTGCGCACAAGTCCTTTGTTTTCACCTTCGCGGATGTGGAGGTTCGAGAACGCGAGTTCCGCATCGTTAAGTCGGGCGAGGTGTTGCCGGTTGAGCCGAAGGCATTTCGAGTCCTGCTTTTCCTTGTTCGCAATCCCCACAGGTTGATCGGGAAAGACGAGCTTCTGGATGCGGTCTGGAACGATTCCGCCGTGACCGAAAACTCGCTGACGCGGAGTATAGCGTTGCTGCGGCGTCTGCTTGGGGATGACACGCGGGAGCCGCGCTACATCGCCACGGTGCCTACCGTCGGCTATCGCTTTTTGTGCGATGTGAAGGTTGCGGAAGATGGTTTCGAAGGGCTTGAGACGGCTGAGCCGCAACCGGCGAACAGCCGTAAGGAATCGGAACCGCCGAGGGGAACCAATGGAGACCGGATAAGCCCCGATCATTCACAGATCCAAACTGCCGCCGAAGATCGAGTGGAAGAGAAGGTCGAGCAGCCTTCGGATCGAAGAGAGAGATTGCCGAAGAGACTGCTTGTTCCGGGATCGATCGCGGCCGCACTTCTAATCCTCGTCACAGGATTCTTTGTCTACCGCGCGATTCGCGATCGCGAGGCCCGCGGAAATGCAATTCGGCCCGCTGGTAACACCACAGCATCGCGGATGCACTTCGTCCTGCTTACCACCTTTCCGGGCGAGGTTAGGTGGCCGGCCTTCTCGCCGGATGGGGAAAAGATTGCCTTCATGTGGGACGGCGAAAATCCGGTTAAGGGTGACTTATACGTGCAACTGGTCGGCGGGGAGAGTCCGCTCCGGCTCACCCACACCAGCAGTGGTTATATCTGCTGCGCGGACTGGTCGCCAGACGGACGGGAGATCGCCTTCGGCCGCTGCGATGACCGCGGTGGTGGGGTCTTCACGGTTCCGGCGCTGGGTGGTCCGGAGCGCAAACTCACCGACGTTGTATGCCACTTTGGCAGGGCTGGATACCCGAAGTGGATCGGCAACGGAAGATCGCTATTGATTGTGGATCGTTGTGTGCCTGACGGTCCAGGAGGCATTGTGGTGTTTTCCCTGGAAACAGGAGAGAAGCGGTGCCTGACCGCTCCTCCACTTTACAGTGAGCCGGGGGATATGCTCCCTGCCATCTCCCCGGATGGCAAGACCGTGGCTTTCAGCAGAATGTCCACACCGAACCGGTCTGAGCTCTACACTGTCGAGCTCTCGGGAGGAAATCTACGGCAATTGACCCACGAAGGTAATAGAGTGGGGAATCTAATGTGGTCGTCAGACGGACAACACATCATCTTTATCTTCAACTCGAGTCGAGTCGGACTTGGCCGGGTCTGGCGAGTCCCCGCAGCAGGCGGCGCGATTGAGCCTGCAACCATTTATCCGGCAACGGGTGCGCTGTCGCGGGACGGGCGACGATTGGCATATCTTTATCCAACGGGCGAGGGTTCCTGGGAGATATGGCGTACGGCGCTCTCCAGCCCGGGAGGACAGGTTGTTTCGCGAAACAGGATCATCGAGTCCGCCGGCTGGAATTCCGCGCCGCAGCCGTCGCCCGATGGACAACAAATCGCATTTGAGAGCTGCCGTTCGGGGCAATGCGAGGTATGGAGAACAGCCGCGGATGGCAGCAAGCCGCTGCAGATGACTTTCTTCGACAATGGCTTTTCCGGCACCCCTCGCTGGTCGCCCGACGGCAAATGGATCGCCGTCGACCATCACACGGCGACACACGGCCAGATCTATCTGATCGACTCCGAAGGCCGCAACCTGCACCTGATCGCATCGGGCAACTACGAAAATGTTGTGCCTGGGTGGTCGCGCGATGGGACCGCCGTCTATTTCGCCTCCAACCGCACTGGAAGCTGGCAGGTCTGGGGGCAGAATCTCGCGACCGGACGAGAGACTCAGGTGACCCATCACGGCGGCTTTGCAGCTTTCGAAGCTTACGATGCGAAGACTATTTACTATTCGAAGTTTGAAGGCGGAGGCATCTGGAGCACACCGGTAGGCGGAGGAGAGGAAAAGCAGATAACTGACGCGCTACATCTTGGCTACTGGGGCCATTTTGCGGTGACGGAGGCGGGACTCTACCTGCTCGATGCTGATGCGTTCCCCAGGCCCACGGTCATGTTCTACAGCTTCCAGACGCGCCTGCTTACACCGGTGATGCAACTCGAGAAGAACCCTATCCCGTGGACGGCAAATCTAGCCGCTTCGCGCGATGGACGGACTGTATTCATCGCTCAGGGTACTTTCCACAGCTCCATCGCGATGGCGGAGAACTTCCAGTAGGCGCCATAGCAAATAGGGCGTCTCGCAGCGCTGAACAGAAAGAAAGCAGGGAGGCGCGCGGAATGAGCGCCTCCCTGTGAGTGTGTGCGGTGTAGCCGACTCTTTAGAATTGCCCACCGTAGCCGAGCAGCGTTCTGAGGCCGCCACTTTGCCATGTGGGAGGAGGCTGGTGCGCGATGAGGTCGCGGAATGCTACGTGTGCGATCTCGGATTTGATCTGCTGGAAGCGCAGCGAGGTTGGATCGAGTGGACTGCCGGGCAGATGCGCGGCGAGCTCATTGGGAAGGTAGTTGTTGACGAGCGCGTCGTAGCCCTGTTCGGCACGGGGGTCGTCGGGGTCGCTGTTGAGCTCGAGCTGGCCGGCCTTGGTGGAGTAGTCGTAGAACTCGAGTTGCACGGTCGCGGGATTGATTTTGGTAGAGAGAGGGAACCAGTCGTAGTAGGCACCAACCTTGGTGTCCTCAGTGCGGAGGGCGAGGATGTTGGTTGGGGACCCGTTGAAATTGAAGTAGCCGGGAGCGATCTCGTCGGTAGCGAAGAGGAGGTAAGACCGGCCGGGAGCGAAGCGCGACTTCAGCATGGAGTACATGTCGTGCCGGTTGTTGTAGATCTGGTTATAGGGAGACTGCGTTAGCCAGGTTGTGTCGCCCTTGTTGCCGAGGGTGACGAACATGTTCAGCAGGTCGACGGAGGAGCAGAGGCCGGTGCGGATGACGTTGGTATCGTCGGTGAAACGGCCGCTGGGATCCATGACGATCAGCGGAATGTGCATGCACTCCTCGTAAACGGTTCCGATCTTGCCCTGAACGAAGCCGTGTGCGCCGTTGTACTCACCGTGGTCGGAGGCGAAGATGATGACGGTGTTGTCGATGATGCTCTGCGGCAGCTTGTTGAGCTCACCGAGGAGGTCGCCAATCTGATCATCGAGGAACTTGGTGATCTGGGTGTAGCTGTCGAGGCCGCGTTGCCAATAAGTGAACGGCGCGAAGCCTACGCCGAAGCCGGTGGGCCCTTGGGGTCCGTCGGGGTAAGGAAGGACCTGGAATCCCTGCTGAGATTGGTTAGCTGTAACACCTCCCCAGACGGCTTCTTGAAGAAGCTGCATGTAGGTATGGGTGGTGGGTTTTCCGGCTGCGGCATAGTTGCTGGGGTCCTGCCAGTTGGGCGGAAGGTTGGGGTAGCCGAAGGGGGGTGGGGATTTGGTCGCGTTGGTGTCCCAGTTCACGATCGGCGGGGTGTTGGTATAGTCGACGACCTGCTTGAGCTGGGCGCTTGTAGGTTTGTTCTGGTTGTAGCTCGCGAAGAGGTTGGTGAAGGTGAGGAACTCGGTGCCGGCGGGGAAGAACTCGCGGTCGTGCGGGTTGACGTAGCCGACGGTCAGGCACCATGGGGCATCGGTGGTCTTGACGTTCTCGAGGTAGGCGATGGCCTGGCCGGTGGTGTAGGCGTCGTTGTTGAACACGGGAGTATCAGGGGGCATGGCGGGGGCGCCGTAGGTTCCCTGCAAGTTGTATCCGGTGGGGTCCGGGGGGCTGTCCCAGGCGAACCCGTAGGGGGCTGTGTCACTGGGGCCGTTAGGAACGGAGACGTGCCACTTGCCAAAGTATGGCGTGGTATAGCCGGCTGCCTGAAGGAGCTTGCCGAAGGTAGGATAAGCAGGATTGAGGACCGGAACGTTGGGATTCGTGGTGATGGTGCCGATGAGCCAGCTCTGATGGGAGTAGAGGCCGGTAATGATGGTGCCGCGAGAGGGCGTGCACGCGCATGCCGCGGTGTAATAGTTGGAGAACTTTACGCCTTTCTTCCAGATGTGTTTGTACAGGTTGGGCATGAAGCGCTTGAAGTAGTTCTCCGCGTCATTGACGCCCATGGGAAAGACTGTTGGCCAGCGCAGCTCATCGACGAGGATGAAGAGGATGTTGGGTTGCGGGCCCGGTTCAGTTGTGTTTTTAGCGAAGCCCAGGCGACTGGCTACACTTGCGCCGGCGACGGCGGCGGTGGTTTTCAGAAAATCTCTGCGTTTCATTGTCTATCCTCCAATCGATGAAATTCGTTGCTGCTGAGAGTGAAATTCGGAGAGGCCGAAGCCGGTATGGCACCCACACCGGAGATAACTGAGAGTTTGCACAATGGTTGACCTGGCCCTGTTTCAGGGCCTCTTTAGCTGGATGCAGCATGCGTAGACAGCTTTTCGAGAGCGGATGAGGGCTCTCGATGAGGCGCCGGTTTAGTGCAATGAATCAGGTAGCCGGTGGATTCCTGGGAGATCGAGGGGGTCGATAGATTTCTGGAGAGACCAGGGCCGACGAGAGTCGCAAGGGAAGATCACTTACGCGACGGGCAGATTCTACGCTGGGCGCTAAGAGGGGTCAATTCAATACTTGTTAAGATCGAATGAACATCGTCTGTCTTGTGCGAAGCACGTCTCAGAGGTCAACAAACGTTGGTTGACCAGCTTGCCATCTCGACATGCTTATCGCTCCTGATCTCAATGGCGATAACATCAGGGCGAGTCACTCATCGAAACCGGAACAGGGAGTCTTGTGGCATTCCTGGTGGTTGGTCGGCTATTCGGAGACTATCGTGTCTCTGTCGCCGGCGAAGTTCCTCGAAAACGAGGTTCCCAATAACTGCGGATTCCTCAAATTTCAAACTGACCTGACGGATCAGCTATATTAGTAAATTAGAATATTCGATATTTGATAGGTGGTCTCACATGCCCGACTCCCTTCGGCGTTTTAAGGCAGACATCTTCCAGGCGCTGGCCCATCCGACGCGCATCGCCATCATCGAGCTGCTGAGCGCAGGGGAGCTCTCGGCGGGGATCCTGATCGAGAAGCTTGGCATGGAACAGGCCAACGTCTCCCAGCACCTTGCCGTCCTGCGGGCGAAGCAGATCGTGGCGAACCGGAGGGCCGGAAACCAGGTCTTCTACTCGGTCCGCGATCCGATCATCCTCGAAGTGCTGGCGCTGATGCGGCGCTACTTTCAGAAGCATGTCGGCGAGGCGATGGAGGCGCTGGGTGAGATGGAGAGCGACCTGATGGAGTCATCGCGATGAGAGTTCCGGAACAATGGCTTCCCCGCTCAATCCAGAGTCTGCGCGGCTACACGGCGGCAATGTTTGGACACGACCTGATCGCCGGTGTGACGGTAGGTCTGGTCGCTTTGCCTTTGGCGATGGGATTCGGCATCGCCTCCGGGGTAACGCCGCAGGCTGGGCTATATACCGCGGTCATCGCCGGCTTTCTGATCTCAGCCCTGGGAGGCTCACGGACGCAGATTGGCGGACCTACCGGCGCGTTTGTCGTGATTGTCGCTGGAATCGTAGCCCGCTTTGGGATCGCCGGCCTCGCGCTCGTGACCGTAATGGCGGGAGTGCTGCTGATCGTAATGGGCGCAACCGGCTTTGGGGCGGCCGTGAAGTTTATTCCGCGTCCTGTGACGATCGGCTTCACCAACGGAATCGCGCTGTTGATCGCCTCAACGCAGATTAAGGATTTTCTGGGCCTCAGGACGCCTCCCGTCCCCGGCGATTTTCTCGGCCGCATGAAGATCCTGCTGACGCACATCCAGACGATCGATGGGCGAACACTGGCGTTAGGAGTGATTTCGCTGGCGATCATTGTGGCGCTGCGAAAGCTTGCGCCACGGGTCCCGGGATCGATCATCGCGCTGCTGGTGTGTACGCTCGCTGTGGTGGGGCTGCATCTTCCGGTGGAGACGATCGGGACCAAGTTTGGCGGCATTCCACAGGGATTTCCCAGATTTGCCTGGCCACACTTTGAGGCAGCGCATGTCATTCCGCTGCTGCCTTCGGCGTTTACTGTAGCGATGCTGGCCGCGGTGGAGAGCCTGTTGTCGGCGGTTGTGGCCGATGGCATGACGGGAGATCGCCACAACTCCAACATGGAGCTGGTGGCGCAAGGCGTGGCGAATCTGGCTTCGCCGCTCTTCGGCGGAATCCCGGCGACAGGTGCGATTGCACGTACCGCCACGAATATACGGTCGGGCGCGCAGACGCCGGTGGCAGGGATGGTCCATGCCCTGACGTTGCTGGGGATTCTGTTAGTGGCGGCTCCTCTGGCCCGGTTTGTGCCTCTGGTCTCGCTGGCTGCAGTGCTGTTTGTCGTGGCTTACAACATGGGCGAGTGGCGCGAGATCCGCACCATTCTTCGGCTTACGAAAGCGGACATCGCAGTGTGGCTGGCGACGTTTTCGCTGACCGTCTTTGCCGATCTCACCGTTGCGGTTGGAGTTGGCATGGCTCTTGCGGCTCTGCTGTATATCTATCGCATCGCCCAGACCACGACGGTGGAGCCTGTGACAAGCGAGTACCTGCGCGAGGGGCAGCCGCACATCCTGCAGGACAAAGACATTCCCCCAGAGATCACCATTCTCCGAATCCACGGCCCGTTTCTGTTCGGCACGACCGAGCAGCTGACCGAGGCGACGAAGGATCTGGAGATGTTTGAGCAGGTTGTGATCCTGCGGTTGCGCAACATGACAGCGTTGGACGCAACCGGACTGCACGCGATCGAGCAGCTCGCCGACCGGCTGCACGCTACCGGAAGAATGCTCCTGCTTTGCGGCGCGCGGTCTCAGCCCGCGAAGCTGCTGGAGCAGTCGGAGTTTGTAGAGCGGGTCGGAAGGGAGAACATCCTGCCGCATGTGCAAGCGGCACTTGACCGTGCGCGCTCTTTGCTTGCCGAGATGGAGCCGGACACGGTCTGATGGCTTTGCGAATTCAGCGGTGAAGTAATGTGCCAATTTCCGAGTGGCCGACAACACGCCCGGAACTTGCCAATGAACGCATTGGCCTGTACGCACCCACTGAGCCCAACCCGCCGATTGATGCCAATACGCGCGCCCTTAATGCTTGACTTCTTGTGTCTTCGTTGATGGGGACGGCTTACTCATCTCCTGCTTGCTCACTTCGAGCACGGTAATCGGCATCTCCTGGTTGCCCGGGACAAGCTCCAGCCCCAGAGTCTCTTTGAGGACGGCATTCAGGCTATCCACGTCTCCCCCGGCAACTTTGAATCGTGCATCATAGGTGCCGTCGATGCCTGTCTCGTTCAATACAGGGTTCTCCAGCCCGGTTGCCAGCAGATAGGCCAGATCGTCCATCGTCCCGTTCATCAGAATAAAGATGCCGTGCCAGTAGCCTCGCTTCACCGCGTGTGTCGAAGCCGACGGACTCAATAGTTTCTTACTCGCATCGGTGGCCCGGAGAATATACGCCTGTCTGGTCAGCGTCTTTGACTGGATCTGCAAATGCAAAGCGGCGAGGACGGCTTGCTGGACAACCGAATCGCTCACAGTCTGGGGCACGTCAACAGAATTCACGCGGAGATCGTAGCGCCCTTCTGGCAGCGGGTCCTTCAGAACGTAGCGATTTTCGAATACGTTGAAGCGGTCCGTTATAAGGCTATCGGCGTCCTCTCCAAGCAAGTCCCATCCGGCTGGAGGATGTTTGATCAGGGTCGTCCTTGCATCGGACGAAGCCTTACTAACAGACACGGCAAATAAAGGCCGCTCGGTATCCGGGCTGGATGGAACGGTTGCCTCGGTGATCTCCATCGGCGGTTTGAACGCTACGTTTTTTCCTTCTGCCACTGCCTGCAGATCGGCGGTAGTCACTGAATCAATCTCTGAGACCGCGACAACCTTCCCATTTCCATCGACGATGATGGTCGTCGGCCTTGATTCGACTCCATACCGGGCAAAGACGGCGCCCGAAGCATCGACGCCAACCCAGCCAGACATCTTCTTCCTGGTCAAAAAGGTTTGTACGGCCTTCAGGTCCTCGTCGTCGATGGAGATGAACTGGAATTTCGCCGGATCGAGCGACTCCACAAGCTGATTGAGATGCGGAAGGCTCGCCACGCAGGGAGAACACCAGGTGGCCCAGAACTCCAGCACCACAACCTTACCCTTGAGGCTTGCCCAGTCTGCTCTCGCTCCCAAAGGGGCTTGCAGCAGTTTCAGAGTATCTAAAGAAGGAGCAGGCGTGCCTTTTTTTGAATGCGCCCATAGCGAAGGCGTTCCCAGCAAGACCGCAACAAGAGTGATCAGGCTACCTCGCAAAGCTACGCGAACGTGCATGTATTTCTCCTCTTCCGAATGAATCGCAAAAGCCGCGTAGCGTCAGAATCAGGAACAGGGAAGCCACAGGCGCGGCCAAGAACGATCGCACGCTGCGAGATTCATATCATACTCGACACCGAATTCAGTTCACCAGGAATGTTCCAAGCAGCGCATCGTATGCCAATTCCGGTCGGTTAACGGGCAAACCGGAAGCTATCATGCCGGTTTATGAAACTCCATCTCATAGTGTCAAACTGACCCACTACCGGACTGAATCACGTATTCCCCATCGCACCTCTGGTGTGATACAAAGCCACGTCCGGCAAAGTGCCGTGCTGCTCCATTTGAAGGGATACGTCTGTCGTCATGAAAATGAATACTCGTTCAGCATCGCTCCTCTCCGCCACGTTTGCAGCACTCGCCCTGTCGCTCAGCGGCTGTTCCAGCGGAAGCTCCAACCCGCTTGAAGCGATTCAGGCTGCGCAGGCGAAGAATGCAGGCAACTTCACGACGACCGTCTTTCTTGGCGACTCCCTGACCGCCGGCTTCCAGAGTGGTTCACTGCTGGATACCCAGCAGGTCCATGGCTGGGCGCCGGTGGTGGCAGCGCAGGCGAAGTTCAACATCGTGCAGCCGCTCATCGCCTATCCCGGCGCGCCGAACGTGCTGCAACTTGTCTCGTTGGGGCCTCCGCCGGTCATCACGCCGGTCTCGGGGACGACAACCGGCCGCGACAACTTCGCCGCGCAGCCCACCGACCTTGCTGTGCCGGGGGCCTTCGTCAACGACGTTCTCAGCACGGTGCCGCTGGTGAATCCCGCTCCGGGCCAGCAGCAGATTAACCAGCTCGTGCTGGGCTTCCCCGGGCTGGGGTACGGACAGACTTACAGCCAGCTCGGCTGGGCGATCCAGATGCAGCCGACAACAATCTTTCTCTGGATCGGCAACAACGACGCGCTGGTCGCCGCTCTCACGGGCACGCCGGCAGCGATGACCTCGGTGGCCAACTTCACCGCGCAGTACACACAGCTCATGCAGCAGTTGTCCACGCAGACCAGCGCGCATCTGGTGATCGGCAATGTCCCTGACGTCACCCTGGTGCCCTACCTGACGCCCGCGGCGCTCGTGCTGGGTGAGTACTCCGCCGCGACCGGCCTGCCCACAGCTGTGCTCAGCGCCCTCTTTGGAATCTCCCCGGGAGACTTCGTAACCCCCCAGGGGCTCACGGAGATCACCGCTATCCTCACCCATCATCAGACCACCAAGCTCAGCGATGCCGGCGTCCTCACTGCCGCAGAGGCCGTCACCGTCAAGGCGCAGGTCGCCTCCTACAACCAGGTTATCGCCGCACAGGCCAAGGCCGCTGGAGCCACGCTGGTCGACATCAACGCACTCTTCACCCAGATCGCGTCTCAGGGCGTAACCATCAACGGATAC
Source organism: Edaphobacter bradus (assembly GCF_025685645.1). NCBI lineage: Bacteria > Pseudomonadati > Acidobacteriota > Terriglobia > Terriglobales > Acidobacteriaceae > Edaphobacter > Edaphobacter bradus. The sequence goes on from NZ_JAGSYF010000002.1 coordinate 1,292,737, forward strand.
ACCGGAACCACCGGCTTCCTCGGCGGAGTCTTCACGCTCGATGGCATTCACCCCACCAACACCGGCTACGCCGTCGTCGCCAACACCTTCATCGACGCGATGAACACCAGCATCGGCACGAAGATCCCCGACGTCTCGCTCAGCGCGGTCGCGGCAGCCGATCCGCTATGGCCGCCGAACATCGCGGCGCACCTCGGCGGACACGTCACAGCGCCCGAACTGCCCGCCGCTGCTATGCAACAGGCCGGCCGCGCGCTCCTGCCGCAGAGTCAGCAATAGCGGCGGCTAGGGAAGAACTCCGGGCGATATGTAGAGCCTGCGCTCCGCCGCGTCCGGAATCACCTTTTTCAGATAGTCCTCCAGCCGTTGGCCGCGGTGAGCTGTAAACGTGCGCTCCAGCACCTCGACCTCATCCATGCGGTCGAGCCGGAAGTCGCGGAAGTCGTCCCTCAGCTCGCACCACGACATCAGCGTCCACACGCCGCTCCAGAATGCGAGAGCCAGCGGACGCACGCTGCGGTGGCTGCGCTCCCCGTCCTCGCGCGCGTATCCGAACGAGACGACGCGGCGCGATTTGCAGGCGCTGTGCAGCGCATCGAGCCTATCGCGCAGAGGCTGCCGCATCCGAAAGCCCGGTGCGTACAGCAGGATGGAGTCGAACTCGGTGCGCAGCTCCGGCGGTAGCACGGCTTCGATGCGCTGTAGCGCCTGCGTCGCTCCTATTACGTTCTCTGAGCCGCCCCAGGCACGCACCAGCCGCGCGCCCAGCACCAGAGCCGTCAATTCGCCACGAGTAAACATCAGCGGGGGCAGGTCCATATCGCGGCGCAGCGTATAGCCCACGCCTGCCTCGCCTTCAATTGGAGTGCCCGAGAGCTGCAGGTCCTGAATGTCGCGGTAGATGGTGCGCTGCGAGACCTGCAGCTTGTCCGCCAGGATCTGCGCCGTAAGCAGGCGGCCCTGGCGAAGAAACTGCACGATGCGGAAGAGGCGGTCGGCACGTCGCATCTCAAAATCTTAGTGTGAGTGCAGCCCGATGTGGTTTCCCTCGGAGTCTCTCATGCAGGCAAAGTGACCGTACCCGCCCGGAACCTCCGTCTTCGGCATCAGGATCAGCCCTCCGGCCCGCGCCACCCGCGAAAGCACAGCGTCCAGAATGCCGTCGCAGTTCAGGTACACCAGCGCCCCGCCGCGGCCGGGTCTGCGGTAGCCGCGCTTCACCAGCATGCCGCCGGTGCCTGTCGGGTCCGTGGCGAAGATCGACCTCGCCGACTGGCTCTCGCGATGCATCTTCGCGCCCAGCACGGTCTCATAGAACTCGGTGGCGCGGTCGAGGTCGTCGCACGGAATCTCGAACCAGTTGATCGCATGGGTCCGCACGGCCGTCTCGGTTGGCGTCTGCGCGATGGCCTGCTCTGGCGTCTGGGTGCTCATGACATGCTCCTTCTGATCGTTCTCTCTCTAACATGGAGCATAGCGAACCCATGCTGACAGCCTCATGTCAGTAGGGTCAAGATTTTGTGATGAAGTGCAGGCTCAGGGGTAGAGGTCAGTCCAATTTTCGCCACGGATGCAGCCTCGGAGCCCACCGGTTCACGTTCCTGCAATACTCCTCGTACTCCGCACCAAAGACCCGTCGCAGATGCGGCTCTTCATAAAACATGACAAACAGATTCACGCCAATCACAGCCACGATGGCGAAGGCAATCGCCCACGCGCTCGCGCGTCCAAAGACCACCCACAGCCCGGCCCACCCCATAAAGAACCCCACATACATCGGGTTCCGCACATACCGGTAGAACCCCACCACAACCAGTCTCCGCGGCGGGGCAAACGGCGCGGGCGTTCCATGTCCCGTCCAGCCAAAGTCCCACACGCAGCGCAGTGCGACCGCAAACCCAAGCACCGAAGGCACAACCGCAATCCACCGCCATGGAGCGGCCCTCTCGGCTTCAACCTGAAAGCCCAGCCACGAAGGCAGCAGCCAGAACCAGAGCGAAAAGAAAAAAGCCCCCACAGCCAGCGAAGCCACCGCCGCCGGCCAATGCGAGCCATCGTCCGTAAATCCCGGAGTCCCAGCGTGTCGGATAGCCATAAACGCCTGCCCGCTGAAGTATGAACCTCATCGATCAGGATGCACAACTCCGGAAGCTAGTAACCGCCGCCGCCGAACCCACCCTCAGTCAGGTTCTCAAACCGCGTAAAGTCCGAGAGATAGGCAAGATGCACGCTCCCGGTCGGGCCGTTTCGCTGCTTGGCGATAATGATCTCCGCCTTGCCCTTCGACTCCGGATCTTCATCGCCGTTCTCGTCTTTGTTGTAGTACGAATCGCGGTGGATGAAGGCGACGAGGTCGGCATCCTGCTCGATCGAGCCGGACTCACGCAGGTCCGAGAGCATCGGCTTCTTGTCGCCGCCGCGCTGCTCACTCGAACGCGACAACTGCGACAGCGCAATCACTGGAACCTTCATCTCCTTGGCCAGCGCCTTCAGTCCGCGCGAGACGGCCGAGACCTCCTGGTTGCGGTTCTCGAAGCCCTTCTTGCCCGGGCCCGACGAGCCTCCGGTGACGAGCTGCAGGTAGTCGATCACGATCAGGTCGAGCGCGCCCTCCTGCTGCTTCAGCCGCCGCGCCTTCGCGCGCATCTCCGCCAGCGTGATGCCCGGAGTGTCGTCGATAAACAGCTTCGACTCCATCAGCCGCTCGAGCGCGGCCAGCAGCTTGCCCTTGTCTTCCTTGGGAAGAAAGCCCGTCTGGATCTTGCGCGAGTTCACCATCGCCTCGCTCGCCAGCAGACGCCGCAGCAGGCTCTCCTTCGACATTTCGAGCGAGAACACCGCGACCACTTTGCCATCCTTCACCGCCGAGTTCTGCGCGATGTTGATCGCCCACGCAGTCTTGCCCATCGAAGGACGCGCCGCAATGATGATGAGGTCCGACTCCTGCAACCCGCTCGTCATGCGGTCGAACTCGATGTAGTGCGTGGCGAGGCCTGTGATCTCGCGGCCCTGCTCATACAGCTTGTCGATCGACCCGAACGACGAAGCCACAATCTCGCCGATTCCCGAAAACCCGCGCTGAATCGCGCTGTCCGCCACGCTCGAGAGTTGCGCCTCAACGTCGCCCAGCACGTTGATTGCGTCTTCCGACTGGTCCGACGCGCGCGTCGCCCCCTCGCTGAAGATGCTCATCAGCTGCCGCAGCAGGCTCTTGTCCTTGACGATGCGGACGTAGCTCTCAATGTTGAGGTTCCGCGGAATCCCCTCAGTCAGAAACGTGAGATACGCCGGCCCGCCGATCGAGTCCAGCTCCTTCTTCTTCGCCAGCACCTCGCGCACGGTGATGAAGTCCACGCCATGCCCCAGGGTCGCAAGCTCCATGATCGCGCCATAGATGCGCCGGTGCGAGTCGAGCGAGAAGTCATCGGCGATCAGCCGCGCCGTGGCGTCGTTGATCGCAAGGCTGTCCAGCATCATCGCCCCGAGAATCGCGGTCTCGGCGTGTACGGAGGAGGGAAGACTATCGTCGTTAGCGGTCAGTTGTGCAAAGGAAGCCATGGGATGTTTCTATTCTCAGCGAACACACACACACAAACAACAAAGGAGCAGCGAGGAAATCGCCGCTCCTTTGTTGATAGCCCACCCGTTTCTTCGGTATTCCACACAAAGCCGGAGATTTGCACCGGCGTTACTTCCGCGTGTACTCCTCAAACAACTCCGGGAACTGCTGCTTCAGTCCAGCGATCTTCGGAATATCGCAAACCTGGATGTACGGGTTGTCCGGATTCTTCTCGGCATAATCCTGGTGATAGTCCTCGCCATCGTAGAACGCCTGAAGCGGTACAAGCTGCGTCACAATCTTCTTCGGAAACACATGCGCCGCGTCGAGCTGCGCGATGTAAGCCGCCGCAACCTTCTGCTGCTCTGGCGTCGTGTAGAAGATCGCCGAGCGATACGACGTCCCGACGTCCGGCCCCTGCCGATTCAACTGCGTCGGATCATGCACGACCGAGAAGAAGATCCTAAGCAGCGTGCCGTAACTCACCTTCGACGGATCGAACACGATCTTCACGGACTCGGCATGCTCCGTCTGCTCCGACGACACATCGCGATAGTTCGCCGTTGCCTTCGTCCCGCCCGAGTATCCCGCCGTCGTCGCAGTCACGCCCTTCACGCGCTGAAAGACGCTCTGCACACCCCAGAAGCATCCGCCGGCGAAGACCGCCGTCTCGCTATGCCCCTTAGCCGGCTCATTCACTACAGGAGCCGGAATCGGCTCCTTCCTCTCTGCTGCAATCGCCATCGTTCGTCCTCCTCTTGTCAGCAGGCCCGCGAGCACAACTCCCAAAGCCGCAAACAGCAGCCAAACCGCAAATTTCTTCATCGCGTCTCCTCCGGACCTTAACAATCATTCTTTAGATGTCGGTATGTCCCCGAAGGTCACAAATGAGGCCGTTGATAGAGTTAAGCCCGCGTTCACGCAACGACTTGCTGCTGCTGCCGCCCCTGAATCTCGATGTACACCAGCAGCAAACTAACCGCCGCCGGAGTCACACCCGAGATGCGGCTCGCCTGCCCGATCGTCTGCGGACGCACGCGCGTCAGCTTCTCGTGCATCTCACGCGAGAGCCCGCTCACCGCGCCGTAGTCGAACCACTCCGGAATCACCTGCTGCTCCGCGCGCTTCAACCTCTCCATCGAGCGCCGCTGCTGGTCGAGATACCCCGCGAACTTGATCTCCGTCTCGACCGTCTTCATCTCGTTCCGCACCCAAGCCGGCAGCCGCTCGCCGCCCGTCGCATCCATCGCGGCAATCCAACCTGCCAGCTCGCCTGCCTGCACCATCACTCCGCGCAGCGCCGGAGCCAGCTCCTCAATCGTCACCTCCGGCCGCTTCAGCAGTTGCGCAAAGGTCTGGCCCCCCTCAAACTTTGAGCCGCTCGTGCCCTCGATCTTCGCGCGCACGGCAGCCGGAAGCTCCTCCACCTTCACCTTCGTCGCCTGCAGCAGTGCGCCGAACACCTGCGCCCGAGCCTGCTTCGCCTCATACTCCGCCCACGCCTCATCGTCGATCAGCCCCAGCCGACGCCCATGCGGAGTCAATCTGCGATCGGCGTTATCAATGCGCAGATGCAGCCGGAACTCCGCTCGCGAAGTAAACATCCGGTAGGGCTCATTCGTGCCCTTGCTGATGAGGTCATCGATCAGAATCCCGGTGTAAGCCTCCGTGCGATCAAGCGTGAACGCCGCGACAGGCTCTCCGCTCAGGGCTGCCTTCGCCGCCAGAGCCGCATTGATCCCCGCCATCAACCCCTGGCACGCGGCCTCTTCATATCCACTCGTGCCATTGATCTGCCCGGCGAGATACAGCCCCTCGTAGCTCTTCACCTTCAGCGCGCGATCAAGCTCCGTCGGATCGATCGCGTCGTACTCAATCGCATATCCGGGCCGCAGCATCTCCGCGTTCTCAAGCCCTGGAATGGAGTGCACCATCGCCGCCTGCACCTCCATCGGCAAGCTCGTGCTCATGCCGTTGATGTAGACCTCATGCGTGTTCAGTCCCTCGGGCTCCAGGAAGAACTGGTGCTTCGTCTTGTCCGGGAAGCGAACGATCTTGTCCTCGATCGACGGACAATAGCGCGGCCCAATCGCCGCAATCTGCCCCGTATACATCGGCGACCGGTGCACATTCTCCCGAATCAACCGCAGCGTCTCGTCCGTCGTATACGCGATGTGGCAGCTCACCTGCCGCAGCTGCGGCGTCCACCGAGCCGTCTCGCTGCCGTGATGACTCGCCGCCGTGCTGGCCAGTCGACCCGCTGACCTGAAGCTAAACGGCGTAGGATCATCGTCCCCCGGCTGCTCTTCAAACCGCGACCAGTCAATCGTCCGCCCATCCAGCCGCGGCGGCGTGCCTGTCTTCAGCCGGCACTGGCGCAACCCCAGCTTCTTCAGGTTCTCGCCGAGCAACACGCTTGCCGGCTCACCGCTGCGCCCAGACGTGTACTGCTGCTCGCCGCAATGAATCAGCCCATTCAAAAACGTCCCGGTCGTGACAACCGTAGCCGCAGCACGAACCTCACGTCCATCCCGCAGCCTCAACCCACGCACAACTCTGGGGTGAGCAACCACATGATCGTCATTCTGAGCGGAGCGAAGAACCCCCGCATTTTGCTCGGAGCGTCCAGAATGTCCAGCCGCCTCCTCAACAATCAGGTCCACTACCTCAGCCTGCTTGATAAAGAGATTCTTCTGGCCCTCCAGCACCTCGCGCATCTTCACGCGATACAGCGCCTTATCGCACTGCGCCCGCGGAGACCACACCGCCGGCCCGCGGCTCGTATTCAGCAGTCGGAACTGAATCCCGCACGCATCGGCGACCTCGCCCATCACACCACCCAGCGCGTCGACTTCACGCACAAGATGCCCCTTGGCGATCCCGCCAATCGCCGGATTGCAGCTCATCTGCGCGATCAGATCAAGGTTCAGGGTAAACAGCGCCGTCCGCAGCCCCATGCGTGCCGCCGCCATCGCCGCCTCACAGCCGGCATGCCCCGCGCCGACAACGACAACATCGTACTGTTCTGTAAAAGCCATCACTTCTATTTTAGGCTGTCCGTTCAAAACAGTTCCTAAAACGAGATCTCCCGACCGCATCGTAAGTCCAGGAATCGACTTGTCTTGAAGATGTAAATTTTCTTGCCTTCATCTCAAAATTCGTGCCACGCAGCATAAGCTCAAACCATATGGCGAGCGAAATCACGCGCGACAGGCCCGTATCTCAAGGGCTTTTTCAGCACGAGCTCTCATTTCAGCCAGGATTTGAAACTGCACTGTGCGCGGCGCTCGCCATTTTCCTCTTCTGGAAGGGCATCCTCCCCGCATGGCAGGCGCTCAACACCGACTTCCCCAACTACTATCTCGTCGCCCGCCTGCTTCGCGAGGGTTACAGCCTCGACCGCATCTACGACTGGGTATGGCTCCAGCGAATCAAAGACCACTGGGGTCTGGACCAGAGCCTCGTCGGCTTCGCCGGCCTCACGCCCTTCTCCGCGCTTCCCATCGTCCCGCTGTCGATCTTCTCCGCCCTCAACGCGAAGCGCATCTGGATTGTCGCCAACCTGATCTTTCTTGCAACAAGCGCAGAGCTGCTGCACCGATCGACGTCGCTAGGCCGCCGACGCATCTGGCTGCTCTGCCTGCTGGCCGTCCTTCCGCTGCGCGTCAGCTTTCTCTACGGGCAGATGCATCTGCTCGTACTATTCCTGCTGGTGTTGGCCTACTACTTTCACCACCGCGACCAGGAGCTCGCCTGCGGCGCATGTGTTGCATTTGCCGGTGCGCTCAAGGTGTACCCTCTGCTCTTCCTCCTCTATTTCCTCTGGAAGCGGCAGTGGCGCGCGGCACTCTCCACACTCGGCACGGCCGTCATCATCGTCGCCGTCGGAAGTCTGTGGATGGGCGGGGGTCTGCTCTATACCTACGCCACTCAGATCCTTCCGCGAAGCATGCAGGGAGAGGTGCTCGATCCCTACAATCTTCACGCCGCATCCGGCGCCGCGCTCTTTCACCGACTCTTTCTCTTCGAGCCTGAGCTCAATCCAGCGCCGCCCCTTGATTCGCCTTCCCTCTACGCCATCCTGTATCCGCTCTGGCAGATGACGATCTTCCTTCCACTGTTCGCTCTGCTTCGGCCTGCGCCTGCCGAGCCTGACCGCGAGCAGCTGGAGTGGTCAGCCTTCCTCATCGCTCTCCTTGTTCTGTCGCCCGTTCCGTCCAGTTATCACTTTGTCGTGATGATCCTCTCCATCGTCCTGCTCGTCGACTCTCTTCTCAGACGAAACAAAAATCGACTGGCGGCCCTCGCAGTCACTCTCTACTTCCTCATCTCTGCGGCTGACCTCGTTAAGCCTTCCCCGCATCTCGGCGCCGCCATGGCAACATCGCTTGCCTTCTCCCGTCTCTGGCTCGGGATCGCATTCTCCGCGCTCTTCATTATCTGCCTGTGGAGATATCCTTCCGGCGGATCAGGCAAGCACTCAACGTCCCGCCTCGCCCTGCTGCTCGTGTCCGCTGCCGTGGCCTTGATGTTGAGCATCGCCGGCTACCGACATCATTTCTTCCATCGACAGCAGGAGATGGGTCACCGCATTCCGGCGCCTTCGACGCCCTACCTCGCAACTCAGCCACGCCCTGAACGAGATGGCTATCTCTTCGTCGCTATGCTGCCCGATGGCTACCGCGTGCTCGACAAGCAGGGCCGCCAACTCACTCCCCAAGCCAGGGCGCAGAAGTCCCCGGACCAACTCACCTATGCCATCGGCGTAGACCATTCCGTGCTCCTGGAGCTTGCTGATGCCGCCGGTTCACGCATCGTCCGCGCCTCTGACGCATCGCTCGTGGCCCAGGACGCGGAGTCACCCGCCCTATCTGCCGACGGTCTTACCCTCGCCTTTGTTCGGGAAACCAAAGGGCGTGGCAGTCTTTGGATGTCGAGTTTCGACGAGCCACAAGGCCGCGCGAGTGTTGTGCCGCCAAATTCACCGACGCACATCGTCGAGGACGATAACTACGACGTCCGGAGCGCATCCTTCCTGCGTTCCGGCGCTCTTCTCTTCCTAGCGAAGCATCGCGGCCGCATGGGACTCTTCACCGTAGTCCCTGGCAACCAACCCGTCCCCTTCTTCTCGGCGGACGAAGAAATCGCGTCCTTCTCGATCTCGCCGGACGAGCGTCTCGTCGCTCTTACAGAGCTACGGCGCAACCGCTGGCAGCTTGTCTCATTCGACACAGTCTCGCGCCACGAGAGTGTGCTCACCTCAGGAGACTGCAACGCCTACACCCCCGCCTGGTTGACCTCGACGACGATCATCTACGCCACAGACTGCAGTCGCGGCCTCGGACTCACAGCATTGGCTTCCGTCAACACAGCATTTTGAGAGACTTGAGCGTAGCTTTGGTACCAAATTAGACGGCGAATGAGCAATTCGCTGAGCTCATAAACTTAACGAACTTACCCACCTTTGCTCTTAAGCGTTCAACAAAGGAAAGGAGTAGATTTCTTGGAGGTACCCCGTTTTCGCGACCAGAGTAATTCGGGCCTAAGGAAGAGGATTTATGAACGACAAGGCAGGGAAGTTGCTGGTGGTGGAGTCTGACGATGCTCTCAGGGAACACATCGTCATGGTGCTGAGCGATGCGGGATATGAGGTCTCGACCGACTACCGGGAAGGACTGAAGGCAGTTCTCGCCTTCAATCCCGACGCAGTTGTCATGGGTGCCGATCCTCCCCAGCTCGACTGCTGTGACCTTCTTTCTGAAATCAAGGGTTCCGAGCGCACGCGGAACATACGCGTTGTGATGCTATCTCCAGGCAAGTCTGCCGAACGGACTCGGGGGTTGGATCTCGGGGCAGACGATGTGCTGTCACTGCCCTTCGACCCACACGAATTGCTGTCCCGTCTGCGCTCGCAACTGCGGAACAAATTCGTCGAGGACGAGTCTCTAGAGCGGCTGCGCAAAGCCGAAGAGAATCGAAACGCTACCCAGCAGGTGGTGACAGCGGTCAACGAAGAACGGCGGACGCTGCGAGTTGGCGGCGTTGTGATTGTTGCCGTTCTTATCGTTGCCGGCCTGGCCGCTTTCTTCTTCTACCGTCGCACCCAGCAGCAGAATACTCGGGTCTATGCTGCGCTCACCCGATTGCAGACTGGCGTGCTGACGCAGCAACAGTTGATGGAGCGCTCGCGTCGGGCCCTTGAAGACGGGCAACGCGGCCCATCCCTGGCGACAGATCCAGAAAAGCTCCAACTTAAGAAGAAGAGCGAAGATCTGAGAGCGCAAATCGCAAGTAGCCAGGCAGAAGACGCTTCCGCTTTGCAAAATCAATTAACCGTAGTAGAAGGCCGCCTTCAGAAGCTCGAGTCCGAGGGCAAGGTTGCGCAGACGATTATCCAGTCCTATGAGCCGAGTGTCTGCCTCATTCACGTTGTGCTTGGCTTCCGCGACCACACTAGCGGATTGAGATTGCACTACGCTGGGTTAACGAGCAGTGGCGAGCCAACGACCGATGAACACAACAACCCACTCCTGAGCCTCAACGGAGATGGTCCGGAAGTACGCCTGGATGTTTTTGGTACTGGGTTTCTCGCCTCTGCCGGCGGACAAATCCTCACCAATCATCATGTGGCCGAGCCCTGGTGGCAGAACGACGATTTGAAGGAACTGCTAAGTCAAGGGCTTGAGCCAGCGATTGTTGAGATGACAGCATATTTCCCCGGCGTTCCACACGGCATTGCCATCAACACGGAGAGGATTTCCTCTACCGCGGACGTTGCTGTCGTAAGGGGAAATGTCTCAGGACTGCGAATCAAACAGATAACTCTTGCCGAGGGCCGCGGCTCGGCCGTCAGTGGAGGGCCCGTCGTGCTGCTTGGATATCCGACTGCTCTTGATGCAATTCTGGCTCGGGCAGGCGCTGAGACGCTCCAGTCCATTGCGACTGCATCCAAAGGTGATCCGAAGCAGGTGATGGAAGAGCTCGCCCGCCGCAACCTGATCAGGCCTACCACCACCCAGGGGCATATCGGCGACGTGCTGCCTGACAAGATTGTCTATGATGCCCAAACCACCTCGGGCGGCTCTGGCGGTCCTCTTTTTAGTAATGAGGGCAAAGTTATAGGAATTAACTTCGCCATGGTGCGTGAGTTCGGCGGATCGAATTTCGCTATTCCTGTGGGCTACGGGAAGTCTCTTCTGAACCCATAGGTGCCGCCGCTGCAGAAAACCGTGAATGCGACAGTGGCCCGATGAAGTTGCGGCTTTCGCAACTTCATCATTAAACCCACTGGAACTCTCTTTACAATCACCGCATGCCCACTCGCAAACTCATCGCCATTGCCGCACTTCTCTGCGCCTCACTCGCTGCCGCAGCCCAGGCCCCCGCAGCCATCACCACCGATCCCGCCCCCGACAAGGCCAACCCCGCCGCGATGCAATCCTTCCAGCTCCCCAGCCACGGAGCGCTCCTCAACGCCATCGTCTACGTCGCCTCCGGTCCCGGCCCGCACCCCATCGTCATCCTTCTTCACGGCTTCCCCGGAAATGAGAAGAACCTCGACCTCGCCCAGGCGATCCGCCGCGCCGGATGGGACGTCCTCTACTTCAACTACCGCGGAGCCTGGGGTTCGCCCGGATCTTTCTCCTTCACCCACGCCATCGAGGACACGCAATCCGCCATCGCTTACCTCCGCGATCCAGCCAACGCAGCCAAACTCCGCTCCGATCCGAAATACATCGTCCTCATCGGACACAGCATGGGAGGCATGGTCGCCGCCAACGTCGCCGCCGTCGACCCCGCCATCCGTGGCCTCGGCCTCATCTCTGCCGCCAACATGGCCGGCTTTGCCCTCCCCGTCGTCAAGGCCAACCAGCAGGAGGCCGCTCTCCCACGCATCGAGCAGGGCCTCGCCGCCGAGGGCATCGCTCCACTCGCCGGATGCACCCCCGAGTCCCTCGCCCGCGATCTCTTCGCCAACGCCGCCAAGTGGAACCTCCCCGACCTCGCGCCGAAGCTCTCCGCGCGCCCCGTCCTCGTCGTCACCTCAGATGACGGCCTCGCCGATGCCAGCGACGCCCTGGTCGCCAACCTCCGCAAGATCGGTGACCCCGAGGTCAATGAGGTCCACTACGCCACGGACCACTCCTACTCCGACCACCGCATCGCCCTCCAGCAGACCGTCCTCGAAGGTCTCGACTACCTCCAATCTCATCGCTGAGCGGCGCGCCCACAAGCAACCGCTCCCTCGCTCGCATCATCCTCAACAAGTAGCTGTGCGAAACTGGCCGCAGCCCACTCTACTATGCTCGCTCACATCAACTTCCGGCACCCCTGGTTCCTTGCCATCTTTGTCCTTTGCGCTGGCATTGTTGTCTCCAATCTGGGGCACTACATCCTGTTCCGCGTACTCCGCAAGCAAGAGGAGCAGCAGACGACCCGCTGGGGAATTCGGGAGCACCTTAGCCGCCCTGCGCGCTCCATCTTCTCCTTCACTTGTCTCGCCATTGTTCTTCCCCTCGTTCCCGGCGTGCCCGACTACCTTTACGCCATCCTCCGCCAAGGGATCGCCATGGCCATCGTCGTCGCGCTCGGCTGGTTCGCCGTCGGCAGCATCTACGTCTTCGAGGCCATCATGCTCCGCCGCTACGACCTCACCGCGGAGAACAACATCCAGGCCCGGCGCGTCCACACCCAGTTCCAGCTCTTCCGCCGCATGCTCATCGCCCTCGTCGTCATCATCGACATCGGCGCGCTCCTCTGGACCTTCAACGACCCCCGCATCCTGCACTACGGCTCCGGCCTTCTCGCCTCCGCCGGAGTCGCCTCCGTCATCCTCGCCACCGCCGCCCGCTCCACCGCCGCCAACTTCTTCGCCGGTCTGCAGATCGCCTTCACCGAGCCCATCCGTATCCACGACGTCGTCGTCATCCAGGGCGAGTGGGGACGCATCGAAGAGATCAACTCTGCCTACGTCGTCGTCAAGATCTGGGACCTCCGCCGCCTCATCGTGCCCTTGTCCTACTTCATCGAAAACTCCTTCCAGAACTGGACACGCGAGGCCACCGACCTCCTCGGCACCGCCTTCCTCTACGTGGACTACTCCATCCCCGTCGAAGACCTCCGCCAGCAACTCAAGCGCATCGCAGAGTCCTCACCTCTCTGGGACAAGAATGTCTGCGGCCTCCAGGTCACCAATCTCACCGACCGCACCATGGAGCTTCGCTGCCTCGTCAGCGCCCGCAACTCCAGCGACAGCTTCGACCTCCGCTGCCTTGTCCGCGAGCAGATGATCAACTACATCCAGCAGAACTACCCCAACGCCTTCCCCACCACGCGCTTCGCCGCCACAGCCGAGATCCCCGTGCAGTCCTCCTCCGCGCCCGCGCAACCTCCGCTCGAGCCGGCCTCCTTCCAGAAATCCGCCCGTCAATAGCTTCTCCTCCAAATCGACAAGGCCCGCTTGGAGACACTCTCCGCTACTGTCCCTTCATCTGCGCCTTCCCGATAGCAGCAACCAGACCGCGCAGCCTGCCCGGATCCACATCGCTTACCGCCACAAACTCCAGCTCCGGAGTGTCGACACGGACTATATGGAAGCCCGAGTGCTCCGTGACAAGCTCGCCGGGTACACTCGCCCCTCCTCGCTCCCGCACAAACACTGACACCCGATGCCTCCCGATGCTGTACAGCAGTTGCGCCACCGGCTGATTGTGCAGATAAGCCAGATTTGCCCCATCCAGCCTCGTATCCTCCGGCAACCCCTCCGGAAGATTGAAGGTGAAAGGGATCTTGCCCTGGAACCACGGCTTGACGGTGTGACGATCCGAGGAGAGCACCTGCGGCTTCTGGTTCGCCGCCAGCGTACCAATATGCTGATCGAGCACCTCAGTCACCAGCGCCGCCTCATCGACACGTGCCACCGCACCCCGCTGCAAAGATACGATGCCCACCGAGACCAGCAGCAGCGCCACCGCCGCTGCCCAACCCAGCAGGCCAAACCTCATGGCTCTTCGAGCTTCCGTCACCCGCACACCGCGACTCTGCGTGCCTTCAACCTCTGAAGCCTTCTCCGAGGCCTGGGGCAACAACCGCTTCTGCAGATCTCCGGGAATTACGTAACGACTCCCAGCCCGCGCCGCCGTAGACTTCAACACCATCTGCGACAGCGCACTCGCCGTGCACGCCTGGCACGCGGCAAGATGCTCATTCACTCCGGCAACCTGATCAGAGGAGAGCTCGCCATCGGCAAACAGATTCAGCACGCTCGGCGTCAGATGCTCTGTCATACTCGCGTCTCCCTCCTTCGGCCAAGCTCCTGCCGAAGCGCCATCCGCGCACGCGCAATTCGCGACATCACCGTACCCATCGGAATCTCCAGCACCGTTGCAATCTCTCTGTACTTCATCTCTTCCACATCGCACAGCAGAATCACCTCGAGCAACCTCGGTGGCAACTGCTCCATCGCCTCTTCCACCGCTGCCCGGTCGCTCAGCCGGATCAGGTTGCTCTCCGGAGTCTCCCGCTCGATCGCGCCCTCAGGATAAAGCGGCGGCCCCGCGTCGCTACTCTCCAGCTCATCCTCCAGAGCCACCGTGCGCATCGCAGCTAATCCCGTCCGCGACGTCTGATACGTATTCCGCAGAATCCGAAAGATCCACGCCTTGAAGTTCGTCCCCGGCTCAAAGCTGCTGAACCCCCGCAGAGCCTTGAGAAACGTCTCCTGTACAAGGTCCTCTGCATCAGCCGGATTCCGCGCCAGCCAGTGGGCAAGGTTGTACAGAGCAGGCAGCAACGGAGCCGCGAGATCCTCAAACCCACTGGGTTGAGGACCGTTCTCACGCGCCGCGCGTTTCCATGGCAGTAGCGTCATCGCTCAGCAGATATCTGCCCTCGCTCCAAAGATGAAAACTGCCAGCCCGCAAATTTATTCCGTCCTCTTCCAAGAAATATCAACGGAATAAACCATGCACAGTCCAGTTTGCATGTGCGGAGGTTCTATCCGATGAAGGACAACGACAACGTTACACCCGTACGAACACGGCCTCAAATATCCGAACCCACATCCGAACTCACATCCGGGCCCATATCCGAACCCACGTCATCCCAACCCATATCCGAGCCCCAGCCCGCAAGCGACGGAATCGACCGCCGCAACTTCCTCTCCTGCATGGCCTGGGCCGGTACCGGTCTGCTTTGGACGATGGCCGGCGGCGTTCCCACGTCAAGACTCTTTGCCGCAACCGCAGGCTCCGCATTCCAAGCCGCGGCCGGCTTCAGCTTCGTCCAGATCAGCGACAGCCACATCGGCTTCAACAAAGCCGCCAATCAGGACGTTACCGGAACCCTCAAGCTCGCCATCGATAAAATCAATGCACTTCACACTACGCCCGAACTTCTCCTGCACACCGGCGACATAAGCCACGCCTCGCGCGCCACCGAGTTCGACACCGCAGAGCAGCTCGTCAAAGCCGCCCGCGTCGGCCAGATCTTCTACGTCCCCGGCGAGCACGACACCGCGTCCGACGACGGCGCCCTCTATCGCGAGCGCTTCGGCAAAGGGACCCTCGGCAGCGGCTGGTACAGCTTCAACCACAAAGGCGTGCACTTCATCGGCCTCAACAACTGCCTCCAGATCGACGCCCTCGGCAAGCTCGGCCCCGAGCAGCTCACGTGGCTCAAACAGAATCTCGCCTCGCTCTCCGCCTCCACCCCCATCGTCATCTTCGCCCACCTCCCTCTGTGGATGGTCTATCCCGAGTGGGGCTGGGGCACTGCCGACGGCGCCGAGGCCCTCTCCTACCTCAAGCGCTTCGGCTCCGTCACCGTCCTCAACGGACACATCCACCAGGTCGTCCAGAAGGTGGAAGGCAACGTAGCCTTCCACACCGCCACTTCGACAGCGTTCCCACAACCCGCACCCGGCAAGGCTCCAAGCGCCGGACCCATGGTCGTCCCTGCCGGCAAACTCCGCAGCGTCCTCGGCATCACCCAGGTCCGCTACATCGCCCGGCAAAGCCACCTCGCCCTCGTCGACTCCTCACTCGCGGAAACAGTATGACCCGCCTCCGCATCTCCGCCGTCTGTGCCACTGCATTGCTGTCCTCGCTGTTACTCGCCCGCGTTCACCCCTTCGGTGACGCGGGCCTTTATACCCCCAACCCCTCGCCCGCACCCATCATGGAACACTCCTCTGTACCGCCTCAGGTGCGCGATCTTCTCACTGCCAAATGTGCCGACTGCCACTCCACTCAGACTCGAGCACCCCTCTACGGCCGCCTCGCGCCCATCTCGTGGTTCATGGAGCGTGACATCCTCGAAGGCCGCAAACACATGGACCTCTCCGCGTGGGACACCTACACCTCAGACCAGCAGCAAACCCTCCAGGCGAAGATCATCCAGCAGACCCGAGCCGGCAAGATGCCTCTGCCCCAATACCGAAACATCCACCGCAACTCCGCCATCACCGCGGCCGACCTGCAGCTCCTCACCCAGTGGGCACATCAGTCGTCGCCGCTCGCAACAGACCCAAGCCAGCCGCTCCCCACCGAAGGCAGCGCAGTCCAGGGCAAGCTCGTCTTCGAGAAGCGCTGCACCGGATGCCATTCGCTTGCCCAGAACCGCGAAGGCCCCAATCTCAGTGGAGTCTTTGGACGAACCTCCGGACAAGCGCCCGGCTTTACATACTCCCCGGCCCTTCAAAATGCGCACATCGTCTGGAACGAGCTCACCCTCGACCGCTGGCTCACCGACCCCGACGCCTACCTCCCCGGAAACAACATGGACTTCCACGTAGCAAAGCCGCAGGAGCGCCGCGACCTCATCCGATTCCTGAAAGAAAGCGCCGCCCCGAACTCTTCTACTCCGTAATTGCGATGCGTGGATCGGAGCGAACTCCGACTCCGGTCATCCTTTCCGTCATCCCCGCAGTACCTGTGGACCAGCCTTTCTACTACCTTCCGGCTTCTGCGCATGGCGCGGCTTCAAAAAGTGACCTCGATTAAAATCGTCTAAAATCGATGAGACGATATGACTAGAATTATTACGACCAAAATTGTGCTGTCTTTGGTCGCTACCTGTGTGGTCGCCGCGCCCGTGAGCGCGCAGGTTCGAGGTGAGCTCAAGGGCCGGATCAGCGACCCATCCGGTGCGGCCATCTCCGGCGCGCAGGTCACGCTCACCCAGACCGCCACCGGCGTTCGTCAGAACGCCGCGACCACCGATGCGGGCGAATACGACTTCACCCAACTGAACTCCGGCACCTACAGCATCGCCGTCGATCGCCCCTCCTTTGCTCGCCTTCAGCGCAATGGCATCACCGTCACCGTAGGCCAGACGGTGAACCTCGACCTCGCCCTGCAACCCGGCCCCGACAACCAGACCATCACCGTCAACGCCGACGCGCCCCTGCTCCAGACCGCCACCAGCGACATCGCCACCACCATAGCCGGAAGCACCGTCGTCGCGCTCCCCCTCAACTCGCGCAACTTCGTCCAGTTGAGCACCCTCGCACCAGGCGTCGCACTGCCACCCGGAACCCTCCTCCCGCGCATCAACGGCGGCCGTCCCCGCACCAACGAGTACCTCTACGACGGAATCTCCGCCCTGCAGCCCGAGCCCGGCCAGGTCGCCTTCTTCCCCATCATCGACGACATCGCCGAGTTCACCATCGAGGCCAACAACGTTCCCGCGGAGTTCGGCCGATTCAACGGCGGAGTCGTCAACGTCGCCACGCGCAGTGGCAACAACCAGTTCCACGGCAGCCTCTACGAGTTCTTCCGCAACGAAGCCCTCAACTCGCGCAACTACTTCGCAGGCAGCGCCGCACGCAAGCCCGAGTATCGCCGCAACCTCTACGGCGGCACCATCGGCGGCCCCATCCTGCACGACCGCCTCTTCTTCTTCGGCGACTATCAGGGCATCAAGCAGCGCATCGGCGTCACCCGCATCTCGACCGTGCCAACGCTCGCCGAGCGCCGGGGAATCTTCACCGGCGTCGCAAAGATCTACGATCCAACCACCACGCAGGTCGTCAACGGCAAGGTCATCCGCACCGAGTTCCCCAACGACGTCATCGACAAGCCGCTCGATCCCGCCGCCGTCGCGCTTCTCGCGCGCTACCCACTCCCCACCAGCGGCGGAGCAGCCAACAACTTCACCCGCACCGCAAACGACGACGACCACCAGAACCAGTTCGACCTCCGCATCGACGCCGCGCACGGCAGCCGCGACCGCGGCTTCGCCCGCTACACCTACTACAACGAGGTCGAGCAGCCCGTGACCCCGCTCCCCGAGGGCTCCGGAGCCATCGGCGGCTCGGTCATTGGCACCGGAAACGTCGGCGGACTCTCCAACATCCTCGGCCAGCAGATCGTCCTCAGCGAGACCCACACCTTCTCCCCCAGCGTCGTCAACGACGTCCGCCTCGGCTATACGCGCCGCGGCAACACGCAGTCCGGCCCCACTCTCAGCAGCACCGCATCGGACGCGCTCGGAATCCCCGGCATCCCCACCAACGCCTCCTTCAACAACGTGCTGCCCCTCTTCACACTCACCGGCTTCCAGCAGCTCGGAGCCAACGCCAGCACCTCCGCCCGCTACCAGACCTCCGTCTCCGAGCTCATCGACACCGTCCTCTTCACCCACGCCGCGCACTCCCTCAAGGCAGGCGCCGACATGCGCCGCTACGAGCTCAACGCCATCTCACCTCCCAACCCCACCGGCTCCTTCTCCTTCACCAACACCGGCACCAATACCACCGGCGCCAAAGGTTCTACCGGCGGCAACGCACTCGCCGGC
Organism: Edaphobacter bradus; assembly: GCF_025685645.1. Taxonomy (NCBI): domain Bacteria; kingdom Pseudomonadati; phylum Acidobacteriota; class Terriglobia; order Terriglobales; family Acidobacteriaceae; genus Edaphobacter; species Edaphobacter bradus. The sequence goes on from NZ_JAGSYF010000002.1 coordinate 1,311,092, forward strand.
TTCCTCCTCGGCCAGGTCGACACCTTCTCCATCGACCTCCAGAACCGCACCATCCGCCCCCGCGACTACATCTACGAGTTCTTCGCCCAGGACGACTGGCGCATATCCCCGCGTCTTACCCTCAACATCGGCGCACGCTGGACGCTCCATCTCCCCTCCACCGAGACCCGCAACCAGGGAGCCGTCTTCAACCTCGCCACCCAGCAGCTCGACTACCTCGGCGTCAACGGCTACCCTCGCACCGCCCGCGAGCTGCACTGGGCGAACGTGGCCCCGCGCCTCGGCTTCACCTTCGCCGTCGATCCCAAAACCGTCCTCCGCACCGGCTTCGGAATCGTCTTCATCGACCAGAGCGGAATCACCACGCCCTTCACCACGCCGCAGTATCCCTTCATCCAGAACGTCCAGCAGAAGACCACCGACGGCTTCGTCCCGGCCTTCCAGCTTTCGAAGGGCCCCACCGTCACACCCATTCCCCTCACGCCCGACGCCGGTCTCGGCCAGAGCGTCTACACCGCGAACCGCAAAGCCGGCTCTGGATACGTACAGCAGTGGAACCTCGCCGTGCAGCGTTCCATCACGAACAATCTCTCCGTCGAGATCGCCTACGTCGGCTCGCACATCGTCCACGTTGGCATCCCTGACGCGAACCTCAACCAACTCACCGCCGCGCAGCTCGCCACCGGCCTCACCAACCCCACCGCACTCACCGCGCAGGTCACAAACCCCTACTACGGCCTGATCCCCCCATCCAGCAGCATCGGAGGTCCTAAAGTGGCCGCGGCCCAGCTCCTCAAACCCTACCCGCGCTTTCAGAACGTCGCCATCTACCGCAACAACAGCGGCACCACCAACTACAACGCCATCGAAGCCAAGGCCGAGCAGCGCCTCAGCCACGGCCTATCCTTCCTCTTCAGCTACACCCACTCCAAGCTAATCGACGACGCATCCTCCGTCTTCTCCTCCACCGTGCTCTCGTCCCCCAACAGCTCGTCGCTCATCGCAGCCGACACCTACCGTCCCTATCTCGAGCGCGACTCCTCAAACGGCGACATGCCCAACGTCTTCGCCATCAGCGGAGTCTACGAGCTCCCCCGCTATGCCGGCCACGGCCTCGCCACGAAAGCATTCGGTGGCTGGACCCTCAACGCCATCGTCAGCCTGCAGAGCGGCATGCCCGTCACAGTCACCCAGGCCACCAACCTCAACAGCTTCGCCGGAGTCGTCCTGCGGCGCCCTAACCTCACCGCCAACCCCGCTCTATCGCCCGGCCAGCGCACCCCGGCACACTTCTTCAACACCGCCGCCTTCGCCACAGCGCCTGAGTTCACCTTCGGCAACGCATCGCGCAACCCCGTCCGCGGCCCCGCCTATCGCAACGCCGACTTCGCTCTGGTCAAGCACACCCGCATCGGCGAGCGCACCGACGTCGAGCTGCGCGCCGAGCTCTTCAACGTCACCAACACCCCCGCCTTCTCGCAGCCCAACGGCTCATTCGGAGCCGCAGCCTTCGGCAGCATCACCAGCACCACCACCGACCCGCGCGTCGCGCAGTTCGCCGTCAAGCTCAGCCGCTAACCCTCTACTGTTGTCACGTCCGTCATGCGGGCCTACACTCCCACGCATGACGGCACAAGAGCTGGAATCCCTCTGGGAAGAGCACACCCGCCACGAATTCGTCACCCGCGATCTCCAGTCCACCCTCGACACCATGGTCGACGACGCCTACGTCAACCACATCCCCACCATGACTGGCGGCTACGGCAAGGAGGCCCTCCGCGGCTTCTACGGCCACGACTTCATCCCCTGCATGCCGCCCGACACCACCCTCACCCCGGTCTCCCGCACCGTCGGTGCCGACCAGCTCGTCGACGAGATGATCTTCTCCTTCACCCACACCATCGAGATGCCTTGGATGCTCCCCGGCATCGCTCCCACCGGCCGCCGTGTCGAGGTCCCGCTAGTCGCCATCGTCCACTTTCGCGATGGCAAACTCGCCCACGAACACATCTACTGGGATCAGGCCTCTGTCCTCAAACAACTAGGCGTGCTCAACGACCCAACCCTCCCCATCCAGGGAGCCGAAACCGCAAAGAAGGTCCTCGAAACGCTACGATAGACGGTTCGAGCAGCGGATGTTGTGTACCGCCATATCTATATCTATTGCACGGTAAGTGCGATGGAGGTCTGCTGCATGACTGACCCGGCGCTGGCGGTCATGACCACCGTCGATTGTCCTGCAGGGGTACCTGGCACAGTGTGTTTGTTGTCGGAGCAACCCGCGATGAGTCCTGCGACCGCAACGAACAGAAGCATTACACCCAGCAGACGAATGGCATAAACTCCGTTGCCGCGTGACCGCCGGCGCCGAATCGCCAGGATAGACGCGAAAGGCAAAAGCAGTGCTGAAGTGATCCCTGCGGCGTACGTGCTCCGAAGATGTCGCTGTAGCCGACTTGTAGTGGACATCGTGGTCTGGATGGTGACGGTGCCCGTCGCGGGGGCAGTAGGCGACACGGTGAGCGACGAGGGAGAAAAAGTGCAGGTGGCTTTTGCTGGCAAACCACTGCAGGCCAGGCTGACGGATCCGCTGAAACCATTCACGGGTGTGACACTGACGTTGGCTTGGGTCGAGTTGCCTGCGGTGACTGTGGCCGCACCTTCGGAAGCGCTGAAGCCGAAGGTGGGTGTACCGCCGGCCGTTGTCGTGTTTGTGATCCCGGCGAAGAGACCGTGGGCCATGTTGGCAAGTCCGGCGGTGAAATACACCGTGCTGGTATCGCCGCCGCTGACGGAAGTCGTGCCGGTGACAGTCGTGCCGCCCGGAAGAAGCTCCCACAAGTCGCCGTAGGTGAGAGCCTTACCAGTAGCGTCCATCAGTTGCCCGAGGTAGGCAAACGTCTTAGGGTCGTAGACGTTGATGATTCCATTACCGAAGTTCCCAACGAGCAGATCATTGCTGAAGATGCCGAAGTTGGCGGGGGCGAAGGCGATTCCCCAGGGCGCGTTGAGATTGCCGAAGGTAAGCACGCGGGAAACGAACTTCCCCGTCGTGTCGAATACGTTGACGACGCCATGGCCGGGACCCGCTCCGTAGTTGGCAATGTTACGCAACGTATAGGTGACGAAGACCTGCGTGCCTAAAACGTGCACCGAGAAGGGAAAGTAGCCCGGGGGAAGACTCGGATCGGTAAAGCTGCCGGCGAGCTTCGTCGGCTTAAAGGTGTTGTCGTATACCTCGATCGCGTTACCCTCGAAGTTCGCCGCGAGGATATAGCTGTTGGTGGTGACTCCGCCGGTGGCGATGTTCAGGATCGCCAGACCCGTGTAGGCAGAGGCGTGGTTGTTGATCACGATCTCGCAGATGGAGTTGGCAAAACCGAGCTTGCTGTTCCACCCCGAGATTGTGCCGTCGAGGGTCGAGAAGAGGAAATTGGCTTTGCTGCCGTTCGATAGAACCATCCCGGTGGCTCCAGCCGTCGTGACGGCGCCGGCAGGCATACCCGTCGCACCTACCGCCCCGGACGCGGCCGGTACGATGACCTTGAAGGGAATGGCTCCAGCGGGCGTAACGATGTAGGCGAAGCCGGTGCCCTGGGCGCTAATCCACCACACTGGGCTGGAGGTGACGGCCCACGGGTTGATGAAGTTGGCGTCCATCGTCGTGGCAGGCACGGAGCCGTCCGAAACAATGTTGGTCACTTTATACGATTGTCCCGCTGCCGGCAGGCATATGGCAGCGAAGGCTACGATGGAGAGAAGGCCTTCATTTCGCATCGCGACGCACTCGCTTTCTTCCGCAGACGCAAGGCTGCCCCTGCGGACTGGGATACCAAGTCAGGTCGAATATTAGCCAGTTGCATAGTAGCCAGTTGCACCGAACCAAATGTCTGGGAATTGTAAGGGAATTGTCAATTCATCGCGACAATGCGGGGGGCAGTCGAACGCCTGGGTGCCCCATCCTTCGCAGTCTCATCGTGAATCGGGTCCCCAGAGAGCTTGCTCACTGGGGTGAGGAAGGGTTGGAAAGCAAGTCGCTAGGCCGCCCGATGCTTTGCTGTCTGTTGCTTTGAAGGGTTAGCCCGCCGAGTGCCAACCGCCGGATGCCCCAAACTTCTGGTCGCTGATGAAGCGCAATCTGGCAGGAACCTATGTAGCTGTCGAACCATTCCACCTTGACCGCTATCTTGACGAGCAGATGTTCCGGTTCAACAACCGCCAGAATAAGACGGACGAGCAGCGGTTCAACAAGGCTCTCTCACAGGTCGCAGGAAAGAGGCTCACATACAACGAGCTTACCGGCGCTGGCAGTGCTACCTCACACTAAGTGGCGGCAAGGACGCGGAAAACTTCTCGAACCTCTCTTTCGCTTCCGGGCCTTCATGGTATTGGTGCTTCATGTTTGCATCCGAGTAGGTGAACTTCGTTCCGTTCTCTACGATTTATCCATACCACAATCATTTCCATCTGTTGCGCCATCCTGGGCAGCACATTCTCGGTTGGACTTATTTTTTCCGCTTGGTCTGATGTCCACCACAGTGGAAGGTCATCGTATCGCTCTCCCAACCGATGCATTAGAGAAGTTATTCTCTTCCCAAAATCTTTATCCGTATATGCATAGAGGAGTTTCTGTTGCCACTTGATCTTCTTCAGCGAGCGAGCAGCCATGGCTTCCGCCGCCTTCGCGGGATCTGTTTCGTTAGGATCAAGAATGTCATTGGGATATGGCCCCAAACTGGCGTAGAGGTCACGCAGTTCTTTGGCTAGCTGAAGGGATTCAAGCTGGAACGGAGAAACTACCGCCTTCACCTCTTCCAGCTGCCCTATAGCTTCGCGCCTCTCTTCGTCACATAGTCTTCGGCTCTCCTGCGCTCGCCACAAGTCGGCCTTGTGCCCGGCTTCCACCCTCCGCATTTGATCGGCGTCGGCGTGGTCAGGGGGAGATGCCAAAGCTGCCGTAGAAGAAACTGGGAGATGCTCTTGCTTCTGCTCTCCCTTACGGTAAAGAGAAAAGACAATTAGCAGCACTCCGAGTATGAGCAGACATGCAAACAGCACCCAGTCCACCGGGATCCGGTGAGCAGCTTGCGATATGGCCTTGAAGATCGCCCCTATCACCGTAGAGCCTCCAATCCACTTCGCCAATTCAACGGCAAGGTTTCCGCGAATTTCCTTCCAGCCTTGCGCGACTCTCTCTTTGAAACTAGCCATGCGTCATTGTCCATCCCTTCTGGGGGACGGTAAAGCCATGAAGTTAAAGGCCAAAGCCGACCTTCCCCCAGACTAGCCACGAGGTAACGCCCTGACGCCTGTGCGTCAAGTGATTTATTACCCCTACAAGAAGTAAATCAGCCAAAACCTCAGAAAAAATGCTTGTCAAGCCCCAAAGCCATCTAAACCCATAAAAATAAACCACTTCCAAGTGGCAGAGTAGTTCTCCTCAAGCCGCTAAAATAAAACCAGCACGTAAAGAAAGAAGCCCTGGCCAAGCCGGGGCTCTCTTTTCCGCCACTAAGTCATTTGAATTCAATATCTTGATCTATAACTTGTTTATTATGAATATCTTGCACGGGGAGTCCAAAGCTAAACCAAATAAAATGAATATTTTACGCAAAAACAGGGGGGAGGGGGGTACCCTCAAAGCTGACTCGCTACCCAGCCTTCCGGACCTCGACCAGCGTCGAGTAGAACGTAGGGCCGCCGCCGATATCGGCCAGCCGCTCGCTCGTCAGCGCATTCACATTTGCGCCATCGCGCGAGAGCTTGTTCCAGTCCAGCCGCGCCGCCACAACGCCCGCACCTACGCGGCCATCGACAACCGCGCGCAGCAGAATGCGTCCGCGCCCGTTGAAGACCTCGACCTCGTCGCCCGTCGCAATACCGCGAGGAGCAGCGTCCGTCGCATGCATCTCGAGCACGCCCGCTGTACGCGACTCCATCTTCTGATGGACACCGAGGTTAGCGAAGGTCGAGTTCATATAGTTGTCCGCCTTGCGCGGCAGAAACTCCAGCGGATACTCCTTCGCGTTCGCCCGCGACTCCGCCGGAGCCACAAACACCGGAACCGGAACCAGTTCGCCGCGCCCGCTCGGCGTGTGGAACCACGCAGCCGTGGAGAAGGGAAGCACTTCACCGGACTCGTTCGCCGGAAGCGGCAGCCGGACGTGACCTTCGCGCTCAAGCCGCTCGCGCGTGATGCCCGCAAACCAGGGGTCTTGCGAGCCGAGCGCCTGGTCAATCAGCTCGTCCTCGCGATCGTCGAAGCAAGCCTCAGAAAAGCCCATCCTGCGGCCCAGCTCGCCGAAGAGCGTGACGTTGTTTCGCGCCTCGCCCAGCGGAGCGATCGCCCGCTCGCTGACCTGCGCGTAGAGATGACCGTAAGCGCCCTGCACGTCCTTCGTCTCCAGGAACGTCGGAGCAGGCAGCAGAATGTCCGCGTAGTCCGCCGTGTCAGTAAAGAACTGCTCATGGACCACCATGAACAGATCGTCGCGCCGCATCCCGCGCAGCACATCGTTCTGGTTCGGAGCGATCGCCGCCGGATTCGAGTTGTAAACAAAGATCGCCTTCACCGGAGGCCCGCCAACGCCTGCGTCCGCCGAAGTCAGCGCCTCGCCCAGCCGGCTCATGTTCACCACGCGGGCCACGCGTCCCAGCGGACTCGCGTTCATCAGCTCGGGCATCTGCAGTGCTTTTGAGTTGAACGGAAACGAGCCCGACGTCGAGAGCTGCAATCCGCCGCCGCGATGCTGCCATGCGCCGGTCAGCAGCGGAAGCATCGCAACCGCGCGCGCGGCCGTCCCGCCGTTCTCGCTGCGCTGGATGCCATAGTTTAGCCGGATCGCCGCAGGCTTGCCGGTCGCGCGCAGGCAGTTGGCATAAGCAAGCGCCAGCCGTTCGATCGCTTCGGCTGCAATGCCCGTCACGCGAGCAACTGCTTCAGGCGCGTGCTCAGGCTTCAGCGCATGCGCGCGCAGCTCCTCGAAGCCGTGCGTGCAACTTGCGATGTACTCGCGGTCCTCAAGACCGTCGCGCAGAATCACGTGCGTCAGCCCCAGCGCGAGCGCCGCGTCCGTTCCGGGATTGATCGCCAGGTGCTCATCGGCGAGCGCCGCCGTGCGCGTCTTGTACGGGTCGATCACGACCAGCTTCGCGCCGTGCCGCCGCGCCTCTTCGATGAAGGGCCACAGATGAATATTGTTGCCGTGAATGTTCGCGCCCCACGCGATGATCAACCCGGCGTGTGCAAAGTCTTCGGGCGGCGTTCCCAGCTTCACGCCGTAAACGCTCGACAGCGCCGTGCCTCCCGTGGTCGAGCAGATCGTCCGGTCGAGCTGCGAGGCTCCCAGCCGGTGAAAGAACCTGCGGTCCATCGATCCGTAGCCAAGCTGCCCGATGGTTCCGGCATAGCTGTAAGGAAGGATGCTCTCCGGACCATGTTCTGCTGCAATCGACGTCAACCGCGCAGCAATCTCATCAAGTGCCTCGTCCCACGAGATGCGCTCAAACGCTTCAGCCTCGCGGCCCTTTTCGAGCGGCCCCTTCGCAACACCCTTTTTGCGACGCATCGGATAGAGCAGTCTGTCGGGCGAGTAGACGCGATCCAGATATTTCGCAACCTTGCCGCACAGAAAGCCGCGCGTCACCGGATGCGAAGGATCGCCCTGCACCTTCACCGCGCGGCCGGTCAGTTCGTCCACAGTCACCAGAACGCCGCACGAGTCCGGGCAGTCATGCGAGCAGACCGCATGAACCACGCGCGTCGCGACAGTGGGATTCGTGCTCATCCCTCTATTTTAGTCCAATGGTGCGCGTAACCCCGCGCCAAACCAGCGCCTGAAAGGTCCCTGAGGGATTCTCAACGACGGACAGCACATTTGCTACAGTGGTCGGTAATCCTCCGAGGTGATTCCGTGATGCTTCGCCGTTGCCTCTTTGCCGCAGTTCTTGCAGTCATCTTCGCCCCCTGTTGTCTGCACGCGCAGGACATGCAACAGTTGACGACCGTGAGCCATGAGCAGCTCGACGTGGTCAAGGTGCTGCTTGCGCAGGAGGCGGCCTGGAACCGCGGCGATCTCGAGGCCTTCTCTCAGGCGTACAAGGACTCGCCCGACACGCTCTTCATCACCAACATCGTCAACCGCGGCTTTGCCGGCATGGTCGATGCCTATCGCCGCGACTATCCCACCAAGGCTGCGATGGGAACGCTGGGCTTCTCGGACCTTGAGGTGCACCCGCTCGATGAGCGGTTCGCCGTCGCCATTGGAAAGTATCATCTCGAGCGCGGCAAGAAGGACGGCGGCAACGCCGAGGGCATCTTCTCGCTCGTCTTCGAGAAGACTGACAAGGGCTGGAAGATCATCGTGGACCACACGACCGGCTAAGGGCCCTGAAGACCGCTCCTGGGGAACAGGGAACGACGTACACTTGAAGCCATGATCACCCGCCGCCGCTTCCTCGCCACCTCAGCCACCGCCGCTACAGCAGCGTGGCTCGCTCCGCGCAATCTCTTCGCGCAGCAGGACGTGCAGGAGCCCGAGATGGTTGTTCATGGGCGAGCTGCCGCAGCCACGGCGAAGATTACAACACAGAAGCTGCAAGGCAACGTCAGCGTGTTGCTTGGCTCTGGCGGAAACATCGCTGTGCTGCCTGGGCCTGAGGGCAAGCTGCTGGTTGACGCGGGCATCTCGACCTCTAAGCCGCAGATCACCGAGGCCCTCGCCGCCATCAGCCCCGACCCCATTCAGCACCTGGTCAACACGCACTGGCACTGGGACCACACCGACGGCAACCTGTGGATGCACGCGGCCGGGGCGACCATCATTGCGCACGAGAGGACGCGCCGACGCCTTAGCAGCCCGCAGGTCATCGCTGCCTTCAACGCAACCTTTCCCGCGCTGCCCGCGGACGCTCTTCCGACCAAGATCTTTACCGATACCGATACGCTGACGACCAACGGAGCCACGCTGCTGCTGAGTCACTACGACCCGGCCCACACCGACACCGACATCTCCGTCCTCTTTACCGACGCCGACGTGCTGCACACCGGCGACACCTGGTTCAACGGCGTCTATCCTTTCATCGACTACTCCACCGGCGGCCACATCGACGGCATGATCCGCGCCACGCAGCGCAACCTCGCCACCGGAACCGGATCGACGATAGTCATCCCCGGCCACGGCCCTGTGGGCGACAAGGACCAGCTCTCGCAGTCGCTCGACATGCTCACCGCCATCCGCGACAAGGTTGCTGCCCTCAAGAAGCAGGGTAAGACGGTAGACGAGGCGGTCGCAGCCAAGCCTACTGCGCAGTTCGACGAAAAGTGGGGCAAGGGTTTCGTGCAGCCGGAGATGTTCGTGAAGCTGGTCTATCAGGGCGTGTAAGCCGCACTCTCTTCCAGCAAAAGAGGCCGGGCATCTCGCCCGGCCTCTTTGTTTTGGTGATCACTGAATCTCTTCAGACGGTCATGATCTCTTTTTCCTTCGCCTTGAAGAGGTCTTCGATTCGCCTGATCTCAGCATCGGTCAGTTGCTGAACCTCTTCGTTGGCGCGCTTCTCGTCGTCGGCGGAGATGAGCTTGTCCTTGGCGGCCTTCTTGATCAGGTCGTTGCCGTCGCGGCGAATGTTGCGGATCGCGGTCTTGTGGTCTTCGAGCGTCTTGTTGAGCTGCTTGACGACCTCCTTGCGCCGCTCCTCGGTCATCGGAGGGACGGGAACGCGGATCACCTTGCCGTCGGACATCGGGTTGAGTCCCACGGGCGAGGTGCGGATCGCCTTTTCGATCGCGCCGATCATGCTCATGTCGAAGGGCTGCACTAGGATCAGGGTCGGCTCTGGCGTGCTGAGCTGCCCCATCTGTGCGACCGGGGTGTCCGTGCCGTAGTAGTCCACCTTGACCTGGTCGAGCATGTGGACGTTCGCGCGTCCCGTGCGCGCCGCGAGCAGGTGCGCCCGGAAGTCGTCCACCGACCTCTCCATCCGCTTCTTCAACTCCAGGTGGGTTCCTTTCAACGCTTCGATACTCGCCATCGCTGATGCCATAACTCGTTTCCTCGTGCGCTGTTGCGCCAACGCAAATTCTACTGGAAATCGTTCCCGAAGAGAGGAGCGCTGTACCGTCTGTTACTTCGTCAGCCTGCGGCAGGCCTCGCGCAGGTCCTCGTCTTTCTTGGCGAAGCAGAAGCGCAGCAGGTCTTCGCCCTTGCCCGCGCGGAAGAATGCAGAGCCGGCCACGGCTGCCACGCCGGTCTTCGCCAGCAGCGCGCGGGCCTTCTGGGCCGCGGTGGCGCCGGGCAGCCCCCTCGCGTCGGCCAGAATATAGTAGGCGCCGTCGGGGACGTGCGGAGTCATTCCGGCGGCACGCAGCGCGTCCACCAGCATCGCGCGCTTCTCTTCGTGCTCGAGCGCCAGCTTCGCGTAGAAGCCATGCCCGAGCTGCTCCAGCCCCGCGGCCACGCCGTGCTGGAAGGGCGATGGCGCGCACACGTACAGCAGATCGTGGAAGTACCCGATCGCCCCGATCCACTTCGCGTCGGCGATGATGTAGCCGATTCGCCAACCGGTCACTGAGAAGGTCTTCGAGAAGCCGGACATCACAATCGTCCGCTCGCGCATGCCTTCAATTGTGGCCGGGCTCACATGGACCGCATCGCCATAGAGGAAGTGCTCGTAGATCTCGTCGGTGAAGACGAACAGGTCGAACTCGTGCGCGATACCGGCCAGCCCTTCGAGTTCAGCCCGGGTGAAGACCTTGCCTGCGGGGTTCGACGGCGTGTTGACCACCACGGCCCGCGTCCGCGGCGTAATGGCCGCCCGCACCTGCGCGAGGTCCAGCCGCCAGTCTCTACCCTCCAGCGGCACGATGACCGGGGAGACGCGCAGCGACTTCAGGGTTCCCACGTGATAGCCGTAGAACGGCTCGAAGAGCAGGACCTCGTCGCCGGGATTGAGCAGCGCCATGGCCACGGCGTGGAAGGCTCCGGTTGCGCCGCTGGTCACCAGCACCTCGCGCTCCGGGTCGGCGACCAGCCCCAGCGTTCGCTCCACCTTGTCGGAGATGGCACGGCGCAGGCGGGGAATTCCATCGAGCCGGGTGTATATATTGTGGCCCTCGCGGATTGCCGCAATCGCGGCCTCGGCGACTACGGGAGGAACCTCGGTGTCGCAGACGCCCTGGGCGAGGTTGACGCCGCCCACGAGGTCGCTCTCGACGCTCATGGCGCGGATCTCCGACTGCACCATGCGCGGGGCGAGCTCGCTCAATCCCAGTCCGCGGTTTACGGCAATCTCTGCCTGCGCCATTGCGTTGCGCTCCTGCACTAGTGTTCGTATGTCCTACTATCTTACGTCCGCGCTGCGTTGCACGCGGGCCTGGGAGCATTTTGCCTGTCTTCGCCCTTCCGGGACGGCTATGGGCCAAAAGAATCAGTAGATGAATCGGCGGGTGAACTCGCTAACCCAATGGCTGCTCCCATATAATCGGAATCTCCCCACAAGGAATTCGCGGGGTGCGATTTTTTCAAGCAGTGAGGGTGTGCGTATCTTTACCGTAGATCGAGAGAGCGGAAGCTCCCTGAATTGCATGACCAAGCCCGTGCGCCCGCGCTCCAGCCGCTTCCGCATCGCTAAGGCCCTGTTTCTTACGACGCTTCTGGCTGCCGCGGTACCGGCGCTCCGTGCGCAGGACCAGGCTGCGCAGACACTGTGCCAGCCCCAGGTGATCGGTAACCGCAGAATTCCCAAGGAGTCGGTTCTGGCACGGATTTTCTCGCACCAGGGCGACGTCTATGACCCCGCGGTGGTCGAACGCGACTTCAACTCGCTGTGGAACAGCAACTACTTCGAGGATGTTCGCATCGAGCGCAGCCCGGGCACCACAGGCAAGTGCCTCCAGCTTACGATCTTCGTTCTCGAGAAGCCGACCATTCGCGAGATCAACTACAAGGGCCTCAGCGCCGTCTCGCAATCCGACGTTCTGGATGCCTTCAAGAAGGCGAAGGTCGGCCTCTCCGTTGAGAGCCAGTACGACCCCACCAAGATCAAGCGGGCCGAGGTCGTTATTAAGGAGTTGCTGTCCGCGCATGGACACCAGTTCGCCACGGTCCGGACCGAGATCAAGAAAATCCCTCCGGCGGCCGTCGCACTTACCTTCAGCGTGAAGGAAGGCCCGACCGTGAAGGTGGGTAAGATTGCCTTCGATGGCAATCACAACCTGAACAACCGCACACTTCGTGCCGCAATGAAGAACCTGAAACCCATCGGGATTCCGCACTCCATCATTCTTGAGAACCTCTTTGCCCGCACCTTTGACGCCAGCAAGCTCGACGAGGACACCGAGCGCGTGCGCGCGGCCTATCGTGATCGCGGCTACTTCAAGGCGCTGACCAGCGAACCCACGACGAAAGTTCGCGACGCCGGCGGACTGAATCCCTTCACGCTGCGGCCCTCCAAGGGAAAGCGCATCGATATCCTCATGCCGGTGGAGGAGGGCGAGCGGTATCGCCTTGGCGGAATCACCTTCAGCGGAAACAAGGCTGTGACCAACACCAAGGTCCTCCGCGCCCAGTTCGCCCAGAAGGACGGCGAATGGTTTGACGCTTCCAAGTTCGGCAAGGGCATCGAGCAGCTCCGCAAGGCCTACGGCCAGCTCGGCTATATCAACTTTGTCGGCAATCCGATTCCGGCGATCGACGACGCGAAGAAGACGATCAGCCTGAACATCGACATTGACGAGGGCAAGCCCTTCTACGTCTCGCGCATCGAGTTCAGCGGCAATACCATCACGCGTGACAAGGTAATCCGCCGCGAGTTGCTGCTAGAAGAGGGGCAGGTCTATAACAACCAGCTCTGGGAGCTCTCGATTCTGCGCCTGAACCAGCTCAACTACTTCGAGCCGCTCAAGGCCGATCAGGACTCCGAGAGCCGCCAGAACGCCGACAGCCAGACCGTCGACCTGCTGCTCAAGCTGAAGGAGAAGGGCAAGAACTCGATCGGTTTGAACGGCGGCATCAGCGGATTGTCGGGAACCTTCATCGGCCTCAACTACGAGACCAACAACTTCCTCGGCCTGGGCGAGACGCTCTCGGTGCAGGCCAACGTAGGCGATCTGTCGCGTAACCTCAGCTTCGGCTTCACGGAGCCGTACTTCCGCAACAAGCCGATCTCGCTGGGAATTCAGGTCTTCACCAGTAAGTACGACTTCAATCCGGCCAAGGCCTACTCGATCTCCAGCAATCAGAGCCAGAACCTGACGACGGCGCAGCAGTCGCTGCTGACCAACTACAACCAGTCTTCGACGGGCCTGACTCTCTCGGCCGGCGAGCCGCTGCGTCACCTCTGGGCGCATAGCGGCGTCGCGCGCATCGGCCTGTCGTATGCTCTGTCGCGGTCGTCGGTGTCGGTGTTCAACGACAACACGCGCAATGTTTTCCAGGCGCTCGCCTTCCGCTCCGGCGTGCAGGGACCGAACCAGCTCACCGGCATCATTACCTCGACTCTCACGCCGAGCTTCACTTACTCGAGCCTCGACCGCGCGGTTGGGCCACACTCTGGCCGCGACCTGAACGTCGCCGTGCAGGTCGCCGGCGTGGGCGGCAACGTCAAGTACGTCCAGCCGGTGGCGACGTACCGGCAGTTCTATCCCATCAAGGGGCTGAAGATAAATCGCGAGGGCCACAACGTTCTGGCTTATCGCGTGCAGATTGCGCACATCTCCGGCTTCGGCGGCGAGGTGGCTCCTCCCACGAACCGTATCTACGGTGGTGGCGAGTCCGACGTCCGCGGCTTCGACATCCGTTCGGCCTCGCCGTACACCCTCATCCCCACGAAGGTCATGTTCAACCTGACGAACCCGGATGGGACCACGGTTCCGCGCGATCCCACCAATCCGTTGCTCGGCAACGTCCAGATTCCTCTGCCGATCTATCGTCTGGTCTCGGTCGGAGGCGACACCAGCCTTACGAGCAACCTTGAGTACCGCATCCCGATCATCAACCAGGTGACGTTTGCATTCTTCACGGACTTCAACCTGACCTTCGACGCGCGGGCCGACCAGCTTCGCCAGAGCGTCGCTGGCCAGGCTACGATCACAAGCCCGCTCTACGGATGCCCGCAGTTCGTCAACGGCGCCTGCTTCGGCGGCCAGCAGGTCTCTTTCCCGAATCCTCTGAAGGTTTTGCCTGGCACCAACTACGTGCCGCGCATGTCGAACGGCGCCGAGCTGCAGGTCATCCTGCCGATCGTCAACGCGCCGTTCCGGATCTACTATGCGTACAACCCGCTGCGTCTCTACAAGACCGTTCCTCAGCAGCTCGCGTTGCCCAACACCTGCCCGCCGGGATCGACGGCCTGCTTCAAGAACCTCTTCCCGGATTCAGGCGCTGGCCAGTTCACCTATCAGGAGGCGTTGCAGTTGTATGGAGCGGATTACCACCTTCGCGAACCGCGCAAGACCTTCCGCCTGACGGTCAGCACGACCTTCTAACCAAAGCGTCACAACCAAAAACAGCAGAGGCCCCATCGGGCCTCTGCTGTTTTTGGTTTGATAGAAGTGAGTCGTTGGCCTAATAGCTGCGCTGGTACATGCGCGTGGCGCGGTCGTGCCAGCCGAGCCGGTCATCGTCGAGCAAAGCCCACAGGTATCCCATTCCAAGCGGGCAGGCCGAGAGCAGGTGCACAAAGATGCGGCGGCGCATTGCCGCACGAGTCGGGTTGTCGTCCGAGAAAGTGCACAGCCCGATGCGGGCGTAGCGCATTCCCGGCGTCGCCTCCGAGAAGGTGAAGAACAGGAGCTGATAGAGCAGACCGAGGATCGCCAGCGTCCCCATGGCCGCGATGGCTGCCGCCTGTGGGGTAAGTTGCAGCGTTCCCGGCTGGCTGAAGTGATTCGCGGTCAATGCAAAGACTGCGATAAAGATGAGTTCGGTCGCCGTCACGAGGACGCCGTCGACGATCCCTGCCATCAGGCGCAGGCTGAGGGGCGCCGTCTGCGGGACCATCGCCGGGTTGTACTGCTCTTCCAGCGCTGCCTGGACCATCACTGGCTCCGGTTGCGCGCTCAGCAGGATCGAAGACCACTCCGGCGCGGCGGACTCGACCACAGGCGCGGTCGAGATCTGCGTCGCTTCCACCTCGAAGATGCGGAGTTGCGAGGCATCCGGCGCGTGGTCTGCCTCGTCGCGCAGAGGCCCTTCGGCAAGGCGAGGCCGCGCTCGCCGCGCTGCGACCAGTTGCCGGGGAAACTCGATCAGGTTGGCCGGAATCTCGACCGGAGGGACCGTCTCCTCGAAGACAGGAGACTGCCGGAAGGCGATCTCCTCATCAAGCGCCATCCGCTCGTCGTCGTCGATGAAAGGAGCCTGCCCGGCACGCGCTGCGACCACTGGCTGCGGCGAGCTCAGCGAGACATCCTCGAAGAGCTGCACCCTCAATCCAACGGAAGGGACCGCAGCCTCTGGAGCAGGGGCCTTCGGAGCGACGGGCGCTGCTCCCGCGCTAGCGGGTGTCTTCACCGGATCGTGAACAAATGTCGGAGCAGCCGGCTCTGCGGTGTTCTGGTCGAGCTCGGCCAGCAGCTCATACTGCGCGGCCACAACGGCCTCAGCGCTGCGCCGGGCTACTTCGGCCGCGGCCTCCGCCTGCCGGATCGCCTTCTCGGCTTCTTCAGCCAGAAAAGCGCGGTAGCTCTGCGACTGCGCGTAGCGCTCCGCGACCGCCGCGGCGATGCGCGCCGAGCGGGCCTTAGCGGCCGAACCGGAAGCCGCCGCCGTCGTTAGCTGCGGCCCGGTCGATTGCGTTCTGCGGGCGCGGTGCGCGGCGACTTTTTCGGCGATCTGCTGCTTCAGCGCAAACGGCTCATAAGCTTCCGTTTCAACACTGGCTTCGTCAACTGGCTGTATCTCTCGCTGTGCTGAGCTCATGGCGCTCAAAACCAAACCTGCTTCCTTGAAATCGTTTAGCCTCAGAGAGTGGTGCGTTTCACAACCTTCGAACCCGAACCGAACCGAGGCTCTTTTCTGCTGCCGCAAGGCCTCATCAGCCGCAAGGCCCGAACCCGCACATCTCTGTCCTTCAGGGCCGTTTACTTCCTGATAACTATCACGCTGGTTCAGGCAAGTCATCCACAGTCGCGGCTGATTGCGCAGGAGGTGCCGAGTCAGGCAACTCAGGCCTCTCCGGCGCCGACCGCGCTGCCCGATGTCCCTGACCCTGCGGCGTCTTTGGAACGCTACCCTGAGGCTGTCGTCCTCCCGGACACCGAAGGCACTACGCTGGTCAGCATCGTGTCCGACCGGCAGTCGAAGACCGGCAACCGCTATGCCCTCGACGGCAACGCTGTCATCACCTACAAGGACCGCCGCATCGAGGCCGACCACATCGACTACGACAGCTCCACCGAGGAACTGAACGCCGCGGGCCACCTCAAAGCCACTGGCGGCGAGAACCACGAGATCATCCGCGCCAGCCATGGCACTATGAATCTCAAGCAGCAGACCGGACGCTTCTATGACGTCACTGGCTCTGTCGGACTCAAGGACTCCGAACACCGCGTCATCTATTCGAACGGCAATCCATTCCTCTTCGCCGGCCGCCTGGTCGTCAAGACCGGCCCGCAGCAGTATGAGATCTACGACGGTTCGGTGACCTCCTGCCAGCTTCCGAACCCGGACTGGCAGCTCTTCGCCGGCCGCTTCTCGGTCGATGGCGACAAGGCCACGGCGCGCAACAGCGTCTTCCGCGTGATCAATATGCCGGTGCTCTATCTGCCCTACGTGTCGCATCCGGTTGACACCACCGAGCGTCAGAGTGGTTTTCTGATTCCGGTCATCGGAGATACTTCGACGAAGGGCATTGTCCTTGGCGAGCAGATCTACTGGGCGATCAATCGCAGCACCGACCTCACCGTGGGAGCCGAGTACTTCTCGCGCCGCGGATGGCAGCAGTCGGCGACCTTCCGCTATCGCGGCCTGGGTAACAACTTCGCCACGGCCCACTACAACGGCCTGCTCGATCGCGGCTACTACACCGGCGGCAAGTACGTGAACCAGGGCGGCGAGGATGTTGTCTTCTCCGGCCGCTACGACTTCTCCGATCAGACGCGCGTCGCCGCCGATCTCGAGTACCTCAGCTCCTTCGCCTATCGCGAGGCTTTCAGTGAGAACTTCAACCAGGCAGTCTCCAGCGACATCCTCTCGATCGGCTACGCCACCCACGAGGCCGACGGCTACTCGGTCTCACTGCGCGCCGATCGCTACCAGGGGCTGAAACAGGTCGCGACGGCCACGCTCCCTGAGGGCGAGATCCACATCTTCCACGCTCCCTCACTCGATCTTGCGACCACAGACCACCCCATCGGAGGATCGCATCTTCTCTGGAGCGCCGACGGCTCCCTCGCCGGGCTCAAGCGTGTCCAGCCCAACTTCTCGACGACGGGCCTCACCGGGCGCTTCGACCTGCACCCGCAGCTCGCGCTTCCTCTCGGCGCCGATGGCTGGCGCTTCATGCCCTCGATCGGCGTGCGCGAGACCATCTACACCCGTGGCCGGCACACTCCCTACACCTCGCCGATACCCGTCGAGACGGTCAGCGCCGTCAACCGCGCCGATCTGGAACTGCAGATGGATGTGCGTGCGCCCGTCCTCGAGCGCACCTTCAGCTCGCCCCTCGTGCACAGGCTCTTTGGCTCTGACGTGAAGCACACCATTCAGCCCGAGGTCACCTACCGTTATGTCACAGGCGTGGACAACTTCCCCAACATCCTTCGCTTTGACGACTCCGATATCGTCAGCAACACCAACGAAGTGCAGTACGGAGTGGTGCAGCGGATCTTTGTGCGCCAGCGCAAGAAGGCCGGCGCCTGCGCGGCCAGCGAGGGAAACGCGCTCGCCATGCCCGCCGCACCCGGCTACGACACCAGCTATGAAGCACCCTCCGCTCCCTGCCGCAACCGCGAGCTTATCAGCTGGAAGGTCACCCAGAAGTACTTCTTCGACCCGACCTTCGGGGGGGCGGTCGTAGCCAAACGGCGTAACATCTTCCAGACGACGCTCGATCTCTCGGGAATCGCCTTTCTCACCGAGCCGCGCAACATCTCTCCTCTGATCTCGCGGCTCCGCCTTCAGCCCTCGGACAAGTTCGACCTCGAGTGGGACTTCGATGTCGATACCGGAGCGAGGAAGTTCACCTCCAACAACGTCCTGATCGACTTCCACGAGGGCAACGTCTTCTCCGGCTTCAGCTATGCGCGGCTCAACGCTCCCGGCCGCTTCTACACGCAGCCCTTCGGCTCGAGCCAGGGGACCTCGTCGCCGGTCTCGGACTTCAATCAGGTCAGGCTCCTGCTCGGCTACGGAGCCCCTACACGGAAGGGCCTTGGCGTTGCTGCCAATGTTGGGCTCGATCTCCGTCTCTCCACCGTGCAGTACGGCGCACTGCAGACCTCGTGGAACTGGGACTGCTGCGGCTTCAGCGTGGAGTATCGCAAGTACGAGCTGGGCTCGGTCCGTAACGAGAACGCCTACCGGTTCAACCTCACGCTGGCCAACATCGGCTCAGCCGGCAATCTTCGCCGGGCCGAGCGGCTCTTCTGAGTCTCGAGATCGCTGGCTGGGTTCCGAACATTCCGCCAGCCTCCGCGTGAGATAATCGGGCGAGGTTCTGTGTTGACCGGTTTGAAGCAACTCTCTCCACTGCTCTTTGCCTTTACCCTGGCCGCTGCCGGATGTCACGCCCAGGTGCCTCTCCATCTGCAGGGGGCCGCAAACGGTCAGTCTTCTGCCAGTTCCGCCGGCAGACAGCCTGCCTCCGCGAGCGGCGACAGGCTGCCTCCCGATCTTGCCCGCCGCGTCGAGGTGCTCATTCGTTCGCGCGCCAGCCTGCCTCCGGACTACGACGTTCTCATCGGCCCTCGCAATCCAAGCAGCGTTCCCGGCTATGACGAGATCACCGTCACCTTCTTCTCCGCTGGCAAGACCTCCAAGCCCATGACCTTCCTTCTCTCGAAGGACAACAAGTCGCTGGCCCAGTTCAACAAATTCGACATCAGCAAAGACCCCAGGACGCTGGTCAGCGGCGAGGGACGTCCCTCGCGCGGCGGTCCTTCCAATGCGCCGGTCCTGATCGTCGGCTTTGACGACCTCGAGTGTCCGTTTTGCGCGAAGATGCATGCGCAGCTCTTTCCGGCTTTGCTGGATAGGTACGGAAACAAGGTCCGCATCGTCTACCGCGACTTTCCACTCGATCAACATCCCTGGGCAATGCGTGCAGCCATCGACACCAACTGCCTCGCTGCGCAAAACCCCGCCGGTTACTGGGACCTCGTGGATTACATCCACGCCCACGCAGCCGAGATGGGCGGAGAACAGAAGAGCCTCGCCAAGGCCCACGAGACCCTCGACACGCTCACCCGCGACGAGGGCAAACGCCTGAAGGCCGACTCCGTCGCGCTTGACGCCTGCATCGCCAAGCAGGACGATTCCGCGGTGAAGGCCTCCATCGAAGAGGCCACGCAGCTTGGGGTAGACTCGACTCCCGCGCTGTTCATCAACGGAGAAAAGCTCGAGGGCGCCGTGCCCCTTGAGTATGTCTACAAGATGATTGACAATGCTCTGGTTGCATCCGGTCAGACACCGCCGCCGCCCCCTCCTCCGGCTGCGCCCGTCCCATCGCCGCAGGTACCCCCTGCTGGCAAGCCCGGAAACTAGCATTTAATGAATGCAGGAGAGTTTTTACGTGACGAACTGGTTGACTGAAGCAAAGGCTAATTCTCCCTCACGGTTTTCGGCCCGCACACTGCATTCTGTTGCGCTGCTCACCGCGGCAGCGGCCCTGTTGCCCATCGCCGGCTGCAATCGCGGCCACAGTGCTGACGTTGTCGCGACGGTCAACGGCAAGGCGATTATGCACACCGAGATGGACAAGGCCTATCAGGGCCAGCTCGGCGAATCTCAGCAGCAGCCCTCGCCCGAACAGGCCGACGCGCTCCGCCTCAGCGTCCTCCGCAATCTCATCGACGAGGAGATCGTCGAGCAGCGCGCCGCCAAAATGAACCTCACGGCCACCAACGAAGAGGTTGACGCCAAGCTCGCTGAGATGAAGGCGCCCTATACCGAGGAGCAGTTCCAGGAGAAGCTGAAGGCCTCCAATCACGCCCTCGACGATGTCAAGCACGATATCCGCCGCAGCCTCACAATTAACAAGCTGCTCACCAAGGAGATCGACTCCAAGATCACGGTCACCGACATCGACGTCACCAGCTACTACAACAAGCACAAGGCCGAGTTCAACCTCATCGAGACGCAGTACCACCTCGCTCAGATTCAGGTCACCGCTGTGCCGTCGCAGCAGCCCGTCAACTTGCAGGGCAGCAAGGCGACCAATGACGTTGAGGCGAAGAAGAAGATTCAGGCGCTGAAGAGCCGTCTCGACAGCGGCGAAGACTTTGGTTCGCTGGCTGCGAACTTCTCGGAAGACCCTGAGGCGGCGTCAAGTGGCGGCGACCTTGGCTTCGTGCCCGAATCCAGGCTGCACGCGGACCATCCCGCGATCTTTACCGAGATCTCGAAGCTGAAGGCCGGCCAGGTCACCGAGATACTTCCTCTGATCGATGGGCAGACGAAGAAGCCGATCGGCTATGCCATCTACAAGCTCATCTCACGCGAGCCGGCGGGCCAGCGCGACCTCAACGACCCTCGCGTCCAGCAGGCCATCCGCCAGCAGCTCCGCGACGGCCGCTCGCAGTTGCTGAAGGCCGCTTACTTCGAGATGCTTCGCGACCAGTCCAAGGTCGAGAACTTCTTCGCCGAGCAGATCTTCAAGAACGCCGCCCACTAGCGGCTTGTACCAATGCCAGGTATGCTGTCTCGCACTCCGGGCAGAGCCACCGCTTCGATCCTGTCCAGCGAGTCGTCGGAGAGAAGCTGGTACGTCTTACGCCTCGAAGAGAACGGACACGATTGCCGCGCCCATGATCGCACGAACTTGCGGCAGGAGGGCCAGAGAAGGCGAAGGACGGCACCACCGACGGCGGCTCCAAAGCCCTTGGTCTGCATGACGCACACCGTGGTCAGTAGAAATGCGGCCAAACGCATGCCGTGATAGGGCAGGCAGAATCCGAAGTGTGATGAATGGTTCGACATATTCTCCTCCCCCCTTCCTAACCTCTTAAGCGGAAAAACAGGGCAAAGGATGCCGGTAGACGACCGGACCAACAAAATGTTCTTTGCATGGCCAAGCGCTGCCCCCCACAAGAGCCCGGAAGCAACGCCCGGGGGCGGGTCCTACACCGGCAGCTTTCCGCTAGGGACACGCGCATAGCTGCCTTGGCCTCCATTAATGGCCTGTGACAGTTCCTTCACTGTCACAACTGCGGCAGCTCATTTCTTCGTGTTCTCACTCAAGGAAACGCAAGATATGACAAGATGAATCAAGCACCCTCCCAGGTGGAGAGAGAACAACTTCAATGCCATCGCCACGCGTTCGTTTCGCGATCCTGGGCTTCGGTCATCATGCCGTTCGCCGTCTCCTTCCCGCCTTCCCGACCTGTCGCTACGCCTCGCTCACGGGGATGTGGCGCCGCGACCAGGCAGCCGCCACGCTGAACAGCGCCGAGTACCGCATCCCGCACAACTTCCCAACGCGTGAGGCGCTTTGCACCTCGCCGGAGGTGGATGTCGTCCTCATCACCTCGCCCGACGCCATGCACAAGGACGACGTTCTGCTCGCTGTTCGAAGCGGCAAGGCCGTGCTCTGCGAGAAGCCACTCTCTATGAATGCTGCCGAGGCCCGCGAGATGAACACCGCGGCAGAGAAGGCCGGCGTTCTCTTCGGAGTCGCCCAGAACTTCCGCTATAACCGCTCGCTCGAGTGGATGCGCGACAGGATCAAGGCCGGTCACATCGGCAGACCCCAGCTTGCTCACGCCGAGTTCGCTTATCCAGCCGATCGCTCTCAGCGCAAGTGGATCATGGACCCCACGCTCGCGACCGGCGGCCCCATCGCCGACGTCGGAGTGCACTGCATCGACGCGCTTCGCTTCGTCCTTGGCGAGGATGTACGAAGCATCAGCACACTGGCCAGTAGATTCCACGTGCGGGAAAAAGTCGAAGCTATCGCCTCGCTTCAGCTTGAGATGACGGGCGGCGTCTTCGCCAATATCACTTGCAGCGCACGCGCGCCGTACCGCACTTTGGTCGAGATCACCGGCTCCGACGGCGTGCTCATCGCAGAAAACGGCCTCACCGTCGATCGCCCGGTCGACCTCGTCATGCGTCGCGCCGGAGAGGTCATCGAGACGGCTACGGTTGACAACGGCGACGGCTACACCCGCATGCTCGATAGCTTTGCCCAGGCCCTCAAAGGCAAAGGAAGCTTCGCAGCCCCAGGCTCCGACGGTATTCGGAACATGCAGGCCCTCGACGCTGCCTTCCTGAGCTGGCAGACCGGCCAGCGCGAGCCGGCCGGCGCGCATAAAGCAAATGCTGCCGCAAAAAAGAGAGAACCGCGCTGAATGCGCGGCTCTCTTCACTCACCTGCAGAAAATTGGCTAACGAATAGCAGCCGCCAAAGCTGTTGTTGTCCCTCCGTGCCGCGTCGTGGCCACGTCACGCCGGGGAGTCTTTGCTGCGGGCGACGGCAGATACCGCTTGTACACGCTGATGTGGAAGCAGCTCTGCTGGAACTCTTCCTCGACGTCGATCTTTCCCTGCTGCACGAGCGGACGCAGATATCCGCGCATCCAGGCGATCTCCGTCATCGACAGGCCATGCTTCGCCAGGTCGACTGCCTGCCCGGTGAGGTGCGGCGATGCCGTCTCGCCCTCTGCGGGCGCGGCGTTTCCATTCACGTGCTGCAGCCGCTGCTGAAACTCCACCGTGCGAACTGCCGAGTTCACCTGCAGCGGCGTGTGGAAGCGCGCATAGTGCGCCTGCGCCAGCGAAGCGAGAAACCGAGCCGTCCACGGCCTGCAATAGCGGCGGTTTGCGGGAAGGCGATCATCCACCTGCAGGGTGTTGCTGACGGGCAACGAGACCAGCAGCCGCTGCGCGCGCATGTCGTTCAGGTCGTCGTCATCCTTGATGCGACTGAGACCCTCACTGTCTGCGACCACGTTCTGCCGGACAAGGATCTCATGCGAGCCCTTGAGAGGCGGAGGGACGATGAGACGGCCACGCCGGTTATAGAGCGTCGGCTGAACGATTGGGGCTGACGCGTCGTCCTGATTGGCCTCTTGCGCTGGCTTCACTGCCTGACGGCGAACACTCGCCTCCGAAGCGGAGGGCTCGGCAGCGGGCGGCGTTGTGCCGGTCGCAGGCGTGCGCGGGGCCGCCTCGTTGTCCTCCTGCGGACGCGAGACTCCCGTGGCGGACTTTCCGGTGTTGTCAGGCTCGGCCGGAAGACCGGAGGCTGCGCGGACAAAGTCCTCAGAGGTCGCCTTGCGCGGAGCTGTGTCGGCGGCGCTCAAGGGAGCGGCGTCGTCTTCGGTCGAGGCGAGGTGAGTTGCGTCTCCGGCAGCTTGCGCGTGTGAGCGGGCACGCACGCGGCTAATGTTGACTGGTTCTAGTGTGTCCTGCTGGCGGCGCCGGCTCTTCTTGCGCCGTCTATGAGGCTTGGCTGCGGCGTCGTCGGCCGCTCTCTCGTGGGTGCGCTTTCTCGCGGCCGTCGGCGCAGCGGCAGAGTGATGCGCGGCGTGACGCGCAACGTGGTGCGCTGGCTTGGCGAGCAGCGTCGCGGGCATCAGTAAGAGCCCTGCGAAGACCAAAGCGGCAGATTGGAAGACGTTCAGGCGCATCAGTGTTTCTGGAGGCGCGGAACGCCAGAGCATCTTTTATGCTAGAGAGAGCTCGCCTCCAGCGTAAGTAATCAAGGCGATTCTGTGTACTTTTCTATAACGGGCGGGTTGGAGGATTGATGAAGGCAGTTCGGGTTTTTTCTCTGGTGGCTCTTGCCGTGACGGCATTCACCCTGCGTCCTGGCAGGACGCGTGCCGCGGCGGACGAAGAGGCCGCAAAGCAGGAGTTCTACACCGCGAAGGTGCAGCCAATCCTTGAGTCGAACTGCTACCGCTGCCACGGCGGGATGAACCATCGTGGCGGCTTGAGCCTCGCAACGAGGGCCGGAATCCTCAAAGGCGGCCATGACGGCGCTGTGATCGTGCCGGGCGATCCGGCGAAGAGCCTGCTGGTGCGGCTGATCCGGCATGAGGGGCCACAGGACGACCCGATGCCGATGCCGCCGAGGTCGAAGTTATCGGATGCTGACATTGCTACGGTCGAGCGCTGGGTTCGAGCCGGAGCGATCATTCCGCAGGATGCCGCCAAACCCTGAATCGCCGGAGAAGAGGCGGGTGTCAGCCCTCGGGGTTGGAGTTGGAGTGGGACGGGGAGGCGGTGTGGGTACCGGCCTGGGCGGGGGCGTGCAGCCGGTGAGAAGCAACGTTGCCGCGAGGGCGAGAGAGCTGAGTCGCAGGGGCTTCATTGGAGGGCTCCCTTCTCTCATATCTGTTGGATGCCGACGGGATGGCTGAATTCTGCATCGAAAGGATGTGGGATGTGGTCTATCGTTGAGGTTCGGGAAGGGAAGGCTGATGACGGGGTTTGGTCTCTTTAGGATTTTCGTGGCGGGTGCGGTTCTTGCCGGGGTTTCGGCTTCGGGACAGACGGCGAGTCATAAGCCGCGGAGTTCGACGACGACGACGACGAAGAACGTGGCGGTGTGGACTCCAGCGGTGCAGCAGGCGCTGGGAGTTGCGGCGAGCGACTTCAACGCTGTCGGGCTGAACCGGCTGACGAAGGCCCAACTGGATGCGCTGGTGAGTGCGGCGCAGGTCTCGAAAAAAGGTGTGTTGACGTGCTCGCCGGCAGGCACGGTGGTGGTGGGCAGGGTGCGGGTGCTGGTGACCGTTGCGGGCGACGATCCGACCGGGCAGCGCGCAGTGGAGATTCGTCAGGCGGTGCATTCGCTGGCAGGCGTGGACCTGGTGGAGACGGCGGCGAGCGCCGACCGGGCGTTGCATGTGGTGATCCAGGAGCAGACGCTGGGGAAGCGAACGATTGGTTTCACGGCGTCGTATATGACGTCGACTCCGTGCGTGGAGGATCTTGGGAGCACGAAGAAGGACGTCGAGCTGAAGGGCGAGCTTGGGACGTACACCGAGCCGAAGGGGTCTGACCTGGCGCGTGATCTGGCCGGGATGATGGACCAGGACTTGCAGCCGCTTCGGGGTGGAGCGCGATAGGTACCCCCCTCCCGGCAATTTGTGCAAAATATTCATTCGATTTGGGTTAGGTTCGGACTTCGGGTTTGGCTGATCGTCAAAGTATTGATTCTCCTGGGTTTTTGTTTGCGGTTCGCTCGCAAAGTCTTCATTCCAAAAGGAAAAAGCCCCGGTGTTGGCCGGGGCGTTCTGGTTTTGTGGCTATGTTTCTATTGTATAGGATTGAGGGAACTACTCTGCCACTCGTATGTTGTTGATGGGGAACGGGTTGAGTGGTTTGGGGGCTTGACAGGGTTTTCTGTGGGACACCCGAGTCATCCGACCTAAGGGTCAGTTGGCGGAGAGGCCCGGATTGTCCGCGCGTTTGACAAACAGCGCGTAGAACTCCTCCTCGCCCATCACGCGGCGAAGTTCCATGAAGGCGAAGAGAGGGATGAACGTGCTGAATATGATGATCGACCGGGCGATTAATTGGTCGGGGTTGAGATGGTGCCAGACAGTTCCGTAAGGCTCGCCGCGAATGACGCGTTTGACGAACTCCTCGACGAAGTGGAAGGCGAGGACCAGCAGGCTAAAGATGACTGCCTTGATGAGAACAGACTGATACACCGGTCTGGCTTCGGCATGCTTGGCAACGTTCACCATTTCTCCAACGCAGATGACTTTGCCGATGACGAGAGCATTGAAGATCCCGAAGGTGTAGTTCAGAGGGGTGACGTCATACTTACTCATCAGCAGGTTGGTGTAGGCCACGAGGGCACAGAAGAAAAAGGCCAGATACAAGGAAATGATGAGATAGTCCTTGAACTCCTGTACGGCTCTCTCCTTCAAACCAGGTGCTGCTGGATCTTTGGTGCTCATTTTGAGGCCTCCTGTTCTTCGGTGGTTTCCGGGTTCGATTGGATGGTGGGCCGCCCGTCCTTGCCCCGAATCAGCGTTGGAAGCGGCCGGTGAGTTGGCCGCGTGCGAGGATGTGGCCGTTCATTGCGGCTATGACCTGCTTCTTCGATGCTCCTGCGGGGAGGTTCAGTTTGGTGTCGAGGGCGTAGAGATCGAAGACGTAACGGTGGGCGGAGGGGTCGGGTGGGCATGGTCCGTCGTAGCCGATCTCGCCGAAGTCGTTGACGCCCTGACGGGAGCCGTTGGGGAGTTGTTCCTTTTTCAGGATTGCCTGGGGGAGTTCGCGCGTGTCCGGGGGGAGGTCGTAGAGGACCCAGTGGGTGAAGTTTCCGATGGGGGCGTCGGGGTCGGTGACGATGAGGGCGAGGCTTTGGGTGCGGGCGGGCGGCGACTGCCAGGTGAGTACGGGAGAGTCGTTTGCCTCGCCGCCGCAGGAAGAGTATTGGTTCGGGATGGTGTCGCCGGAGAAGCTGGCGCTTTTCAACTCGAAGGTAGGGAGTCCTTGCGGGATTTTGCCGCGGTTGCACGCGAGCTGGGTTGCGGTGAGGGCCCCGGTCAGGAGCAGACAGAGTCCGGCTTGGAATGAGAGATGTAAGGCGCTGCGCGATGTCATACCGGCACCTCTCGATGCGAGATGAAGGTATCTGATGTGAGGAGCTTGCGCAATTTGACGTGTCGTTTCAGGAGCGATGGAGATACCCCCCCCTCCTACCTTAATGTGTGCAAAGTCTTCAATCGAAATGCTTTAGGTCCGGACTTCGTTTTTCCAGTTGATGCAAAGTATTGGTTTTGTTGAGTTTTTGAGGATGATGTGTGGCAAAGTATTCATTCCTAATGGGTAAAGCCCCGGCTTGGCCGGGGCTTTTGGTTTTTCTGGTCAACTGATTTAAGTATAGCGGATTTGGATAACTGGTCTGCCACGGGGAAGTCGTTTGGTTTGATGGGGTTGGGTGGTTTGGGGGCTTGACAGGAATTTTTGGGGATTTTTTTTCACATTGAAGCGCGCGGTTGGCTTACTGCGGGGGTGAGGCCGTGGCGGCGCATGACTTCGCCGATGGCTGCGGGATTGGGTGGGGTTCCGGCTGCTGCGGCCGCTCGGGCGACGGCGGCGATCTCGCGGAAGTAGTCCGGGGACAGGATGCCGGGAGTGATGACGGCGAGTGTTTTGGAAGTGGTGGAGTGGAAGTTGTCGAAGCGGTGGACGACTCCGCGGGGGATGCAGAGGACGTCTCCGGGGCCGAGCTCGGTGGGGCGGCCGTCGACGGTCATGGTGAGGACGCCTTCGAGTCCGTAGAGGGTCTCTTCGTAGGCGTCGTGGCTGTGGGCGATTGGGACCTTGGCTCCGGCGGGGACGTCGAGCTCAAACATCGCGATCGAGTTGTTGGAGGCGGGACCGTCGAGCAGGAATCGGACGACTAACTGGCCGAGACGGATCTCTTCTTTTGGCATGGTGGCGATTGTACATTCTCACCCTTCGCAAAATGCGCGAAGGATGGGGCACGCGGCATCCGCTCGGATTTGAAGTGTGGGTCTGGGGAGAGAAAGGCGATTCAGTCGTTCCGGCTACGCCTCCACTCCCGCCCATTCGACTGCGCTCAGGGCAGAGCGGAACCCACCCATCGCGATGAGGCCGCGATGAATGGGGCACCCGATTTGTTGGCTGGGTTTGATGGGTGGGCCACCCGCTCGCCTAATCTATTGAATGTAAGGATTTTGTGGTTGTGCAATTTCTTTTTTGCAATTAGGTTTAACTGGCCCCAACAATAGAGAAAGGGTCAGCTAGAAATGAACCGCCTTTTTGTGCTTGCTGCAGTACTTTTCTTTAGTAATTCTGCCTTCACTCAACAACCAACTGCTTCACCATCCGACGCCGATAAGCCGCGAGTGTTCATCACCGATAGCAACTCCTGGTCGGCCGGCGGGAGCGCTGGCGGCTCAAATGGGTCTTTCGGAGGTTCCTCCTACGGTGGAGCACGTCCTCAGACCGCTGAGATCATCAAGACTTTCGGACAGAAATGCCCACAGGTACTGGTTAACAATCGCGTCGACGCGAGCAATTATGTTGTTGAGCTGGACCACGAAGGCGGCAAGAGCGTGTTCGCTCACAAGGATAAGATTGCCGTGTTTGCTCAGAAGACCGGTGATTCAATCTTTAGCAAGTCGACTCTTTCGGTTGGTGGTGCTGTAGAGGATGCATGTTCCGCGATCCAGACACACTGGAGTGCGCACGCTAGCGAACTGAAGCCGGCCTCTGGAGGCTATGGCGCGGGCGGGTACGGTCAGGGTGGATATGGTGGGGTACAAACGGCGTCCGCGGCTCAGTCTGCTGTAACCGTCGACGCAAATGCCGCAAACTGTGACATCGAGGTTGACGGGAATTTTGTCGGAAATACACCATCCACGATCAATCTGACACCTGGCAAACACCAGATCGTTGTTAAGAAAACAGGATACCAAGACTGGACGCGGAACATGGTTGTTGCCAGCGGTTCCATTCACCTCAGCGCAGAAATGATTGCGAAGTAATGTTTAATCCGAGCACGATGGCCGAGTGTCAGCGTAGTATCCGGATTTTCGTTGCCGCGAAAATTGCCTCATCTTAGCGCTTTCGGTGCGAAGATGGGGCACCCGGCTGTGAATATTTACGGACGAAGGGACTGCCCATGGTTGAAGAACAATCTAATGAGACGGAAGCTGTTTCTGAGTTAGATAACCCGAAATCCAAAGCTAAGCCTCGAACTCTCCAAAAGCGCGAAAAAAGGGTAGTGGCGAGAAAGCGTACTTCTAAGCCCTCTAAGAAAAGGGATTCTGACAATGGAGCGGGGCTCAAGCGCGGAGCACTCGCCTTTCCGAAGCATACGATCCTTAACTGCCTGAGAATTCCAGCTGGAATTCTTGACCAGAACGCCGGCGGTGAATGTGTGGATCGCGACGCAGCAAAATTTGCGAAGTTGGGCTGGAGTGGCGAAATTGCGGTTGAGATAAGCTCTGCGCTCAAATACGGTCTGCTTGAAAGGCCATCCCCAGGTAAGGTTAGGCCCACCGAATTAGCGAGACGGATTCTTCGTCCACAAGCGGCAAATGACCGAATAGACGGACTGCGCCAAGCTATCTTGAATGCTCCTGTCATTTCCGACTTTTACAAACGTTACAGAGGTGAAAACCTTCCGGAAGAACAGTTCCTGCTAAATACGGCAATTGATTCTTTTTCGGTGCCAAAAGAAAGAGCGATCGATTTCATAGAAGTATTCGTGAAATCTCTGAAGGAAGCGGAGTTGCTCGAAGATGTTGCTGGAGGTAAGCAAAGGGTTCTCGATATAACCGAATCACCTTCAACGTCATCTTCAGTCGTCACAGAGGAGATAAAAAAGCTTTCGAAGGGTCTAAGTATCAGTGCTTCTGATACGTGCTTCGTCATGATGCCCTTTGCCGATCCACTCGGCGGCTATTATGCAAGCATATATAAGCCAGCTATAGAAAAAGCCCAACTTAGAGCGATACGGGCGGACGCTGAAATATATGGGACGGGAAAAATAATAGATCAGATTTGGAACGGTATTCATACGGCAAGAATACTTGTGGCCGAGTTAACAGGCAGAAATCCGAATGTATTGTATGAACTCGGGATTGCTCATGCATTAGAAAAACCGGTTGTCCTTGTGTCCTCCAACGAGGAGGATGTTCCATTCGATATTCGTCACGTTAGGGTGATTTATTACGATATGACTGATCCGTTTTGGGGCAACAAGTTAATCGAAAAGATCGCTGAGAATATTTTGTCTGCTCTGAAAAATCCGGCCGAGGCTATTCTCTTTCGAGCAAGATAATCTGTAGAAGCCTCTAATTAATAAGAGGCGGTCTCCACATCTTTCGCTACGATTGTCATCCTGTTTGGGTCGACCTGCGTTCCTGTCGCTTCAGATACCGTCACCGTTATATTGGAGTTCCATGCTTCCACCATGCTGGGGTCATCTCCGAGTAAATTGATGTCCAACTGAGCGATGGTCTTCCATCCCGGTGGGATTGAAAGAACAGCCGGAATGCGATTCAAATTTGTGAACAAGCGGGCAGAGGCGGCAAGAAGGATGTGAACAGAGACAGGTGATTTAAGTGGATTTTCGGCAGAAATAAAGAATTTTTCCTGATTTCTCCACACACGAATCTGGAACCTCGGTTTTTCTTTTGACATGCTTTTACTGTAGCAGCGTACCCGTCTCCGGTTCCGATTTGGATTCGTCGGGTGGGATGACTACGGCGGCGGCTACCTTGTCGTCGGCGTCGAGGTCTAGGAGTTTTACTCCTGAAGTGGAGCGGCCGGCGGCTCGGATGGACTTGGTGTCGATGCGGATGATCTTGCCGAACTGGCTGATGACCATGAGCTCGCTGGTCTCGTCGACGAGGTTGATGCTGGAGACCTTGCCGATCTTCGGGGTGGTCTTCATGTTGATGACGCCGGAGCCTCCGCGGTTGGTAAGGCGATATTCTTCGACGTTGGTTCGCTTGCCGTAGCCGTTTTCGGAGACGGAGAGGATGAGGCAGGGGCTGAGGCCGAGCTTTTCGTCGAGCTTGTCGCGGTTCTCGTAGGCTTCGTCGTATTTGCGGCGTGCGGCCTTCACCTGCTCGCTTTCCTTGTCGCTGTCGGAGGCCTCGCGAGCCTCCTGCAGAGCTTCGGAGGCGGCGGCGATGGCGGCGCGGACCTTGACGAGTTCGGCGGTGAGCTTCTTCTCGGCGGCCAATTCGTCGCGTCGCTTGTCACGGTACTCGGGGGATGGGGTGACGGCGGTTCCGATGACGTAGTCGTCCTTCTTGAGGGTGATGCCTTTGTTTCCGGCGGCGTTGCGGCCCATGGGACGGAGGCCTCCGCTCTTTTCGGCGTCGTAGGCCTCGGAGAAGCGCACGGCCATGCCCTCGTGGGTAGCGAGGAGAACGATGTCGTCGCCGCCGGTTACACGAACTCCGATGAGCTCGTCGTCCTTGTCGATCCCGATGGCGATGATTCCGCGGGCCATGACGTTGGAGAAGTCGGGCAGCGGGGTCTTCTTGACGGTGCCGTTGCGGGTGGCGAAGAAGATGAACTTGCCCACTTCGGTAAGGTCGCGGATGCCGAGGATGGTGACGACCTTTTCGCCGGGCTGGAGGGCGACGAGCGAGGCCATGGCCTTGCCCTTGCCTGCGGCTCCGACGTCGGGGATCTCGTAGACCTTGAGCCAGTAGACGCGGCCGGTGTTGGTGAAGCAGAGCAGGTAGGCGTGTGTGGAGTCGACGATGAGCTGGGCGACGAAGTCCTCTTCGCGGGTCTTCATGCCGAGGCGTCCGGTGCCTCCGCGGCGCTGCTGGCGGTAGGTGGAGATAGGTGTGCGCTTGAGGTAGCCGGTGTGGGAGACGGTGACGGCGACCTGCTCGTCGGCGATGAGGTCTTCGAGCTGGATCTCGGTGGTCTCGTCGAGGATCTGGGTGCGGCGTTCGTCGCCGTACTTGTCGCGGACCTCTTCGAGCTCCTTGACGATGACTTTGCGGAGCTTCTTCTCGGAGGCGAGGATGGACTCGAACTCGGCGATGTTGTCGCGGACTTCCTTGAGCTCCTTGAGCAGCTCGTCGATGGAGAGCTGGGTGAGGCGGTAGAGCTGCAGCTCAAGGATAGCGTCGACCTGGCGGTAGCTGAGGATGAGCGTGCCGGTCTGCGAGTACGTCATGTCGACGTTGTACTTCGCGGGGTCGAGGGAGACTCCGGCGAGCTCGGTGCCGCGGAGGTTGATGCGCTTGTTGGAGAAGTAGCTGAAGAGGTTCTCGCGGGCTTCGATGCGCGATGCCGACTGGCGGATGATCTTGATGACGTTGTCGAGGTGGTCGAGCGCGATCTGGTAGCCGAGCAGGATGTGCTCGCGGTCGCGGGCCTTGCCGAGGAGGAAGGCGGTGCGGCGGCGGACGACTTCGATGCGGTGGTCGAGGAAGGCGCGAATGGCCTGGTCGAGCGGGAGGACCTTGGGCTGGCCGTTGTGCACGGCGAGGAAGATCATCGAGAAGCTCTCCTGCATCTGGGTGTGCTTGTAGAGCTGGTTGAGGACGATCTGGGCTTCGGCGCCGCGCTTGAGGCCGATGTGGATGCGCATTCCGGCGCGGTCGGACTCGTCGCGGAAGTCGTCACGGGCGATGTCGGTGATGATGCCCTCGTTGACGAGTTCGGCGATGCGCTCGATGAGCTTGGACTTGTTGACCTGGTAGGGAATCTCAGTGACGATGATGGCCTGGCGTCCGCCGGAGACGTTCTCGATGGCGGCCTTGGCGCGCATGATGAAGCGTCCGCGGCCGGTGTTGTAGGTCTGGGCGATACCGGCGCGTCCGTAGAGGTAGCCGCCAGTGGGGAAGTCGGGGCCTTTGACGTGCTCGAGGACGAGCGCAATGTCGGCGCGGTGGTCAGACTTTTCTTTCTGGATGAGCGCGATGGAGGCGTTGATGACTTCGGTGAGATTGTGCGGCGGGATGTTGGTCGCCATGCCGACGGCGATACCGCCCGAGCCATTCACAATGAGGTTGGGGATGCGCGCGGGGAGGACCGTGGGCTCCTGCGCGGACTCGTCGTAGTTTGGGGCGAAGTCGACGGTGTCGGAGTCGATGTCGGCGAGCATCTCACCGGCGATGCGGGTGAGGCGCGACTCGGTGTACCGCATGGCGGCGGGTGGGTCGCCGTCGATGGAGCCGAAGTTGCCCTGGCCGTCTACGAGGGTGTAGCGGAGGGAAAATGGCTGGGCCAGGCGGACCATGGTGTCGTAGATGGCGGAGTCGCCGTGGGGGTGGTAGTTACCCATGACGTGGCCGACGACCTTGGCGGACTTGGTGTACTTCTTATTGAACTGGAGGCCCATCTCCTGCATGCCGTAAAGGATGCGGCGATGCACTGGCTTGAGGCCGTCGCGGACGTCAGGGAGCGCACGTCCGATAATGACGGACATGGAGTAGTCGAGATACGACCGGCGCATCTCGTCTTCAATATTGACGGGGAGGAGCAAGGCCGCGCCCGGACCCTGGACGTTGGAGCCGTCCGAGCCGTTTGGGTTGTCTGAGTTGGGGCCTAGCGGGAGTTGCGGATTCTGATCGTCTGCCATGTACGTCTATCTATTATAGAGGGTCTTTGCGGTGGGGGCGTTCAGCTCGGCGAGGGAATCCTCGTGTGTACTGGGGAGGGAGATTCCGGTAAGTATTCTGTTTTCTGTAGATTGCTGAAAAAACGATATGAATTGACGTTCATTGGGCTGGAGGGTGCTTCGCGGGAGTCTTTAGTGAGGTAATTCGAAAGTATTTTGCTCCTACGACCTTTGTGGCGCAACTAGCCGCGAGAGTTTGGGTCTAAAGGAAATTTTCAGTTCGTCCCTGGTTTTGGGCGGTTCGTCCCTTGCATATGACTGCTGGTCACAAGTTACAGCTTGGTTGCTCTGTGTTTGTTTGTAGATTAATTCCTGAGCCCATGCCTGTTTTATATGTATAAGTTTATGTAAATAGGTGCTTTATGGTTAGTATCCGGTATTAGATGATTTTGGAGGCTGAATTGCCTTTAGGCTCTTCATGAATCTGAGGTCCTGGAAGCTTCCGCTCTATATCCTTAGTGTCTGCATTTTATTCGCATCCACATTCCTGTTTGGTCAGGAAACAACCGCGGGTCTGCAAGGCACCGTGAAGGATGCCACAGGCGCAGTCGTTCCCAATGCCGAGATTTCAGTAGCCAGCCCATCGCTAGTGGGCGGCAAGGCGACGACGAGCGACAACAAGGGCTACTACCATTTCTCAAACCTTCCGCCCGGACCGTACACCATTACGGTCTCCTCTGCGGGCTTCACGACGCTTAAGCGTGAGGGACTGATTCTGGAGGTGGGCCACCTCCCCTCGGTCGATCTGACGCTGACGGTCGGCGCGGAGAAGACGGTGGTCGAGGTGAACACTGACTCTCCCGCGATCGACGTTACAACGACGACGACCCTGACGAACATCACGCAGGACGTTGTGCAGGAGGTTCCGCACGGGCGTTCGTACCAGTCGGTGATTCAGTTTGCTCCGGCGGCGCGCAATGAGCCGCTGATGGGCAACACGACGACGAACGGGAGCGGCAGCGTCTCTCCTGGCAACGGCAGCAACGGAAACTCATTTGGCTACTCGGTGGCGGGCGGTTCCGACTCGGAGAACTCGTACCTTGTGGAAGGCCAGGAGACGGCCAACCTTATCGGCGGCTACTCTCACACCAACGTTCCCTTCGACTTCATTCAGGAAGTCCAGATCAAGAGTTCGGGCGTTGAGGCTGAGCACGGCGGTTCGCTCGGCGGCGTCGTCAACGTCATCATGAAGAAGGGCGAGACGCACTATCACGGGTCCGTGTTTACGCAGTTTGAGACCCAGGCGATGGACGCGGGTCCGAGCCCGACGTCAGAGTTAGATCCTTCGGCCTCGCAGACCCCGACCAGCTGGGGTAAGCTTGACCCGAACTTTGTGAGCTACAAGAACAAGCAGGACAAGTTCAGCGACGTCTTCCCTGGCTTTACCGTCGGTGGGCCGCTGCTTCCGTTCTCCTCGCGCATGCGGGATCGCCTGTTCTTCTTCGCCGGCTTCAACCCCGAGTTGAACAGGGTGGCGCGCAAGGTTGATTACAGTTCGCAGGGTCTTGGAATCCTTCCCTTCAGCCAGAACACGAACACCTACTATACGACGGCTCGCATTGACGCCAAGGTTTCGGAGCGGATTCGCGTCTTCGGTTCGTGGCTCTATCAGCTGCAGCGCCAGAATGGCGAGAACCTTCCTCTTCGCGACTCCTCAAACGGCATCGTGAATACCTCGGCGGGCAACGATCCTTCGGTCTATGCTCACTCGCTGGGCTTTGTCGCTCCTAATCTGACGGTGAACACCGGCGCGGACATCACGCTGACGCATAACATTGTGTCGACGTCGCGCTTCGGCTACTACTTTGAGAACTACCACGACTTCGGATATCCGCGGACGGGTGTTGCCTACATCTATCAGACAAGCGGTTTGTCGAGCGACGGCGCGACCGACGCCTACGGCAAGCCGTTGCCGGCATCCTTGCAGCAGGGTCTCAATGCACAGAACATCGCGTTGAATCCGAACTACACGGGCTACAACGCGAGCAAGGGAGTCCAGTTCGACCAGGACGTGGCTTTCTTCAAGAGCGGATGGGCTGGGACGCATAACTTCAAGTTCGGCTATCAGTTGAACCGACTCTCGAACATCATCAGCCAGACCAACAACGTGCCTTACTTCCAGGTGTTCGCTGGAAACCAGTCCTACTCCGCCGGAAGTCCCCAAGGAGATGCGGTCTGCGTCACGCTCGAAGCGAAGTACAACGGCAACTGCGGTGGCCAGTACGGTTACATCATTGCATACGACTTCGGTACGGGCGGCCACGCGGTCAGCTACAACCATGGCTTGTTCGCCCAGGACTCCTGGACTGTTGGTCACGGCCTGACGCTTGATCTCGGCATCCGGTTCGACAAGGAGTACCTGCCGGGTGAGGCTGTTGGCGCCGGAGCTCCGGCGAAGCCGATCAACTTCAGTTGGACGGACAAGATCGCTCCCCGTCTTGGCGCAGCCTGGGACGTCTTCCGGAACGGCAAGATGAAGGTCTTCGGCGACTATGGCGTGTTCTATGACCAGATGAAGCTCAACCTCGCGATCAGCTCGTTCGGTGGCCAGTACTGGCAGAATTGCGCTTATGCCCTGAATACCTCCGATCTGGGCTCGATCAACCTTGCGTTCGACAGCAACCATCGTTATTGCAGTGGTGCGGACGCCACGAACGAGGCGAACTTCGGTGGCGGCAAGACGCCTGCCGGTCTGACGTTTATCGAAAACCTGAACAATCGCGCGTTTCCGACGACCTGCTCGACCTGCAGCGCCTTGCAGGAAGGTGTTGCTCCCAACCTGAAGCCCTACCGTCAGCATGAGTCGGTCTTCGGCGTGGACTATCAGGTTTCGCGGAACATTGCGTTCGAGGCCCGCTATGACCGGCGCCGTCTCGATCACGTGATTGAAGACGCCGCGATCTATAACCCGATTGTGGGCGAGACCTTCGTTGTGGTGAACCCCGGTCAGGACGTTGCCTCGAACTATACGGGATTCTGCAACTTCCTGTATGGCTCGGACCCCTCGGGCTGCGCCTCCTCGAACGGGCAGACGCCTCCCAACCAGCTGGTTCCGGCTGCTCGCAGCTATGACGGCATGGAGCTCCGCGTCACCAAGGCGATGAGCGACCACTGGTACGGCCTTGTCTCGTATACGTACAGCCACCTCCGTGGCAACTACACCGGCCTGACGAGCTCGGATATCTCGGATGGCGGAGTTGGTGGCCGTAACTCTCCGAACAACAGCCGCGCCTTCGACGAGCCGTACTTCCAGTACAACTCGATGGGAGGCTCGTCCAGCGGCCTGCTGCCGACGGACCGTCCGAACACGTTCAAGGGCTACGCTTATTACGAGCTTGGCTTCCTGAGGAAGTTCACGACAGACCTCGGTATCTTCCAGACGCTCTACGAGGGTTCGCCGAACACGACCTACATGGACATCGGTCTGCCTTATAACGCGTTCCCGGTGCAGGTCTTCAACCGTGGCAAGTGGGCGAACATCACCCAGGACGCGAGCACTGGAGTTGTCACGGTTGGAAATCCGACTACGTTCCGGATGCCCTGGTACAACCAGACGGACTTCAACTTCCAGCAGGCCTACAAGATCAGCGAGGCGAAGGCGCTGTCGTTCACGGCGACGTTTGCCAACCTCTTGAACGAGCACTCGGTCACCGCGCTGAACGAGCAGGTTGATTCGACCTACGGCGGAGGCACGCAGTACGGTAAGCCTGGTGGACTGAACCTCACCAAAGGCACGGCGTTCTACGCGGCTGCGGAGCATCCGTACAGTGTGAGCGATGCCTTGAACGGCCTAAACGGCCAAAACAACCAGCACGGCAAGCCAATTACGATCAACAGCTTGTATGGCAAGCCGCTGTCGTATCAGCTGCCACGCACGCTTCGTCTGGCGGTGAAGTTCACCTTCTGAGAAGAAAAACAGCAGTGTCCCAGAACTCATGGGGAGGTCGTTATGACCTCCCCATTCTTTTTGCGTTTGGCAGGCCAACAAGGTCCGTGAGCGCGGTGGAAAGTGATGGCGGTCGCGTAGAAGCCGAGAACCGAGAGGGTGAGGAGTGCGGCTTTAGCTTTGAGTCTGCTCCGGTAACTGACGCTCTAGCCAGAGATGCGTCGTAGTTATGAAATTCGGGATTGTTCTATAAAAATAATATGAATTGCCATTCATCCCTGGAAATAAGCCCTTTGTCACCAATGGGCCTGTTTGGCCACTGAGTTGCTTGATCGTTACCATCTTGTAACTTTTCGTTGAAATCTTTCAGCGGAGTGATTTTTTTGTAATAACCCAGGACTGGAGAACTCCCCTTGTTACGTATCAACCGAACAATGTTCGGCGGGCTCTTTGAAAAAAAAGCATCGCTTCTCTTGAGTGTGGTTCTGACGATCATTTTGGGTTTGGTTCCTGTGGCACGAGCGCAGGAGACTGGCCAGATCGCCGGAGCGGTAACCGACCCCCTTGGCGCTATGATTCCCGGCGCCCAGGTCGTGGTCAAGAACCTTGGCACGAATGCTACTCGCAGCGTGACGACGAACGCGGCTGGAGACTATGTCATCACCGGTCTTTCCCCAGCATTGTATGAGTTGTCCGCGACAGGGGCCGGGTTCAACCGGTTTGTATCCAAGGTCGAGGTCACGGTAGGCGGAAAGCTGACCGTTGACGTGAGGCTGACGGTGGGTGAGGCGACGACCACTGTGGAGGTTGCTGCCGATGGTATCGCTCAGGTGAATACGACGACCCAGGAGCTTTCGCAGGTCGTCAGCCATGACCAGATCTCACAGCTTCCCAGCCTTACCCGCAATCCGTACGACTTCGTTGCACTTTCCGGAAACGTCTCCAGTGGAGATAGTTCCTCGCCGGACAGCAATGGAAGAGGCGGTGGGTCCCAGAATTCCACCAATCGCGGCGTCGGGTTCAGCCTGAACGGCCAGCGCTCCAGCGGAACCGAGATTCTTCTGGATGGAGCGGAGAATATGAGCGTCTTTGGCGATTCGGTTGGAATTCAGGTTCCTGTCGACGCTGTGCAGGAATACCGGGTGGTCACCAGCAACTTCGGTCCTGAGTACGGCCGCGCCTCTGGCGGAGTCGTCAACGTCACGACGAGAACAGGCACCAACGCATTCCATGGCACGGTATGGGAGTTCAACCGGCTCTCGGCTTACACGGCCAATACGGTCACGAATGCGCAGACTGGCCTCCCCAAGGGAACGTACACACGCAACCAGTTTGGTTTCGCGGTGGGCGGCCCGGTCCTGAAGGACAAGCTCTTCTTCTTCGGAAGCGGAGAATGGACCCGCGTTCGCAGCTCTGCGAGCCTGAAGGGTGCAATTCCGACGCCGCAGTTCCTGGCGCTCAGCGCACCGAATGTCCAGGATTATTTCAGCAAGTACGGCACGAATGCTCCTTCCAAGTACATCAGCACGGTCTCGGCAGGCGCAGCAGGCATCAGCGGAGTACCGGCATCGACGCCGGCGTTCGGTATCGTCGGCTACAACGCTCCTGCGGACGCGGGTGGTGGTGTTCCGCAGAACACCTACAACCTGGTGGGCCGTGTGGACTACAACTTCAGCAACAAGACGCAGATGTTCTTCCGCTGGGTTGACTACAACGAGATCGATCAGTCGGGTTCCGTGTTCAATTCTCCCTACGCTCAGTACAACGTCGGAGAGAGCTTGAAGAACTCGGCCTATCTTCTGAATGTGGCGCACGAGTTCAGTCCGTCCCTCTCGAGCATTACGAAGGCGAGCTTCAGCCGTTTCAACACCTCCAACTCCTACAACACTGCTCTGCAGAATGTGCCGACGCTCATCGTGTCGTCGAACGCACAGATCCCGGGAACGAGCACCAACATTACGCTTCCCGGTTTCTATGACACGAATCCTGGAAACGGCGGCCTTCCGTACGGCGGTCCGCAGAACACGGTCCAGATCAACGAGGATCTCTCGTTTGTGAAAGGGAAGCACGCCACGCAGTATGGTGCGCAGATCCTTTACATCCAGGACAACAACGCGTACGGCGCTTACGCACAGGCCAGCGAGACGCTTGGAAAGAATCTGCCCCAGGGACTTCAGGCGCTGCAGAACGGAAACCTGTATCAGTTCCAGGCGGCAGTCAATCCGAACGGCGCACTGCCCTGCGTGAAGGACCCGTACTCGGGCGCCCTGACGCAGACTCCGGGTTGCTCCATCAATCTGCCGGCGTCAGCCCCAAGCTTCGCCCGCAGCGACCGCTTCCACGACTGGGCAGCTTACGCACAGGACACCTGGAAAGCGACTCCGAAGCTCTCGGTCAACTACGGTGTGCGGTACGAGTACTTCGGCGTGCAGCACAACAACAACCGCAGTCTGGACTCAAACTTCTTCTTTGGTCAGGGTTCGAGCCTTGCAGCGCAGATCCGTTCGGGTCAGGTTTACACCAGCCCGAAGAGCCCAATCGGCGGCGGCCTGTGGAAGCCGCAGTATGGCACGGTCTCTCCTCGCGTGGGCTTCGCTTACGATGTCTTCGGCAACGGAAAGACTTCGTTCCGCGCCGGCTACGGCATCAGTTACGAGCGTAACTTTGGCAACGTCACCTTCAACATCATCCAGAACCCCCCGAACTATGCGGTTGTGGTTGTGAACAACACGACCGTGACGAGCAACAACGCGGGTCCGCTTGGGGGCGCTTCGGGGAACGTTCCTCTGCCTCCAACCAGCCTCCGGAACGTCGACCAGAACATCCGCACCGCGCAGACGCAGTTCTGGAGCGCAGCGATCGAACAGCAGCTTGCTCCTAACACGGTCGTGTCTCTCCAGTACACCGGCTCGCGTGGCCTTCACCTGTACGACATCAAGAACTACAACGGGCTGGGCAGCGGCAACGCGATGCTTGGCGATCCGGTCACCGATCCGAAGGGACGCATCGATCCTTCGACAGGGTCCGTGTATCAGAAGCTCACGCGGCTGAACC
This sequence comes from Edaphobacter bradus, assembly GCF_025685645.1. NCBI lineage: Bacteria > Pseudomonadati > Acidobacteriota > Terriglobia > Terriglobales > Acidobacteriaceae > Edaphobacter > Edaphobacter bradus. Next base: position 1,351,284 of record NZ_JAGSYF010000002.1, read on the forward strand.
CGCAGTACTCCAACATCAACAATCGTGGATCGAACGGCGACTCGTACTACCAGGGCATGAACGTTCAGTTCCAGAGCACGAACCTGCACCACACAGGCCTCAGCGTTGTGGCGAACTACACCTACTCGCACACGCTGGACGACCTGAGCTCGACTTTCTCTGAGACATCAGCCAACAGCAACGCATTCAACCTTGGCTACACGAACCCCTTCAACCCGGCGCTCGATCGCGGCAACAGCGACCTCGATGTCCGGAACCGCCTCGTCCTCGCACCTATGTACCGTACTCCGTACTTTGGGGGCAGCAAGCGCAGCTTGAGGAATGAGGCGTTCGGCGGCTGGCAGGTGACGGGGATCTATACGGTGCGCACAGGCACACCGTTCACCTACTACGACAGCACCAACAACGACTCCGGCTATAACTATGTCCGTTACACTCCCAAGGGTGTGGTTTCGCAAAGGACGTTCAAGAACCCACTGAGTGGGACTGCGGGCAATCTTGGCGGCAACACCTACGTGCTTGGAAACCTGCCGGACGCGAACTCCTGGGGAAATCCGGCTCTTCTTGGATACTCCGACTGGGGTCCGTACCCGGCGACGATGACTGCACGCAACGCCTTCCGCGGGCCTGGCGCGTGGAAGTTCGATGCGTCGGTCAGCAAGGCCTTCCAGCTTACGGAGCGGTTCAACATGGAGTTCCGCGCCGAGGGCTTCAACATTCTCAACCATCACAACCTGTACCTCCAGGAGAGCCAGTTTGACGTTGCCAACGGCGGCAACGCGATTCTTGCTTCCAAGGGCGGTATCGGGGCAAACAATGGCGCGAACGACGAACGTCGCTTCGGGCAGTTTGCTCTGAAGCTGAACTTCTAACCCTTTCCTCTGTCTTAGAGGAGCGGCGGAGAGCCTATGCTCTCCGCCGTTTTATTTTTATTGATTGAACGCGTAGCGGGACCGGCCTTGTTTCGTTGATCGGGGCTAATCAAACATGCGCCGCGACACTGGACGGAGATGGCCTAAATCGTTTTATTATGGCGCGTATGAGATTGTGGTCGCGTCGTGGTTTTGTAGTGGGTGGGGTGGCGCTTCTGCTGCTGGTGTTTGCGCTGCAGTTTGTCACTGTGGTGAAGCAGGAGTCGCTGACGTGGGATGAGGGCGACCACATCTTTGCCGGGTACATGTCGTGGAAGACGCATGACTATGGGCTGAATCCGGAGCATCCTCCGCTGATGAAGATGCTGGCGACCGTGCCTCTGCTGGGGCTTCCACTACATGTGCCTGCCGACCAGCATCGCTTCTTCAAGGATGAGGCGTATCTGGATGGGCGCGACATGCTCTTTGGCAGCGGGCCTGCGTATAGTGCGGAGACGCTGACGTTTCGCGCGCGGATGGCGACGGGAATCGTCGCGATGCTGTTAGGATTGCTGGTCTTTCTTGCGGCGCAGGAGATGTTCGGCGCTGGAGCGGGTTTTCTCGCGTTGACGCTGCTGGTGTTTGAGCCGAATGTGCTGGCCCATTGTGCGCTGGTGACGACCGACGTCGGCGTGTCGTGCTTCTTTCTGGCGACGGTGTATGCGTTCTATCGGTACTGCAAATCGCCGTCTGTCGGGCGGATGGTGGTTGCGGGGCTGGCCGCAGGATTGGCGCTGGCGACGAAGCACTCGGCCGTGTTGTTGCTGCCGATGGTGGGGCTGCTGGCAGCGGCGGAGGTGGCTTTCCGGTTTCCGGAGAGTGGAGTCGCTGTGGATGAGACTCGGGCGAGACGCGCTGTGCGGTTGTGCCGTGCGCTTGCCGCGATGGCCGGGATCGCGGTTGTGGTGTTGTGGGGTTTCTACGGCTTCCGCTACGACGCGCGGCCGGGTGCGCTGCGGCTCGATCCTTCGCTGGCAGAGTATGTCCATCCGCTGAAGGCTGTGGAAGCGAAGGGGATATTGTTTCTTTCCAAGTTACATATTCTGCCGGAGTCGTATCTGTACGGGTTGGCTGATGTGCGGGCGATGGCGAACGGCATGCCAAGCTTTATCTTCGGCAGAGTGTATGACCACGGAGTGTGGTTCTACTTTCCGGCTGTGCTGGTGATCAAATCAACGCTTGGGTTCCTAGCGCTGGCGCTGCTGGCGTTTGCGGCCCTAGCTGCGGGAAAGCTACGCCGCTGGCGCGAGATTCTGTTCGTGCTGGTTCCTGCGGGTGTGTATCTGTGGGTGGCGATGGGCTCGAGCCTGAACATCGGCGCGCGGCATATTTTGCCGGTTTACGCGTTTCTGTGCGTCTTTGCTGCGGGAGGCTGCTGGGCGTGGATTGAGCGTGGCAGCGGAGCAGAGACACACGGATGGAGCAGAGGATGGGCCGCGGTTGTGGGTGTGCTGCTGATGGCGCATGTCGTCTCGACGGCGCGGGCTTATCCGAACTACATGGCCTACTCGAACGAGTTGTGGGGAGGGCCTTCGCAGACTCACAAAGTGCTGACGGACTCGAATACGGACTGGGCGCAGCAGTTGCTTGCCGTGAAGAAGTACACAGATGAAAAGGGAATCAAGGAGTGCTGGTTCGCTTATTTTGCCGATCCGTTTTTGCGGCCGCGGGACTATGGGATTCCGTGCAGGCCGCTGCCTACGCCGGACGCGATCTGGTCGAAGATGCAGTATCCGGTGCCGCCGGTAATCCAGGGGCCTGTGTTTCTCAGTGCAGGCGATCTGACGTGGTTCGAGGCGGGGTCGAATGTCATGAATCCGTATCGCGAGTTTCAGGGATTGAAGCCGTCGGCGATGATCCAGGATGGCGTGCTTGTCTTTGAGGGTGGGTTTCATGTTCCGCTGGCTTCCGCGATGAGTCATGTGCTGCGCTCGGCTGAGTTGCTGAAGCAGCAGAAGAAAGACGAGGCTCTGGCTGAGGCACAGCAGGCGGTTGCAATTGCTCCCGATGCGTTGCAGACACAAATGGCGCTGGGCGATGCGCTCGCAGCGGCCCGGCGCGGACCGGAGGCACACGCGGCTTATGCCAGAGCGCTCAGGGTGGCTCAGACGATGGAGCCGGGTGCGCGAGAGACGTGGAGCGAGGCGATCAGGAAGAAGATGTGAGTGCGACGCCTCCGCTTCGCTCCGGCCGGAACGACAAGGTCATGGCGACCGGAGCGGCGGAAGTCGAGCCGTGACTCACGGATTAGCTGAGTGAGCCGAGTTCCTTTTGGGCGTCCTTTGCGGTTTGGCTGTTGGGGGCGAGTTCCGCTGCCTTCTTCAGGTGAAGCGTTGCGTCGGCTTTGTCGGAGAGTTTGCTGTACACCATTCCCAGGTGGTAGTGCATCGCGGCGTTGTTGGGTTCAGTCTTGATTGCGTCTTCGAGCAGGTCGCGCGCCGAGGAGTAGGTCCCCTTGTGGTAGTAAGCCCAGGCCAGAGTGTCCGCCGTGCTGGGTGAGTTCGGCATGATGCGGCGCGCGGTCTGAGCGAGTGTGAGGGCTACGTCGACGTTCTCGCCGTTGTCGAGCATCAGGTAGGCGAGGTTGTTGGCAGCGACTCCCTGCTCTGGCTGGATCTCGAGAGACTTCTTGTAGGCGGCGACGGCTTTGTCGCGGTTGCCCTGCGCCTCTTCCAGAAAGCCGAGGATGGCGTAGGCTCGCGCATCGTTGGGGTGTGTCTTGATCCAGTTCTGCCAGGAATCGACGGCGACGCCGGTATTGCCTAGTGTCAGCTGTGCGCGGGTGTAGGCCACGACGGCTGCATCGTCGGAGGGGTTGAGTTTCATCGCTGTTTCGGCGCTGGCGAGCGCGCCCTTTCCGTCTCCGGTGATTCGCTGGAGGTCGGAGAGTTCGTCGTAGTAATCGCTGTTGTTGGGAGCCTTGGCGATCTGGGCCTGCGTTCTGCTGATTGCCTTTGCGGGTTGCTTGTCATAGAGATCAAGCACGACGAGCAGGCGCAGGGAACGGGAGGATTCCGGATTGATATCGAGTGACTGCTGCAGCAGGGTTCGGGCCTCGGGGACCTTCTTCTCGGCGAGGCGGATCTGAGCTAGCTCGTAGTAGGCGATCGAGTTCTTCGGGTCCATCTTGATCGCCTCCTGGAAGTCGGCTCCGGCCTTGTCGTTCTGCTTCTGGCTGGCCTCGGAGAGTCCCCGCCATACGTAGGGCATGGAGGACTGAGGAGCAACGGCGAGGGTGGCTTCGGCAACCTGGGTGAGGAGTGTAAAGTCCTGTCGATTGAGAGCGACCTGAGCGAGGCCGTTCTGGGCTTCGAGGCTCCGGGGGTTCAGGCGGGTGGCGTCACGGTAGCTCTGTTCGGCGGTTGCAATGTCACCTTTGGCCACGGCAGTGCTGCCAAGCAGCAGCCTGAGCTGGAGATTCTCGGGGTTGTTCTTCGATGCCTTCTGGATGACGTTGAAGGCTTCGTTGGTCTTGCCGTCGTTGAGCAGGAGGATGCCGTTGAGAAAGGCGACGTCGGCGTCACCGGGGTCTGCCTTGACGAGCTCGGCAACCGTGTTCTTTGCTTTGGAGATATTCTTCTGGGCGATGAGGAGCTTTGCGTAGTTCACCTTAAGAGCCGTGCTCTTGGGGTGCTCTGCGACGAGCTTGGAGTAGACGTCGACTCCGTGATCGACCTGATGGGTTGCGAGGTAGTAGCTCTGGAGGAGCTGCGCGCCGCTCTTTGTATCGCCGAGATCTTCGGCCGTCTGATGAAGAGCCTCCTCCGCCTTTGCGGTGTCTCCTGCGCGTGTGTAGAGGTCGGCGAGGGTAGAACGCGCCATCAGGTTTTTGGGATCGGCTGCAACCGCGGCCCTTGCCTGTTCGGCCGCGCCGGCGGTGTCGCCCTTCTTCAGAAGGAGACCGGCGAGCACCATGTGAGGTCCTGCGCTCTTCGGATCGAGATCGACAGCCTTTTTGAGCTGGTCCAGAGCGGAGGCCTCTGTAGAAGGATCGGAGCTTTGCAGGAGCCCGAGCGAGGCATGGAACGAGCTCTTGCCCGGGTCGAGCGAGATGGCCTTCTGAATCTGCTCGATTGCGGTGGCGCGATCGCCCCCGGCCGTAGCGACTCCAGCGAGGAGAGCATAGGCGTCAGCGTTGTTGGGCTGGAGCGCCAGAACCGCGTCGGCCTGCTCCTTGGCCCGCGCCGGCTGTCGTCCGCTAAGCAGGACATTTCCGAGATCAATGCGGGCCTGGACGTTGCTTGGCTGAAGGTCCACAGTGCGGCTCAGTTCGACATATGCCTGCGCGCCAGACCCGGTCTTGAGGAAGGTTTTGGCAAGCTGGTAATGGGCTTCGGCGAAGTTGTGATCGATCTTGAGGGCATTGGCGAACTGAATCGTCGCTTCCTTGTACTTCCCATCGTTCGCGTAACGCTTGCCGCTCTCGAGATACTTCTGCTTCACGACGTTAGGATCGCGATGGCAGCCGAGAGAAGCGCCGAGCAGAAGCGTTGCAGCCAGTGAAGCAGTGATCGGAAGACTCAGGATCGGTAGCTTTCTCATTGCAGTGTCCTTTAGTTACAAATTCCTTGCGAATTTCGAAGCCTGGCGTCAGTCGCCAGGGTGGATGCGGCTAGTCTGGAATGAATCTTGGCAGGATGGGAGCCAACTGACTGGTGAAGGCGACGACCCGGTCGCGGGCAGCGTTGACCGGCTCAGTCGGCAGGATAGGTGAGATGACCCGCACAAGAGCGCCGTCGGTGCGGTTGAGCCGAATGGCATCGGCGATCATGTAGGCCCTGGCGACGTACTCATTGGGGATGCTGCGGCCGTGGGCTTGATACCAGTAGAGGACAAACTGCCGGCTGTTGCCGTCGCTGATAACGTACTCTCCAACGCGGTAGGGTTTTCCGTTCTGGGCGGTGAGTTCGACGTACTTCTGCGATTCGAAGGTCCAGCCGGATCCGGGAAGACAGTTCTGAGGAGAATGGATGGACTGGCCTGTGCGCTGGGTGGGGAAGTAGCCGATGAACAGGCTGATTGGAGCTGTGCTATTGACCGGTTCTGCAGGAGCAACGGTTGAGCCGCCGGAGCGGCTGGCGTAGACGCGGTTGAGGAAGTCGCCTTTGCCGAGAATGGCGAGAACCTCGTCGTCGAGCGGGATATCGCGAGTGTTCGTCCATGCCCCAATGGTCTGGGGCATCTTGCTCAGGGGCTCACTGGCGGGAACCTGATCGACGTCGCCGCGGCTGTGCAGCATGATCGCTGTCGCCAGGAGGAGCAGAACAACTGTCCAGTAACGGGGAGATGTCATAAGGAAGTCACCTTCGCCTCAGATTTGCGAGGGGAGAAGAGACGCATGATGCGGTGGAAGAGAAAGAGGCACACGAGAGAGACGACGAAGATAACCCACCCGGAGAACTCATGGAAGAAGCCCATAGCCTTGTTGGGGTCCCAGTACTGGACGCAAAGGCCGGTCCCGGTAATGCGGGCGGCGTTGGCGACGACCGCGATCGGAATGCTTGCCAGAGCAAGGATCACGCGGCGGGCGGTTGCCTTCTCGATGAAGTAGCCGTAGAAGACTGCGAGGGTGAAGAGGCTCATGAGCGAGCGGATTCCACTGCAGGCCTCGACGACCTCAAGCTTCATGGCCGGGAGCTCGATGACGTTGCCTTCGTGGAGGACCGGCACTCCGAACAATGGGAGGACAGCACTGGCAACCTTCGAAGCCAGGAGCTGCAAGGGGAAGGTGATCTGATTGAAGACGATCTGGGGGAAGGGAATCGCGAGCAACAGGACAAGGAGTGGAAACCTTACCGCCTTGAGCATCGGGCGACCCAGCAGCTTCCAGATGAGACCGGCCAGGACGAAGAGGAATGAGACGCGGGAGAGGAAGAGCTCAGCGCCGTAGACGCCGAGGATCAGGACTAGTATCCCGAATAGAATGAGCCAAATACCTCCCCATGAAGGCTTGAGGGGGGTATTGCGGATGGCTGCCCGGTTTTCCCAGAGGAGAAAGAGGGAAAACAAGGGAACGAGGAAGCCATGGGAGTAGTCCGGGAGATCGTACCAGTCGAAGATGAGCTTGCCGGCGATCCGGTAGTAGATCGCGACGAGCAGAAGCATGATGACGAGGGTGGGGAGCCGGCCGCGCTGGAAGAGCGTCAGCGAATCCCCTGTATTTTCAGCGGGTTCAAGCGGCCGTGTCTCCACGGAACCCGTTGTGGCGAATGCGTCTAGTGGAGCTCCAGGAGTTCCAGACGATTGAAGGGTATACTTCACGATTCACCTTTAAGCAATTCTTATTCCACCCGAGAGATTACCCTTTTATCCGCGGTAGCATCCTGATTCAGTACCAAGTAGCAGTAAAACAGTCCACAAAAATAGGAAAAACATTTCACAGTTGCTGGTAGGCTGCCGCATAAGAAGTAAAGTTTTAGACACATTGGAGCGTGGCAACACCATGCCTAGGCTACGTTCTTTAGAAAATGCGTCTTTTGGGTCCTCGTTGTTCCTCGGGAATACGAGTTTGGAACCTGTCGTGCTTACTGGTTCAATATGTCTTCTGCGGGCTCCCCAAAACGTACTTCTCGATACCCCACAGTACTGACTTCATTAACGCAAAGTCGTTCGACTGGCCACTTCTCAGTGTCAGCAAGTCTACAACGAATGTTCAAATTGCAGGGATGGATTTTCTTGAAGATAGAAGCAATGGATAAACGGAGTTACCTGATGAATCGGCTCTATGTCTATGCGGTCTATGCGGCCTTGTTTCTGTTGATCGTGACGATAAAGAGTAATGCGCAACCGCAGACGCCGGCTGGGTCGGTTTCGCCCGCTGCCGCTGCGCCGGCGCCACCGGCTGCAAACAAGCCAGTCCAGTCGGCGCTTGCTGATCCGTCGACCTATGTCATTGGCTCCGAAGACGTTCTGCAGGTGACGGTGTGGAGAGAACCGACGCTGTCCGGGACGATTCCGGTGCGGCCGGACGGAATGATCTCGCTTGTGCTGGTTGGGGACATGCCCGCAGCTGGCAGGACGCCGATGCAGCTGGCGGGAGACATCTCTGTGCGTCTCAAGAAGTACGTTCAGGACCCGAGCGTCTCCGTGGTGGTGACGGCGGTGAACAGCCAGCGCATCTTTCTGATTGGCGAAGTGGGCCACGTCGGCCCGGTTCCTTTGACGGCGGGTATGTCTCCGCTGCAGGCGATCTCGGCGGCGGGAGGTTTGACCCCGTTCGCGAATTCGAAGCATATCTATATTCTTCGCGGCGCGCAGGGCAAGCAGCAGAAGATCCCCTTCAACTATAAAGCGGCACTGAAGGGCGACAGTCACCAGGACATTACGCTGCTTCCCGGTGACACGATCGTTGTTCCATGAGGACTCGAATGAAGACAGGGATTGCGATACTTACGGCGATGATGTCCATGAGCGCGGCCTCGTACGGGCAGGCGACGCCGACGGCTGTGGCTTCGGGAGGCTCCGCTCTCTCGCCGTCGCAGGGCGCATCGGTGACAGACGGTGCCGTGCACTATTCACTGAGCGCTTCGGAGATTATCCAGCATGGGTTGTACACGAGCTCAACGACGGATTACACGACGAGTTTTTCGGGAAGCGCAGGTTATATATCGTCGAGCCAGAACCGGCCGTTCAGCCTTCTGTACACCGGCGGTCTTCTGGTGACGAGCTACAGCGGGCAAAGGATTCAGACATTCCAGAACGCTGCGCTTACGCAGCAGCTCGTGACCCGGCACTGGATCTTCGGAGTCTCGGACTCGGTCAGCTATCTTCCCCAGTCGCCGACGACAGGCTATTCGGGAATTGCGGGTGTTGGCGATCTGGGAACACTGGTGGGGCCCGCGACGGGACCGGCGGGAGGAATTCTCACCGGCTACGGCAAGCGCTTGAGCAACGGGCTGTCGGGAACCATCGAGCGCAAGCTCGGAGCGTCTACCTCGGTGAGCGGAACGGGCAACTGGGATATTCTGCGCTTTCTCGATGGCGTCGGTCTGGACACGACTTCGGTTGGAGGCACTGCGGCACTCAATCGACGCCTGGATGCGCGCAATACAGTGAGCGTCAATGCGAGCTACTCGATCTTCACGTACGGTACGTACTATGGCGACGTGAGTAATGCGTATGGCCTCAACGGCCTCTCCTTCCAGTCTCGTGGGATCAATCTTTCCTATCAGCGACTGTTGACGCGGTCGCTCAGCATGAACCTGTCGGCCGGGCCGCAATCGATCACCTCATCCAACAAGGCGGTGGCGCCATCGAGGCTGACGGTAAGCTCCACGGCCAGCCTTTTCTACACCCGCAAAGTGACGTCGGCGGCGCTGAGTTTTATCCGCGGGGCTAACGGCGGTTCCGGAGTCCAGCAGGGCACGATTGCCAACGTCGTCGGGGCGTCGCTCATGCGAGAGTTCGGCTCGTTGTGGCAGGCCACAGCCACTTTAGGCTATTCCCACAGCGAGGGACTGATTCAGAGCCCCACCATCAATGCTGCTTTGGGAATCAGGGGGACCTACAACAGCGTTTACGGGGGAGTTCAGGTGACACGCGCGCTTGGCAGGCACGCATCCTGCTATGCGAGTTACACGATTGAGAATCAATCGAACTCTCTCACCTCGGCCGCAGTGCCGAATGTATTCAATGGAACTGCCAACATCATCGGCATCGGCATCACCTATGCCCCTCGCTCAACCCGGCTCGGGCAGTTTTAAGGAGTAAGGCAATGCTTGGTCATCGTGTTTTGACGTTGCAGGACTACACAGCGATTCTGAAGCGTAGATGGTGGGTGATTGTGGTCCCCATGCTGTTGTTGGCTCTGGTGGGGTTTACGATTACGTTTTTTGTGCAGCCGGTGTACGTCTCACAGACTCTGGTTCTGATCGAGCAGCAGAAGGTTCCGGATGACTACGTGAAGCCGGTGGTCTCGGAGGACCTTAACGCCCGCCTGTCGTCGATGCAGGAGCAGATTCTGAGCCGCTCCAGACTGCAGCCGATCATTGAACGCTTCAATCTCTATGGCGCAAACAAGCTTGGGATGGATGAGCGCATTGAGAAGGTCCGCAAGGACATTGACATCAAGCCCATCCAGTCGCAGATTGCGAGAGCGAATGGCCTGCCTGGATTCTTCATCTCCTTCAAGGCGGGCGATCCGCACACGGCGCAATCGGTGTGCAGCGAGATTACTTCGCTCTTCCTGAGCCAGAACCTGCGAGACCGCGAGCAGTCGGCTATGGGGACAACGGACTTTCTGAAGGGGCAACTGGAGGATGCCAAGCGGAACCTGGACGACCAGGACGCCAAACTGGCTGACTTTCAGCGGACCTACATGGGGAAGTTGCCTGGAGACGAGAGCACCAGCATGAATATGCTGATGACTTTGAACACGCAGCTTGATGCGACGACCCAGGCCTTGTCCCGCATGGAGCAGGACAAGAGCTACGGCGAGACGATTCTAGCGCAGCAGGTTCGCGAGTTGCAGGCTCCACAGACGAAAGTGCAGCCTCAGGTCCAGCAGGCGGAGTTGCAACAGCTGCAGACCCAGGAGGCAGATCTGACGGCCCGTTATACAGATGACTATCCGGATGTTGTCGCGGTGCGCCGGAAGATCAAAGATCTGCGGGCGGAGATGGAAAAGGCCCCTGCAACGCAGTCGGCGGCTCCCACCGTCAGCGGCCCAGAGCCGGCAAGCATCCAGCAGCTCCGAGCGCAGCTCCATTCGCTTGATATGGGAATTGCGCAGAAGAAGCGCGATCAGGCGAAGCTCCAGGACCAGATTGCCATGTACCAGAACCGCATTCAGGCCAGCCCGATGGTTCAGGAGCAATACAAGAACCTGACCCGCGACTATCAGACAGCTCAGACGTTCTACGACGATCTCTTGAAGAAGATGAATCAATCCAAGATGGCGACGGACCTGGAACGACGGCAGCAGGGCGAGCAGTTCAAGGTGATGGATGCGCCGAATCTTCCGGAAGCGCCGACGTCTCCCAATCGCGCCATCTTTCTGGGCGGTGGGCTCCTTGCAGGCGCTTTGCTCGGCCTGCTGGTCAGCGCGCTGCTGGAGTACCGCAACACCGAAGTGCGGAGCGAACGCGATATCTGGGCCTTTACCAAGCTTCCTACGCTCGCCGTGATTGCGTTCACGGAGCAGGAGGATATGGCCGGACCGAAGCGGCGATTTGGCTTTGGCCGTCGAAAACCAACGCTTACTGCCGGCAGTAAGCCAGCGATGTCTTCAGGTTCATAACGATGTATAAGACCTTCTTCAGGCTGCAGAGCAATCCGTTTGGAACGAGTCCCGACCCGCGGTTCCTCTACATGATGCCGCATACACGGGAGGTCCTCGCGTGCCTGGAGTATGGCATCTCCGCGAGGAAGGGCTTTACGGTTCTGACGGGCGAGGTAGGCACGGGCAAGACGACGTTGCTGCGCCGCGCGCTCAGTTCCTTCCAGGACAGAAGGATCTCGACGTCGTTCGTCTTCAACCCGCGGCTCGACGTTCTGGACTTTCTCGACTTCGTCCTGACGGACTTCGGCGTTGTTCCGACGACGCGGACCAAGTCCGGGATGCTGCTGCAGCTCAATCGCTGGCTGATTGAACGGTTCCGGATGGAGGAGACCTGTGTTGTGGTGGTCGACGAGGCGCAGAACCTGTCATGGGACCTGCTGGAAGAGATTCGCCTGCTGACCAACCTCGAGACGTCTTCGGAGAAGCTGCTGCAGATTGTGCTCTCCGGGCAGCCCGAGCTTGAGGAGAAGCTGAAGCATCCGAGCGTACGACAGCTACGGCAGCGCGTTTCGCTGTGGTGCAGGACGCAGTCTCTGACGGAGACGCAGACGTTTGCCTACGTCGGCGAGCGGCTGCGGATTGCCGGCGCGTCGTGGATGATCTTCTCGCAGGAGGCGCTGGAGCGCGTTCACCGTTATTCGCGCGGGATTCCCCGTGTCATCAATCTGGTTTGTGAACACTCGTTGGTTGTGGCTTTTGTGGAGCAGGTGAAGCAGGTAACTCCTGCGATCGTCGAAGGAGTTGCACTGGAGCTTGAATTGGAAACACAGCCATTTTTGATCTCTCCAGCAGCATTGAACGGGAGAGATCCTCTGATGCGAACTGCGGCCGGAGAGGGATCGGGAGCAGTCGCAACTTTCAATCGTGACTTTAACGGAAGGCAAGATCGATGAGCCGGATATACGAAGCACTGCAAAAGGCAGAATCAGAGCGGAAGACAGAGCGTGGCGTTCAGCAGCAATCTCCTGCATCGCCTGCGCCCCTGCAGGACGAAGTTGCGCAGGAGCCTCATCGCTGGCAGACCGCAGTGGCGGACCGCATGGAGCCGGAGACCATGCTGGAGGACGCGCCCGTGGTCACGTCAGCTGCTCTGACGCGCGATCTGGAGGGAGTTCGCGAGCTTCCGTGGGCTCCGCTCGTCAACCGGCTCCCGGCTCTGATGGAACGCGGCTCTGCGGTGGAGCAGTTTCGCAGCCTGCGGTCGAGGCTCTTTGAGCTTCGCGATATCAAGCCGCTGAAGTCAATTCTGATTACGAGTGGACTCCCGCAGGAGGGCAAGAGCTTCGTCGCTTCGAATCTGGCGATCAGCCTTGCGCGACACAAGAGCAGCAAAGTGCTGTTGATTGATGGGGACATGCGCCGCTATTCGCTCCACGAGGTGTTTGGGACTACGTCCAGTCCGGGACTGGCGGACTACCTGGCGGGCAGAGCGGAGATATCAGACGTGATGCAGCGGGCCCAGGTCCAGGATAAGGACCGCGCGTCCGCGCTGCCAAATCTCACGTTCATTCCGGGAGGAAACGGAGGCGACAAAGCCGCGGACCTCTCAGGAAATCCTCGCTTTGCGGAACTGATTCAAAGCGTCTCGCCTTACTTTGACTGGATTGTGGTTGACTCGTCCCCCGTGCTTCCTGTCTCGGATGCCGTGAACCTGGCGCGCGCCTGCGATGGCGCTCTTCTGGTAGCGCGTCATGGAGTCACGAAGTTTGCTGTTGCACAGCGGGCGCAGAGTGAGATGAAGGCCGCAAACGTTCTCGGTTTCGTCCTCAATGCGTCCGACAATCCTCCGGACCTGAACAGCTATTACGGATATGGCCACAGCAGCAGCTAGCAGGGAGTCAGTTGCCTAAATGATTCGGCTCTTCAATGTGTATTACTCCACTCGCACGTTTGTGTTGCTCTTGTGCGAGGCTCTCCTGGCTGGCGGCTCCTTTCTGTTGGCCACCGCGATCTGCCTGGGACCGGATACTTACCTCGTCCTGAACTACGAGTACGGGGCGCTGAAGATTCTTGCCCTTACGGTCCTCACTCTGCTTTGCTCCTATTACTTCGACCTGTACGAGCCGCAGCGGATCTCGGCCCGATGGGAGATCTACTTCCGGCTGTTGCTGGTGCTTGGATTTATCTCCTTTCTCCTTGCAGCGGTCCTCTACCTGTTTCCGGCCGTTGATATCGGACATTACGTTCTTGTGCTGGGCCTTGTCTTCCTTACGGTGGCGCTGTTCATGTGGCGCAGCGCGTATGAGTGGATCATCGGGCATGAGATCTTTCGCGAGCGGGTGTATGTGCTGGGTGGCGGGGAGCGCGCCCGCGCCGTCGTTGAGACTTTGCGGGCGCGCAAGGACGTCGGCATGGAGGTCGTCGGCTGGGGAGAGACGGCTTTGGGAAAGAGTGAACGCAAGCAGGCGTTCACCTCTGCGCTGGCTCCCTTCCTGGCTCCGAAGCCTGTGGTCGATCGAGTGATTGTCGCGCTGGAAGACCGGCGCGGAGAGCTGCCGATCAATGAGTTGCTGAAGCTGCGCTTCCACGGGGTCGTCATTGAGGAGGCGGCCACGCTGCTCGAAAGACTCACAGGCAAGCTGCACCTGGATAGCCTGCGGCCGAGCAGCTTCATCTACGCGGAGGGGTTTCGCATCAAGCCTTCGCAGCAGATCGCCCGGCGCATCGTCTCTACACTGGCGGCGGCGACCGGGCTGCTTCTGTTTCTTCCCTTTTTCCCGTTCGTGGTGCTGATGGTCCGGTTATCTTCGCCGGGGCCGATCTTCTTCCGCCAGGTTCGAGTGGGGCTGGGCGGGAAGAACTTTTCGGTCTACAAATTTCGCACCATGCGTACGGATGCCGAGGCGGCCGGCGCCAAGTGGGCTACCAAGGATGATCCGCGCGTGACGCGAATCGGCCGGTTCATGCGAAAGGTACGGCTGGACGAGGTTCCGCAGTTGTGGAACGTGTTGCGGGGAGACATGGGGTTTGTCGGCCCGCGGCCGGAGCGCCCCGAGTTTGTTCCTCTGCTTGTGGAGAAGATCCCCTACTTTGAACTCCGGCATATGATCCGCCCCGGGCTGACGGGCTGGGCGCAGGTGCGCTTCGGCTACGGCTCGACGCTGGAACAGAACCGGGAGAAGCTGGAGTTTGATCTCTACTACATCAAACACATGACTCTCGGACTGGATCTGCTGATCATGTTCGAGACGATCAAGACGATCATCCGGCGTCAGGGCTCGCAGTAGGCGGCAAAGAGTAGAGGCCCAGGCTTGATGCCTGAGCCTCTTCGCCCTCCTGCTGTTTCAAAAGACCCGGCTTCGCGAAGCTGCGGTCTTGACGGAGCGGGGCTCGCTCTTCTTGACGAGGGTGGGAATGCGGAGGGGACGTGGCGGAACCTCCGGCATGCCGATCTCGCTCAATTTATAGAGAAGCGAACGGTAGCTGATCTGGAGCCATTTGGCGGTCTTCTGGCGGTTCCAGCTATTGGCCTGCAGGACCTTGAGGATGATCTGGCGCTCGAGGTCGTGCGTGGCCTTCCGCGTGATGTTCTTCAGGGAGACGGGCTCGCTTAGATCGAGCTCCGTGGTGATGCCGTCGCGTGGCGTCTCTGGCATCATCTCGGCGACGAGCGCCTCCTCGCTGCCGATCAGGACGTAACCGCGGATCAGGTTTTCGAGCTGCCGAATGTTTCCGGGCCAGTGATAGCTCTGCATCATGCGGACGGCGCTCTTGGAGAGCAGCTCGGGAGTATGGTGGAAGACCTTGGCGTAGTGCTCGATGAAGTAGTCGATCAGGATCGGCAGATCGGCGATGCGCTGCCGCAGCGGGGGAAGATTGATTGTCACCGCATTGATGCGGAAGAGGAAGTCCAGGCGGAAGGTGCCGTCTTCGACCTGGTTGCGGAGATCGCTGTTAGCGGCGGAGACCAGCCGGGTGGTGATGCTCCGAGGCTCATGCCCTCCTACGCGGACGAAGGTTCCGTCCTGAAGGACCTGCAGGAGCTTGGACTGGACCCCGAGGTCGAGGCTGCCGACCTCGTCCAGGAAAAGAGTTCCCATGTGCGCCTGCTCGACGCGGCCGAGCTTGGTGGCCATGGCTCCGGTGAAGGCTCCTTTTTCGTAGCCGAAGAGCTCGGTTTCGATCAGGGAGTGCGGGATGGCCGGGCAGCTCACCTTAACCAGGGAGCCTCGCGCACGGAGTGAAAGGGCATGAAGAAGCCGGACGCAGAGCTCCTTTCCAGTGCCGCTTTCCCCTTGAATTAGAACGGGTACGTCGGTTTCTGCTACCTTCTCCAGCTTATTTCGGACCGCCTGCATAGCTGGCGTCTTGCCGAAGATGATATCGAGCGGGGGGAGGCTGAAAGAGACGGCGGATTCGGCATTGGAGACCAAGGTCATGTTTTCCTGTCGATGAAGGTGCAGTACCGCAACACTGCAATACTCTTCACATGTGCACGTTGAGCACCAATCTCGCGGGTGGGGGCAAGTTTTCGGTTGAGGAAAGCTGGCCCGGAACCATCTATTTGTAAGATGCGCATGAAAGGGTTGCCCGTAACCTCACGTTTACAGGGGTTTTCGCGGTCACCTCCACGTCTTGCAAAAAGGTAACTTTGAGGAAAATTAGCGCTTTTTCGCTCGGTTATGAGGTCGTTTGCATGTAAGCTAGGCCATACCGACAGAGGGGATGGGAAAACGTTTATCTCTTTTGTCGGCAAAATTCTTAACATTTTTGTGTCTTTGTTTAGTTAACTCGGGCTAGAATTCGCAGAGTAAACACGCCGTGGGAGATTTCCTCCCCACTTTCCCGGCGGGGGTGGAACCAATGGTTCACGTAGGCGGGCGGTTTGTCCGTGAGTCTACGAGTCTCGCAAGGTTTGGACGAACTTGATCCAGACCGGCACATAGGGGTGTTGTATGTCTGCATCGCTGTCGTATACGGTCTCTGGTTTCAAATCGGGCGCGAAGAAGCGGTCCCAGATTCTCATCCTCGAACCTGACCTGGCGGTCCTTGACTATCTCCGCTTGACCCTGGGTGATCAATATTCCCTCAGCCTTTTCTCCGAGGAGCAGTCTCTGCTCGATCGTCTCGAGGGCAAGGATGACGCTGATCTGCTGCTGCTGGCGACGCATGGGAGCCGCGATCCGCTTCCATTGCTGACACACATCCGGTGCACAAAGCCTCACCTTCCGGTAATCGTGCTGTCGTGCTCGGCGGAGTTGCGCGATCTCGAGATGGTGATCCGTCTCGGCGTGCGCGCAATCGTGATGAAGCCGTTCGTGGGCAGCGATATCGAGCAGGCCATCGAGGAGCACCTGGCGAGCGTGCCGAAGAGCAACGGAGCCACCGAGTCTCCGCGTGAGATTCCGCTGAACGAGACGCACTCGTTTGTGCGGTCGAGCAAGCGGATGCGCGAGCTGGAGTCGCAGGCTTCACTGGTCGCCCGGGCGGACATTCCTCTGCTGATTCTGGGCGAGAGCGGAACGGGCAAGGAGATCCTCGCGCTGTTCACGCACATGATGTCGGCCCGCAGCCAGAAGATGTTCCTGAAGGTCAACTGCGCCGCTGTGCCGGCGGACCTGCTGGAGAGCGAGCTCTTCGGCTACGAGCAGGGCGCCTTCACTGGCGCGATCAAGACCAAGCCGGGCAAGTTCGAGATCTGCACGGGAGGCACGATCTTCCTGGACGAGATCGGCGAGATGCCCGCGTTGCTGCAGGCCAAGCTGCTGCAGGTGCTGCAGGATGGCACCTTCTCCCGGCTGGGAAGCCGTTCGCCGATGAAGGTTGACGTGCGCGTGATCGCCGCGACCAATATCAATATGAAGGAAGCGATGGCGAACAAGACCTTCCGCGAGGACCTCTATTACAGGTTGAATGGATTCACGCTGAGCATTCCTCCTCTACGTGAACGCCGCGATGAGATTCCGGTGCTGTCGGAGTACTTTATGCGGAAGGGAGCCAAGCGGTACGGCCGCAATCCGCTGCCGTTCTCGCAGAATCTGTTGAATGCGTTATCTGAGCACAACTGGCCGGGCAATCTGAGAGAGCTGGAAAATGTAGTGAACCGCTATCTCGTTCTTGGGGATGAGCATGCGATTATGGAAGAGCTTGCACCTGAACCACAGGCGCAGGCGGCTGCCGCTGTCACCGCAGAGCCATCGGGCGCCGGGTTGAAGGCGCTCGTGAAGAATCTGAAGGGTGACGCTGAGTCCGCGGCGATCGCACAGGTGTTGGAGGGGACTGGATGGAACCGGAAGGCAGCGGCAAACGATCTGCAGATAAGCTACAAAGCGCTGCTGTACAAGATCAAGCAGTACGATCTGACGCCTCCGAATCGCGCGTCGTAGCGTCGAAGGGCCCTGCGGCTGCGGCGGACAGCGCATACAAGGTTATCCTCCGTTTTGAAGACCGGACGATCCGTGGGTTTGCGGACGTGAGTGAACTGGGGTCGATCGAGAAGTTGCTGCGAAACGATCCCCAGTTCCGCCTCGACTCTGTTCGCCTGAAGCTGCTCGATACGCAACAGGTGGAAGAGATTGCGACCAGCGAAGCGAAGGCGGTCTTTTTCGTAAAGACCTTCGATGGCAATGAGAGTCATAAGGCGCTTCATTTCCATGAGCACTCGCCGATTACGCCTGGTCTCTGGGTGAGGGTGTACTTCTACGACAACGAGATGATCGAGGGGATCATCGGCAACACGCGGGACTTTGTGCTCGAGGACGGCTTCTTCCTGATGCCGACCGATCCGAATGGCAACAACCGGCTCGTCTACGTGCTGAAGCGCGGGCTCAAGGACTTCCATGTTCTCGGGATCAGGAATTTCCCGAAGAACCTGATGAAGGGGTAGCTGCACGCCCACTTTCAATTCATTCAAGAAGTTTGAGGCGGCAGGCCGGAGGTGTCTCCGGCCTGCCTGGGTTGTTGGTTAGCCGTTGTCTTCGCCACTGGCGAATGGGTTAGTCGTCGTCTTCGTCAAAGTCGTCTTGATCGACGTCGACGTTGATGCGAGTGCGGACGGTTGCGGCTTCGTGGAAGCCAACGCCGACCTTGAAACCGACCGGCTTGAGAGGCGCGGGAGTGACATCGATGGCCAGCTTCTCCATCTGCTGCCAGGTGGGCCGGTTCTTGTCGTAGTAGCCGGTGCACTCGTGGACCGTGAAGGGCAGCATGATGTTCGGTTCGACGTAGCAGCAGACGGTGATCTGCTCGGACTCGCGGTAGCCGGTGATGATCAGCGCGCGAGAGCAGGTCTTGCACAACGACTCTGAGCCGACGGGCGTTCCGTTCTTGATGTAGGTCTTGCTCATGGCAAGGCTTCTTTCTAACCGGGAGTTGACCGGTAGTCATTGGCTGGGGAACAGGCGATAACAGTGCGCTCTTCCGCTAAGCTGCACAAACTTACGTTTGTGACAGGAAACGAACCTGCGATCGAAGCAACTGCTATCTACGCCGCAGGTCGAACCTAGTTGAAACTACGAGCGATGCTATGCCAGGGAATGAGCGAGAAGACAGGTCGAAGGAACTGGCCTTTTCGCCACTCAGGAATGCTGGTTGTGCGTTCGGTCTAGCGTAGGAGCTGGGCTTAGTAACTCTGACCAAGCAGGAACCATGCCCGGCGATCGCCGCAGAGGCTGACTCTCTCTGGGGACCTACGCATCGTGTTGTGCGATTTGATGTTCATCGGGCTTCTCCTGCGCAGGAGTTACTTTGAATAGGTGTTGGGGAAATAGCAAGTAGCTACCCGGGATTTTTGTAGGTTATTTTTTGTGGGAGTTAGCTTCGAGAGAAGTTAGTGAGTGGTACAAAAGCAGATTCCTTCGCTGCGCTACGGAATGACAACAAGAAAGGCAACGACAAGAGCGACAGCATTGACGTGCGAAAGAACTGAGTGCAAAAGCGAAACGAGGCAGCTTGTAAGGGCCGCCTCGTTTCGTTTATCTGGAATTGAGTTATACGTTTGCCGTCTCGACGACCTTGACGTTCACCGGCGTTAGCCAGTTGTGTCGGTCGGGCCTGAGGCCGTTGACGATGTTGAAGAACTCGTCGTGCAGCGCGGTGGTGATGGGGCCCATCTTTCCGTCGTTGACGAGGATGCGGTCGACGGAGCGGAGGTGTGTTACCTCGGCGGCGGTTCCGGTGAAGAAGGCTTCGTCGCAGATGTACAGGAGCTCGCGGGGCAGCGCCTGCTCAACGACTTCGATGCCGAGCTGCTTTGCCAGCGTGATGACGGAGTTGCGCGTGATTCCGTTAAGCACAGAGTTGGCCAGCGGCGTGGTGTAGAGGACGCCGTTGCGGACGAGGAAGAGGTTCTCGCCTGAGCCCTCGGAGAGATAGCCGTTGACGTCGAGCGCGATGCCTTCGGCGTATCCGTTGATCTCGGCTTCCATGCGGATGAGCTGCGAGTTCATGTAGTTCGCGCCGGCCTTGGCGAGCGACGGCATCGTGTTGGGCGCGAGGCGCGACCACGAGGAGACGCAGACGTCGGCGCCGTCGTTGCCGTGAACGTACTTGCCCCAGGGGAAGTTGGCGATGTAGACCTCAACGGGCGACTTGAGCGGATTGACTCCGACTTCGCCATAGCCGCGGAAGGCGATGGGGCGGACGTAGCAGGGAGCGATTCCGTTGGCTTCGATGACATCAATGACCGCAGCCGAGAGCTGGTCAACGGTGTAGGGAAGCGGCATGCGGTAGATCTTGGCGGAGTCGATGAGGCGCTGCATGTGCTCCTGCAGGCGGAAGACGCTGGCGCCTGAGGGCTGTGTGTAACAGCGGATGCCCTCGAAGATAGAGGATCCGTAGTGCACGACGTGGCTCATCACGTGGATCTGGGCTTTGTCCCAGGGGATGAGTTTGCCGTTGTGCCAGATGTTTGCTGTAGGTTGGACGGGCATGTAGGCTCCTTGGCTAAATTATAGCGAGTCAGGGGCGGCAAGCCGGAGAGTCGACCGGATTGGTGCGGGTTTGGTGAGTCATATGGCTTCGCTGACTTGCTGACTTGCTATGTTGCTGATTCGCTAACTCGCTGACCCGCATGGGAGAATGAAGAGTGATGTTCAATCCTCATTCTGTTGATCTTTCGCTGCTGGAAAAGTCAGTGTATGTGCGGTTCTCCGTGCTTGCGCTGAGCTCGATCTTCTTTCTGGTGGACCCGTTTGCGGCTCTGCCTACTTTTCTTGCGGTGACGGCGGGGAGCGACCAGGCGCGGCGGCGGCGGATGGCGTGGAAGGCGTCGCTGACGGCGCTGGTGTTTCTGAGCGGGTTTGCGCTGGGCGGGCAGTACATCTTCAAAATGTTCGGGATTACGTTGCCGGCGTTTGAGATCGCGGGCGGCGTGATTCTGCTGCTGATCGGGCTGGACATGCTGGAGGCGAAGCGGTCGGCGACGCAGGAGTCGAGCGAAGAGGCGACGGAGGCTGCAAGCAAGGAGGATGCGGGGATCGTTCCGCTGGGGATTCCGATGCTGGCGGGGCCAGGCGCGATTACAAGCGTGATGGTGCTGGTGGGGCAGGCGCAGACGAAGTGGCAGATGGTGGCGATCTTGTCGTCGATTGCGATTACGGCAGTGGTCTGCTACCTGGTGCTGGGGAACTCGGACCGCGTGGCGCGGGCGCTGGGTGAGACGGGAATTCGCATTCTGGTGCGCATCATGGGCTTGCTGCTGGTGGCGCTGGCGGTGCAGTATTTCGTGAATGGGATGGCAGACCTCGGTGTGATTACCAAGCCGTCGTGACTAGAGCCTGGCGGTTTTGGGCCCTGACGGAATTCTCGATCGGCTGCGGGTTTCATTCGCTCGCAAATAATGGCGGAGCCAATTGAGCCACCCCGCAAACATAAACGGGAGCTGTCTCCGTCGAGTTGCTGAAACCGACGTAATCCGGATTAGCGAAAATGGATGCCCCTTTCCCGGGGAAGGGACCGCAAGATGCTGCAAATTAGCAAAACGGTTGCGTATAGGGATAGGTGCTGCGCAGTGGGCCAAACATGTATCTATCCTTCACATTATAAATAGTTTACAAGGGGCGATGCTTGCAGGTTTTGATCGAGTTGGGGTTGGCCTACGAAATGCCTTCCTAAGAAAGAAGCATGTAGGTTTCTGTTGACACACAGACAGATAAACCCAAACGGAGAAGTCACTTATGAAGTTAAGTCTTGCAGTCGCCTTGGCTCTAGGAACCGTGTGCGCTGGCACCGCTTTCGGAGACACAATTGACTTTCGAGGTCCAAACGTTACCCTCGGTCATTCACAAGTCTATAACCCCGGCCCAAACAGCGTGACGGCATACGCCTTTGGTGGAAGTAATTTGCTCTATGCAAAGAATCAAGGCGGGTCAGAGCACGGATTGGGTATCGCCCGCAACAGCGACAATGAGATTACGAGCACGACCTTCATCCAGCTGGATCTCGCCAACATTTCAGGTCCATTTTCCTTTTTGATCGGCAGCACGCAGAATGTTGAAGGGTTCCATCTCTGCTTTTCGAACACGCTTGGTGTCCTAGGCGGCTGTGGGGATTTCCCTGATCCGGGCTCTGATCCATTTACGACTCCCAACTTTATAACGGGCGACGAGTTCGTCTCCATACAGGCCGACGGTTCAGGTACCGTCCTCCTGGATGGGTTGACAACCGCTGATGCGCCAGAACCGAGTTCTCTTTTGCTTCTCGGCACGGGAATCGTTGGGGCAGCCGGGGTTGTGCGCAGAAAACTTGCTGCTTAAGTCTTGTCCTTCCCTATAGGAGCCGCTCGAAAGGGCGGCTTTTCTATTGAGTTTTCCGCTCCTACAAAGACCTCACGACGCTCCCACGAAGAGCCAGCAACGAACTATTCTTAACCTACCCATAGACGACTAGCCGGGTTCGATAGAGTGTATCCGGGATGACTGAGGGTCACGGCGGGTTTGCGCATCTCATAAATTTCGGAGGCAAGCATGGATCGGGTAAGGGGACTGAATCGTTTTCTAGCTGGCTTGGTCCTGCTGAGTTGTATTGGCATGCCGTCGGCATGGGCACGGTTCCAACCGGTGACCTGCAAGAACGCCTTTACCGAGGAGCAGGAGATTACGGAAGGCCGCAAAGTGGCAGCGCAGGTCTTTCAGCAGATGCCGGTGTTGCCGGACAGCTCGCCGGTGTCGCAGTATGTCCGGCAGCTTGGAGCCAGGCTGGTTGCCCATGCTCCGGGGTACAAGTGGCCGTACGATTTCCACGTCGTCGCCAGTGAGGAGATCAACGCCTTTGCGCTTCCCGGCGGATCGATCTTCGTGAACATGGGGACGATTCGCGCGGCCGAGACCGAGGCGCAACTGGCAGGGGTGATGGCACATGAGACCTCGCACGTAGTGATGCGCCACTCGACCTGCAACCTCACCAAACAGCAGCAGATTGGGACGTTTGCAGGACTGGGGCAGCTGGGGGCGGCGATTCTTCTGGGAGACGGTGCGCTGGGCTCGATGGCGACAAAGGGAATCGGCATTGCAACCGGCCTAAGCTTTCTGCGAATGTCGCGCGACTACGAGAAGCAGGCCGATCTGCTGGGGACCGGAATTCTATACGACACCGGCTACGACCCACGCGGAATGCCGCAGTTCTTCGAGACGATTGAAGCTAAGTACGGACAGGGCGGAGCGCAATTGCTGAGCGACCACCCAAATCCTGGGAATCGCACGCAATATGTGACGGCTGAGATTGCGACGCTGCCCCCGCAGCAGAACCCGAAGGTGACCTCTGCTGAATTCACGCGGGTGCGGGCCCTGGCCATGAAGGAGCAGGTCTACACGGCGAAAGAGGTGGAGACGGGGGCGTGGCGGCAGACCGGACACTATGCAGCCGTGGCGGGCGGACCCGCGCAGGTGATCGCTGGTCAGGCTGTGCAGGCGACTGGAGCCTCCGGCACTGGTGTGAGGCTGAGTCGCAGCGCGTTGGGGCTGAGCGATAACTTCGTGACGATTCAGGGGAGCGGGTTTGCGGTGAGCTGTCCCGCAAGCTGGCAGAAGGGGACCGGCCAGAACGGGAGCGTAGCCCTGGTGCCGCAGAATGGCGCCGGGCAGGCAGGGATCGCATACGGCGTGGTCATCGACGGCGCGAGGTGGAAGGGTGGCGTGGGGGATGCGAACTCGCTGGAGCAGGCGACGAAGGCGCTGGCGCAACAGTTGAGCCGGGACAACGGCGGGTTGCAGCAGGCGAGCCGGATCTCGTCCATCAACGTCAATGGGCGGATGGGAAACTCGGTTGAGCTTCGTGGAAAGTCTCCCGTGGTCGACGGAGGGAGTGCCCTTGCTGAGCGGGACTGGCTGGTGACGGTCGCACGTCCGGATGGCGACGTGAGCTACCTGGTCTTTATTGCGCCGGAGCCTGATTTCGAGGCGATGCGGCCAGTCTTTACGGCGATGCTGCAGAGCTTCCGAGTGCGATAGCTCGGTAGTTCACACCAGACCTACCTAATGGACGAGCAGGGCTGAACTCGCTACAAGGAGCCCTGTGGCTCCCAGAGCAATCCCAAGGACGAAGTAGGTCCGGTTGCGCGTAAAGAGCGTGATGGACGAGAGGACGACGGCGATCTGGAGGAGGGCCTCGCCAAGATCGTAACGGGCGGCTTTCTTCTCGGCACTGGAGACCTCTGCTTCGTACTCGCGCGCTTGCTGCTGCTCTTCGGCCAGATCGGACTTCCACTTGGCGATGTGGGCGTTGTACTCGTCAATTTTGGACTTTACGCGGGCGGGATCGCCGGAGGGCTGGAGGGCGAGAATATCGGTGGTGACCTGGAGGTTGTCCATGCGGATCTTCTTGGCCTGGTACTCGTTCCATGTGTCGCTGGCGCGGGCCTCCATCAGGACGGCCTCGGTGTGGGTGCGATGCCCGAGTACAGTGACCATGGCGACGAGAACGGCGAGGACGGAGATAGCGAGCGAGATGGATCTAATCGATCCTCCGCCGCCCTCGTTGGCTTCCCTGAGGTGCTCGGAGAACTCCTGTATTTCGTGGGGCTCAGGCATTGGGGGGATTGTAGGACGATGGGGCCAGAGGTGGCCAGTAAGATTTTTCAAGATTGTTAAAGCCGCGTCGTTATTGGTCGAAACGCAGTTTTCATCAGGAAATTGGAGATATTAACAGGCTGAGAGCTTGCACAGCAGGGCGTCCGTTGATAATCTCAGGAAGTCGCAACGAGATGCGGGCTTGCACGGAAGTGAAAAGCACGATAATCTCGGGAAGTCACAAAGGGAAACGGGCTTGCACGGAAGTGAAAAGCACGGTACTCTGAGTGAGTAAGACAGCTTCGCACCTGGGCGCTATTTTGAGGCCGTAAGCAGGGAAGACGGAGCGCAGTCCAAGCGTTTGATCCGGCAATGAGCCTGAGTGCCAGCCGCCACCAAACCCAAGCCACTGCAAGTAAAAGTTTTCAAGGGACTTAGGTCCCGCGGCAGATTATGCGCCGTTTCGATGTTTTGACATCTTGTGCTGAGCGAACTATGGACCGATTGAGGTCGCCGCTAGCGATTTTCTGAGAGCAAAACCGCTCTCAGAAAAAAGTGAGAAAGTGGTTGACACGAACTGCAAGGTTCGATAATCTTGGAAAGTTCGCTAAAACGTCGAACGCCGCAGAGAGGTATGTGCAGAGGCAAGCAAGAGGGCCCTGCGAGCGGCAAATCAAGACGACAACAGCGCAAACAAGTTCGAGGACACGACTCAGGCTTTGAGCCGAGTAGGTCCTTGATCCAAAGCTGCCCGCTTAGGTGGATGCAGTCAGGATCTTTGACAACATAGTTGAACGTGCCAGTCGTGAGATGATGCGAAATTTGGTTTAGTCATTCTCACTAGTTATATCCTCCACTCCTTTCGAGCGAGTGGGGGCGTCTGACTCCCGGACCTCCGTCCTGGGAGCGGACACACCAAGATTAAACGAGAGTTTGATCCTGGCTCAGAATCAACGCTGGCGGCGTGCCTAACACATGCAAGTCGCACGAGAAAGTGGAGCAATCCATGAGTAAAGTGGCGCACGGGTGAGTAACACGTGAATTATCTACCTCCGAGTGGGGAATAACTGAGAGAAATCTTAGCTAATACCGCATAACACTTACGAGTCAAAGCAGCAATGCGCTTGGAGAGGAGTTCGCGGCCGATTAGTTAGTTGGCGGGGTAATGGCCCACCAAGACGATGATCGGTATCCGGCCTGAGAGGGCGCACGGACACACTGGAACTGAAACACGGTCCAGACTCCTACGGGAGGCAGCAGTGGGGAATTTTGCGCAATGGGGGAAACCCTGACGCAGCAACGCCGCGTGGAGGATGAAATCCCTTGGGATGTAAACTCCTTTCGATCGGGACGATTATGACGGTACCGGAAGAAGAAGCCCCGGCTAACTTCGTGCCAGCAGCCGCGGTAATACGAGGGGGGCAAGCGTTGTTCGGAATTATTGGGCGTAAAGGGCGCGTAGGCGGTTTGGCAAGTCTTATGTGAAATCTTCGGGCTCAACTCGAAGTCTGCATGAGAAACTGCCGGGCTTGAGTATGGGAGAGGTGCGTGGAATTTCCGGTGTAGCGGTGAAATGCGTAGATATCGGAAGGAACACCTGTGGCGAAAGCGGCGCACTGGACCATAACTGACGCTGAGGCGCGAAAGCTAGGGGAGCAAACAGGATTAGATACCCTGGTAGTCCTAGCCCTAAACGATGATTGCTTGGTGTGACAGGTACCCAATCCTGTCGTGCCGAAGCTAACGCGATAAGCAATCCGCCTGGGGAGTACGGTCGCAAGGCTGAAACTCAAAGGAATTGACGGGGGCCCGCACAAGCGGTGGAGCATGTGGTTTAATTCGACGCAACGCGAAGAACCTTACCTGGGCTCGAAATGTACAGGACAACGGTAGAAATATCGTCTCCCAGCAATGGGTCTGTATATAGGTGCTGCATGGCTGTCGTCAGCTCGTGTCGTGAGATGTTGGGTTAAGTCCCGCAACGAGCGCAACCCTTATCTCCAGTTGCTACCATTTAGTTGAGCACTCTGGCGAAACCGCCTCGGATAACGGGGAGGAAGGTGGGGATGACGTCAAGTCCTCATGGCCTTTATGTCCAGGGCTACACACGTGCTACAATGGCCGGTACAAACCGCTGCAAACCCGCGAGGGGGAGCTAATCGGAAAAAGCCGGCCTCAGTTCGGATTGGAGTCTGCAACTCGACTCCATGAAGCTGGAATCGCTAGTAATCGCAGATCAGCATGCTGCGGTGAATACGTTCCCGGGCCTTGTACACACCGCCCGTCACATCACGAAAGTGGGTTGCACTAGAAGTCGGTGCGCTAACCGCAAGGGAGCAGCCGCCCAAGGTGTAATTCATGATTGGGGTGAAGTCGTAACAAGGTAGCCGTAGGAGAACCTGCGGCTGGATCACCTCCTTTCTAAGAGAGAACGTCATGGCACTCAGCTACGTCTCGCGATCGCGAGCAATCCTTGAGATTGAGTAGTCTGGGATGTTGTCATGTACCGTCTCCGGTCATTACGTTTACCGGAGATGAGCCTGAACTAAACCTTCTCTTTGTCGATATCTTCAACATCGATGGTCAGAGGCAGCGTAGCTGCCTCGCACGTTCAACTGTGTCCTCGAAACCTTTTCGAGAGAGCTCGACTTTGAGCCGCGGTATCCGCGAGTTCAACAACAGAGCAGCATGCGATTCGATGCCTGGCATCGGCGCGGTGCCGGGCCTGTAGCTCAGTTGGTTAGAGCGCACCCCTGATAAGGGTGAGGTCGGTAGTTCGAATCTACCCAGGCCCACCACTTTTATCGCAGCCATCAGGTAAACTGATGGTGATGGGGCTGTAGCTCAGTTGGGAGAGCACCTGCTTTGCAAGCAGGGGGTCAACGGTTCGATCCCGTTCAGCTCCACCATCCAACTCTCGAAGTTTGGTTTTATCAAGCGATGTCTGCTTGAGGTTGAGGCTCTGCGAAAGCGGAGTTTGAACCTTGAGCAGGAATGCTCGAGCCGCCTGAGGGCGCGATAGCGACAACGCAGCGATGCGGTTCGCTCGACGATTTTTGACAACTGAATAGATTGGGTAAATATAACTACAAGGCTGAGCAGCATGTCTTCGGGTTGTTTCCGGAGAAAGCTGTCAATCAGTGTTGAGTGTCTTTAGAATATTCGTATCGACGATTAGGTCTCAGTAAGTTGAAGATCTGGTTGGGCGATACAGGCGAATGGACAAACGTAGATTGCTCTGTAAGTCGCAGAGGTAGTTGCTCTGCTGCGTGCGAGTAAATTCTATGGTCAAGCTACTAAGGGCGCACGGTGGATGCCTTGGCAGAAACAGGCGATGAAGGACGTGGCAAGCTGCGATAAGCTTCGGGGAGCCGCACACAGGCGTTGATCCGGAGATTTCCGAATGGGGAAACCCACCTAGGCAAAACCTGGGTATATCCAACTGAATTCATAGGTTGGAATAGGCGAACGGAGGGAAGTGAACCATCTCAGTACCTCCAGGAGGAGAAAGAAACCTCGATTCCGAAAGTAGTGGCGAGCGAAATCGGAACAGCCCAAACCCGTACTATTTCGGTAGTTCGGGGGTTGTAGGGCCTGCAACAGTAGAGTTACCAATCTGGTCGATAGTCGAAGCTTCTGGAAAGGGGCTCCATAGAGGGTGACAGACCCGTAGACGAAATTGATCCAGACTCGAAGCAGGTACCTGAGTAAGGCGGGGCACGAGAAACCCTGCTTGAATCCACGGGGACCATCCCGTAAGGCTAAATACTCGTTTCTGACCGATAGTGAACCAGTACCGTGAGGGAAAGGCGAAAAGCACCCCATTGAGGGGAGTGAAAAGTACCTGAAACCGTGTGCCTACAAGCAGTGGGAGGACTATGCCCGTAAGGGAATGTCTGACCGCGTGCCTATTGCATAATGAGCCGGCTAGTTATTCTTGTCAGCAAGGTTAAGCGTGAGCGAGCCGCAGCGAAAGCGAGTCTGAATAGGGCGATAAGTTGGCAGGAATAGACGCGAAGCGGGATGATCTACCCTTGGCCAGGTTGAAGATGGGGTAACACCCATTGGAGGACCGAACCGGTGTTTGTTGAAAAAAGCTCGGATGAGCTGAGGGTAGGGGTGAAAGGCTAATCAAATTCCGTGATAGCTCGTTCTCTCCGAAATAGCTTTAGGGCTAGCCTCGGGTGATTTGGATTGGTGGTAGAGACATGGATGGACTAGGGGGCTTTCCGGCTTACTGAATCCAATCAAACTTCGAATGCCAATTACAACCAGCCCGGGAGTCAGACTGTGGGGGCTAAGCTTCACAGTCGAGAGGAAAACAGTCCAGACCGCCTGCTAAGGTCCCCAAATTACAGTTAAGTGGGAAAGGAAGTCGGAACGCTCAGACAGCCAGGAGGTTGGCTTAGAAGCAGCCATCCTTTAAAGAAAGCGTAATAGCTCACTGGTCAAGCGGTCCGGTGCCGACAATACAACGGGGCTAAAACTGTATACCGAAGCAGCGGATGCACACCTATGGTGTGCGTGGTAGGAGAGCATTCTCACAGCGATGAAGTCAGACTGAGAAGACTGATGGAGCGTTGAGAAGAGACCCTGCCGGCATAAGTAGCGATAAGGAAGGTGAGAACCCTTCCCGCCGAAAGTCTAAGGTTTCCTGAGGAAGGTTAATCCGCTCAGGGTTAGGCGGTCCCTAAGTCGAGGCCGAGAGGCGTAGACGATGGACATCCGGTTAATATTCCGGACCTCCCAGTTTTTCGTTAGCACGATGGGGTGACGCAGAAGGATAAGCAGGGCCTCCTATGGCTATGGGGCTCGATGCGCGTAAGCTGGTTTCTCTAGGCAAATCCGGAGAGACTTAACAGTGAGGCGCAAAGCAGTAAGCCGAATGGCTGAAAGCTGCCGATTTCATGCTGCCAAGAAAAACCTCTAAGGAGAGAGATTGGGAACCGTACCACAAACCGACACAGGTAGACGAGGAGAATATCCAAAGGCGCTCGAGTGAAAGCTTGTTAAGGAACTCGGCAAATTAGACCCGTAACTTCGGGAGAAGGGTCGCCCCCTGGGTGCAAGCCCGGGTGGGCCGCAGTGAAGCGCGTACGGCGACTGTTTAACAAAAACACAGGTCTCTGCAAAGTCTAAAACGACGTATAGGGGCTGACTCCTGCCCGGTGCCGGAAGGTTAAAAGGAGAGGTTAGCCGCAAGGCGAAGCTTTGAATTGAAGCCCCGGTGAACGGCGGCCGTAACTATAACGGTCCTAAGGTAGCGAAATTCCTTGTCGGGTAAGTTCCGACCTGCACGAATGGAGTAACGATCGTACGACTGTCTTAACGAGTTGCTCGGCGAACTTGTAGTACCGGTGAAGATGCCGGTTACCCGCAGCTAGACGAAAAGACCCCGTGCACCTTTACTATACTTTTACTATGGGTTACGGCAATTGCTGCGCAGGATAGGTGGGAGGCTTTGATATCGGACTTTCGGGTTCGGTGGAGCCAACGGTGAGATACCACCCTGCGATTGTTGTGACTCTAACCTACTCCCGTGATCCGGGAGAGGGACATAGTAAGACGGGTAGTTTGACTGGGGCGGTCGCCTCCTAAATTGTAACGGAGGCGCGCGAAGCTACACTCAGGTCGTTTGGAAATCGACCGTCGAGTGCAAAGGCATAAGTGTGGTTAACTGCGAGACCTACAAGTCGAGCAGATGCGAAAGCAGGCCTTAGTGATCCGGTGGTTCTGTATGGAAGGGCCATCGCTCAACGGATAAAAGGTACGCCGGGGATAACAGGCTGATCATTGCCAAGAGTTCATATCGACGCAATGGTTTGGCACCTCGATGTCGGCTCATCGCATCCTGGAGCTGTAGAAGGTTCCAAGGGTTAGGCTGTTCGCCTATTAAAGCGGTACGTGAGCTGGGTTCAGAACGTCGCGAGACAGTTCGGTCTCTATCTGCTGTGGGCGTAGGAGATTTGAAGAGGGCTGTCCTTAGTACGAGAGGACCGGGATGGACGAACCTCTTGTGTTCCAGTTGTCTTGCCAAAGGCACGGCTGGGTAGCGAAGTTCGGTTGTGATAACCGCTGAATGCATATAAGCGGGAAGCACGCTCTAAGATGAGATCTCCCAACCCGTAAGGGAAATGAAGGGCCCAGGAAGACCACCTGGTTGATAGGCTGGAGGTTGAAGCGCAGTAATGCGTGTAGCTTACCAGTACTAATCGCCCGTTCGGCTTGTCCATAGAATTTACTCTGCGCAGTGAGCGTTTGTTAGTTCGCTGTTCTGATGATTCTCGACACAAGCCATGTAGTTATACACCAAGTAACGTCTACTCAATCTATTCAGTTGTGGAAGATCGCGCGAGCGAGATTTCTCAAGTTTGCCGGTGAGTTTACCGCGAGGGTCACACCCGTTCCCATCCCGAACACGGAAGTTAAGCCTCGTTGGGCCGATGGTACTGCACGCGAAAGTGTGTGGGAGATTAGGTGATCGCCGGCATTAATTTAGAAGCCCCATCTTTTCGAAGATGGGGCTTTTTCATTTGGTGTGCTTTGAGTTTTGTCTCTCTCGAGCTAGAGATATTGATTTGGGGAAGACCGGTCAGTTGGCAACCACCTGATGCTTTGCGAGATCTACAGTGACAAGGTCGACGCGAGATTGCGTGACGCTTGACTTGGAGACTTGATGGAAACCAATTGTCAGGTGTTCTTTGTCGACAGTCACTCTCAGATATCCATAGGTCGTGTCGTCATAGTGTTTCAGGATGAGCTTCTTTGCCTGGACCGCGGGTTTCCTGGCTTCCAGGTAGCTGACGTCTGCGCCGTAGTTAGGCTCCTGAGCAGGCTCTCCGCGGCGGCCTTTCACCATGCGATTTACATTGTGACCGCCGTTGCCGCACACGATGAAAGGCACTTCGATATCGTTTGTGCCGAAGTGTATCGTACGAGCGAAGCGTTGATAGTTGTGAGCGTGTCCTGAGAGAACGGCATGAGTGGGTAGACTCCCTGCTGCGCGCAGATTGTATCGAGGAACTGACAAAGTTCTAAGTCGTCTTCGTCCGTTTCAACTGCCCGTCTTTTCTAACTTTTGGGACTGCCTTGGCAGCTTCCATGCTGGTTGGTGGACTGGCGATGAGCCTCTGAAGGACGGCATCGAATTTGGCTTTATGTACGGTAATGTTCTGATTCACTGCGCTATTCTAGTGCTTCCCTCTATGCTGCCACCCATGAAACGTCGGCGGTTCTCTATATCCTCGGCTGTGGTCGCCATGATATTCCTCCTCGTCCTGCCCTACATCGTGGTGCGGGAACTCTGGACGCTCGATCTGGCCGACCGGATCGGCACTGTGGTCCTGGTGACCTTCTTGGTTTTGCTCGGCATTGGAGCCGCCTTCCGGGGTAAGCCGTTCAGTGAGATTGGCGACTAAATGGTAGCGTGGTTCCAGAACGGTCTACGTGGCAAAGGTTGGAGAGCATACCGATGGCAAAGAGCCTCTTCCCCCATTTTCCTCGGTTCCCACGCGGACCCAGAACCCTTGTCCTCCCCTGCCCAGAGTGTGGTAAGCAGAACTCCTTCGTCATCTCCGAGGTCAAGAAACACCTCAAGCCCGCACCTGAGACCCCCATCCTTGCCCACTGTGGTTGTAGTTTTTCGCCAAAGGAGGTTCTCCATCAATTGCAGGATGAACTCATCAGGCGACGCGGGATAAACCCACCCAAACTCAGCGAGTAACGCCCTCATCTTCGAAAAGTCTCTGCGACGAAATCGGTCAAGCTGTGTCGTCGGGCAGGGCGGCGGTTTCCTCCTTCAGGCCGTGGAGTCTGATGAAGTCATATTCGCGTTGGAGGCGCTCGGCCGTTTCCTTGTCGGGGGTGAGGGCGAGGTAGGTTGAGGGGAAGGCGATGTCGAGGCCGTCGGGCGAGGTCGCGATCGTACGAACGATTTCCTCGGGCTTGGGCTTGGGGGCGAGGGTGCGGGCGTTGGTGGAGGCGAGCTGCAGGCCGTAGAGGAGCGCGGTGGCGCGCTGGGGTTCGAGATCTCCGGTGGCCAGGGCATTGACCACGAGGGAGATGGCGAGCTGGATGGACTCGGCGTCTTCGACGGGGTGGAGCTGGATGTGGCGGCCGCGGATGAGGTACCCCTTGGTTTCCTCGGTATAGCGGAAACGCTTGTGGCGTTCGTGGAGGCGGTCGTGGAAGTAACAGTACGAGCTACCACCGTACTGCATGGCCGGGGACTGGCACTGGGTTCCGTTGGTCTTGAGGTGGCGGCAGAGCTGGACCTTCATCTTCATGGCTTCTCCTTGGCGAGTCCTTGGGGTCGCTGTGGGGGGGGGGTGCCCCCTCCCCCCGTGTCGCGTTAAAAGTCAAATGGTTGCAATGGCTTAGCGAATTTGCGTTCGCTAAGATATTGCAACCAAAGGGTTTAATGCTCAAAATCTTGATTCTAAAAGGGAAAGCCCCGGGTTCGCCCGGGGCTTTCTGGTCACTATTTCTATTGTACAGAATTAGAGAAACTACTCTGCCACTTGGAAGTGGTTTTGTTTGATGGGGTTAAGTGGTTTTGGGGCTTGACAGGATTTTCTGTGGAAAACGTTGGCGGCACGTAGGGGCTGTTGGTTCTGCCTTTGATGGCCATCAGCTGTGTAGCCTCTCGAGGGCCCTGACAACCATGTCGGGGGCAACATGTTTGGTGAAGTCCTCATGGATGTAAGCCTCAATTGGGATTCGTTGAGAAGCAAGCTTCAGCGAGTGGGTTCAGTGAGCTTTAAGCTTGCGAAGAATAGACTGCGGTCATCTGGTAGCAAGGAAAGGGTGG
Source organism: Edaphobacter bradus (assembly GCF_025685645.1). Lineage (NCBI taxonomy): Bacteria > Pseudomonadati > Acidobacteriota > Terriglobia > Terriglobales > Acidobacteriaceae > Edaphobacter > Edaphobacter bradus. The sequence goes on from NZ_JAGSYF010000002.1 coordinate 1,384,227, forward strand.
CCGTCCATGTCGAAGAAAAGAATAGTCAGGATTGCGTGCGGGATCGCTCTGCTGATGCCAGCTGTTGGGATTGCGAGTGCTCAGTCTCCGGCGCCGTTGCGCTGGGAAAAGACGATTCCTTTGCCAGATGTGAAGGGGCGAATCGATCACATGGCTTTCGATGCAGAGCACCAGCGCCTTTTTGTTGCTGCGCTGGGGAATGACAGCGTCGAGGTCGTTGATGTTCGGAGCGGTAAGGTGGTGCAAGCGATCGGCAGCCTTGCCGAGCCGCAGGGCGTCCTCTATGAATCGAGAAAGGGACGGCTGTGGATCGCCAACGGGAAGGACGGCACGGTACGGATCTTTGACGCGCGGACGTTTCAGCCTTTCCGCACAGTCGAGTTGGGTGATGACGCGGACAATATCCGCCAATACGCTACGAGCGGACAGATTCTGGTGGGATATGGCAGCGGCGGTATTGCGACCTTTGATTCTGACGGCAACAAGGTATCTGACGTAAAGCTGGATGCACACCCTGAGTCGTTTCAGCTGGAGAAGAGGGGTTCGCGGATATTTGTCAATCTGCCGCGTTCGCAGAAGGTGGCTGTGGTTGATCAGGCGAAGCGCGCGGTTGTGGCAAGCTGGACGACGGGCAATGCCAGCTCGAACTTTCCGATGGCGCTGGACGAAACGAATGAAAGGCTTTTTATCGTCTGCCGCAGACCTGCTGTTCTGTTGGTGCTGGATACGAAATCGGGCGCTGTCGTAGCGAGCCTTCCCACTGTGGGAGATTCGGACGACGTCTTTTACGATCAAGAGCGCAAGCGGTTGTATGTTTCAGGCGGCGAGGGATCGATTGCTGTGTATCGGCAACAGGATCGCGACCACTACAGCAAAGTCACCCAGCTCGAGACGGTGAAAGGCGCTCGCACAAGCATGTTCGTCCCCGAGCTGAGCCGATTCTTTCTGGCCGTCCGGCAGGAGGGCGGGAAGCCGGCGGCGATTCAGGTCTTCGATGTGGAGAACTAGCTGAAGCGTCGTCGAGTTCCAGAAGATTCTCCATCACGTGAGTCCGCGAACCTGGACTAGTTGATCCCGTGACTGATCTATTAGCTTCCCGCTCGATGGTTGTCCTTCTGTTTGCCTGTCGTTCGCGGAGCAAGCTCAAGAGAGTGTGAGAGCAGGAAGCCGCGGAAGGAGCCCACGTTGCCGGCAGGTTCCGGACCGGCAGGATAAGCCATGGAGAATCGACGAGAGAGCTTGAGGCCACGCACTCTTGCGAGCTTGAGCGTCCCCAGCGAGAGTTGATTTCGCACGGCCCAGCGTGAGACAAACGTGATTCCCAACCCGGCTTCGACAGCGCTCAGCAAGCCTTCGGTGGAATCCAGTTCCATGCTGATCTTCAGGTCCTTGCCTTTCAGGCCTGCAGCAGCCAGTGCGTGCTCCACAACCCGCCGCGAGCCTGAGCCGAACTCACGCATCAATAGAGGCTGTTCCTTCAATTCGGCAAGCTCGATCGCGTGGTCAGCCCATTCATGACCTGCCGGCACGACGAGCACCATATGATCTTCCATGAACGGCTCAATGTGCACGTCCTTACGGTGCTCGGGGCCTTCGATGAGCGCAAGTTGAATCTCGCGCGAAACTAATGCCTCCAGCATTGCGTCGGTGTTTCCGCTACGGGCGGTTACATGAACCCTTGGGTTGGCGCGCAAGAAGCCGGCAACGAGGTTTGGCAGCAGATATTGGCCAATCGTCTGGGATGCTCCCAGAGTCAGCTCCCCGGCCTGCTGTCCGTTGGCGTCTGCGACCGCTGCCACTGCCTCCTCGGACAGCGCCTTCATCCTATCTGCGAAGGGCAGCAATGCCGCTCCGCCCGGTGTCAAGGAGATGCGTCCTCCGCCCCGGTCGAATAGCGGCACGCCGAACTCGTCTTCCAGTGCCTTGATCTGCTGTGTCACCGCGGGTTGTGTGAGTAACAACTCCTCCGCCGCACGGCTGAAATTCAGATGGTGTGCTACAGCACGGAAGACACGAATACGAAAGTTGTCGATCATCTGATTCAGATTCTCCTTAGAGTTGATTCGACCTCTGCCGGAGAAGGCGTGGCAATATCGTAAAGCGACCTCGGCGAAACTCGCCGGGCGGTACACCAAGAGACCACGTTCATGATAAGCAGCAACGGCAACAGGTGCCACTGTCCGGTGAGTTCGACGGCCATCAGTCCGGCCATGACAGGTGCATGGGTTACGGCCGACAGGAACACACTCAGGCCAACGATGGCGAGCAGAACCGGGTCGGCGCTATGAACGAGGCGGCCGGCTGCGAGACCAACGGCCGCACCAGCGAAGAGTGTCGGAGTGAAGACTCCGCCAACCGTTCCGGTTCCCACGCAGAACGTGGTAGCGATGAGACGTGCCGCCAGAACGGCAGCGATGCTCCATAGTGCAGGCGCGCTCTCGAGTGTGCGCATAAGGGCCGCATCGCCATTCCCCCATACGGCTGGCTGCAATAGGCTAAGTGCGCCGACGACAAGCCCGCTCCACAGCAGCGCCAGCGGCCATCGTCTGGCAGAGTGCAGACTTCGCAGCAGCCCCCGGTACGCCGGGCCTGCAAATCCAAGCAGAATGGCCAGCGGAAGTGCCCACAGCACCTGCCATGAGAGAGAAAGCGGCCCCGTGACGGCGAACAACGGGCCACTACCCAGGATCGCGCGAGTGACGAACCAACCCGCAAATGAGGCGACCAGAAGTTGCGGAACCTCCGTCCATTCCCATGCCCCTAGCACGATCTCCATCGCAAAGAACACTCCTGCGAGCGGAGTCTGGTAGACGGCCGCCACCGCGGCAGCAGCGCCCCAGGCGACCTGACGTGAGAGAGCGGGCGCGCGAAAGGGCGAACGTTCACCTGGCGAATGCTCCCCGACCCAGGATGCGACTGCTGCCGCGAACTGAATCATCGAGCCCTCGCGCCCGATGGCCGCTCCGGTTGCTATCGAAAACGCCGAGGAGACTGTGCGCCAGAGAGTTGGAGCGAACGGTATGCGTCCCTCTCGATATCGCACCGCCTCCACATACCCCTCGAAGTATCCAGCTCTGGACCAACGACCTGCAGCCCGGACAACAGCCGTTGCAAGCGCCGCTCCGGCAACCGGGGTCAGCATCCGTCGCACGGGCGAGAGAGCGGCCGCCGCATCCGGCAGCATGCCCGCTCGCTGCACGAAGATCCACTGCAACGCGTGGAGGCCAAGCCGGACGCCGACGCAGGCTGCGCCGCTCACCAGGCCAAGCAGCGCCGACCATGCCAGGATAAGGAAGCGGTCACGAACACATTGCCCGCACCGGGTCATTCGGCTTGGCCGCGAGATTGATAAGACGGTCGTCATGCCGCCACCAACGAGCCAAGCTCCGCTGTTGTAGAGAGTGAAGATTGCTGATCCTCTTCTTGCCGACTGCTCCGCATCGTGCTCAAGAGCCCAACCAAAATCCCAACCAGGATCGTTGCGAGCTCCACAGCCTGTTCGCGAAGCTCCGGAATTGCGATCGATTCGAGAAGCGTTCCCAGGCGGGCCGGTCCGAGATTGAAGAGCACACCGGATGCCTGGCCACGAGCATCGATCAGCGCGCCGGAACGCGTGGTGTTGAATCCGCCGCCAAGTGGACCAGGGGCCACCAAACCTTGCTCAAACAGGCTCTCGAGGAGCGGGGATTTCACGCGCCGGTAGTTCATGCTCGGGCCGGTGCAGTTGATTACGCGAGCAGATTCGAACTTCTCCTCTCCGGAGGCTGTGCGAATCACGACCGCGGCTCCCTTCGTGGTGGCCCCCACACTGTGCAGGTGACCCACGCGAACGATCAGTGTGCCAGCGGCCAACTCGCTTTCAATGATGTCAGCGACCGGCGGAGCCATGCGATGCCGAACGACATCCCAGCGACGCTGCAGGTGACGACGAAAGCGCTTCTGCTCCGCGAGTGGGAGCGCGAGCCATAGATCGTTTGTGGTCGCGCGGAGGCTGTCGAACGCCGCTCTCCATTCGGCCCCATTTCGGATCGCGCTTCGAAGCGCGCGCAGGTACGCGATGCAGGTGGCGGGAGTGTCGGAAGGAATCGCGCTCTCCGTCATTGGCGTGTAGTCGGAGTGGCGGTTCGGCAAAATGCCATGCCGGGACGCTGCAGTGATCGTACCGCGGTGCCCCAGTTCACGCAGCCTGAGTAGCACATCCACTGCCGTGAGACCGCTGCCGATCAGCGTGACGGGCGCGTCGGGGTTGAGCTTCTCATAAGTCGCGGAGAGCCATGCATTGTGGCAGTACGCGTTGGTGGAACGGGCCTCATCACTGATCCCCGGCAGGACGGCGGGATCGAAGTTGCCTGTTGCCAGCACGGCGAGGTCGCATGCGATTCGGCGGCCATCATCGAGCGTCAACACCGCGCCGGCCACGGCTGCGCGATAGTCGACAACGGTTGCCCTCACTTGTTCTACGCCGTCAACCGTCGCAAGCAGGTCTCGAATGTACATGCCGAACACCGCGCGCGGCGCAAATGTTCCGCGGTTCGCCTCCGGATCGTAGTTGGCGCGCAACCAGTGGAGAAAGTGCTCCGGCTGATTGGGGAGAGCGCTGATCTTGCCTGCCGGAACATTCAGGAGATGCCGCAGGCTTGGTGTCGAATACGCCAAGCCTAACCCAAGTTCCGGCCGCGGATCGATCACGAGGATCCTTGCCTCCGCTCGTTGCTGTACGAGGTGATAGGCAGTCAGTGCACCGCTGACGCCACCACCGATAATCGCGATAGTCTTTCGGGTTGTGGTCTGAGTCATCATGCTCTGACACTACGGCCCGCTACTGCATAAAGGAACTCACAAATTGTTATGCCCTATAAGCAAAAGCCCAATAGATTCGCGGGTTTTGGCGACACTCAGTTGACTTATGCGGTATCACGATTACTTCTTGGACAAGCGAGCGAAACGGGTTGATTCTGAATTACGAAAAGGAGAAACGCCATGAACAAACTCACTTTGAACCGAATCGCAATCAGCCTCGTCGGCATCGCCACGATTTTCGCTCCCCTCGTTGGGAATGCTGAAGTGCACTCAAGGTCGAAGGAGATTGTCGTGATGGATTCTCGAGACCTTCCGGAGGAAGCAGAGCTCCCTGGCAATTCTTTCTTTCTGCATTCAGACAATGCGGGCAGCACATACCTTTACGTCGAGCAGCAGCAAGGGGCGAGGCTCTCCGTCTTTGATGTATCGGATCCCGGCCGCATCAAACTGGTTTCAACCACAAAGCTTGCTACGCCCGGCGCCTTCGACTTCAGGCGCCCATTGGATGGAAGCGCCGAACTGGTCCGCTTTCGCGACGGGCAAAACGTAGGCGTTCTGGATCTGCGTAAGCCACGCAAGCCAAGCCTGCGCGTCGTAACAGCGTTGGCAGATTCCGGATCTATGCAATCGCTAGGGGAGTCGGGGCTTCTTGCCGTCAGCAACCAACGGTATAGTTATGCCCGCGCTGTGCCCCGCGACTATCAGGTGATCGACCTCTCTACACCATCCGACCCGACGCTATTGACGACTGTGAAGCAGGTCAGACATCAGCTAGTGAATGCGGAGACAGGAACGACGTTCCTGCTTGGGAGAGATGGCCTCACAGTTGTGCGGCGCGTCAACGTAGAGAATGAATATAAGTCCCACCTGATGCAGATGCAGGTGAACTAAGAGTTGCTGGCAAGTCCTCTCCAGTGGGAGTCGCGAAACAGCGACTCCCCTTGGTTTTTTTGAGCGAGGATCGATCCTCCCCCTTCGACTATGCACAGGGGGCGGAATGGCAACTGCTCGGATCGAAGCTATTTGTTGCGTGCGGCGTCGCGTTCGGCGGCGGCTTTGTCGGCGTCGCGTTCGGCTTCTGCGAGGCGTTTATCGATGTCGGCATCCGTGAGCGGCTTCCCCGGACTGGAGACTGTTCTACCGTTGGGGCGGATGATGATCTTGACGCCGTCCTTGCCTACATATTCTTTCGTGCCGTCGGGGTGGGTGGTGAGATGAGTTCCGTCGCTGCCGACATAAACACGGGTGCCGTCGGCCTGGGTGATGAGTCTTGTGCCGTTGCGAACGTAGACGCTGGAGCCGTCGGGGTGTGTCCTGATATTGACCCCGTTCTTGTCGATGACGACCTTGGTGCCGCCCCCATCGGAGATGTTGAGGCCCTCTTTGCCGATGACGACGGAGGCTCCGTCGCTGCCATGGATGGAGATGGGCGGCGGCGGAGGAGGCGGCGTGGGCGGGATGGGTGCGACGCTGGCCTTCTTGAGGGCGATGTCGCCCTGGCTGGTGCTGATGCGGACGAGTGGGCCGCCTTTGCCTATGGTTCCGTTGATGGTTTTGCGGTTGTTGCCGCCCTCTTCGCCGGGAAGGGAGAAGTCGTTCTCGACGTCGCCGTTGGTGGTCTCGGCCTGCACGACGAAGCCGGCGTGCTCGGGCATGGTGAGGTTGACGGAGCCGTTGCGGTTTTCGACGGTGATGTTGCCGAGGGGCTGCGCGCTGGTGAGGTCGACGGAGCCGTTGCGATTGGTGACGGAGACGTCGCCGGAGATGCGGTCGAGCGAGATGTTTCGGTTGGCTACGGCGAGGGTGAGCGGGCCCGAGACCTGGTCGGCGGAGATGTCGGAGTGGCTGATCTCGATCTCGCCGTCGAGGCGGCCGAGCTGGAAGTCGGTGCGGCTGGTGTGGAACTTGACGGTGCTTCGGATGCGCTCGAGGTGGGTGGTCCCGAAGAAGTCACCGTTCATGGTGGTGGTGCCGTCGATGTCGGAGAGGGTGAGGTCGCGGGCGCGGCCCTCGACGGAGACTGCGCCGGTGACGCTGTGGGCCGAGAAGGAGGAGTCGCCGTTATTGATGTGAGTGGTGATGGCTCCGGTGATGGCGCTGGCTTCGACGTCGCCGTGGTTGGCGGTGATGGTGACGGGGGCCTTGATGGCGTTGACGTGCACATCACCGTGGTTGGCTGAGACGGTGGTGGCGGCGGAGGGTGGAATGGTGATGACGAGGTCGGCGCGTCCTGCTTCGACCGAAGGCAGAGTGACGCTGAGAGTGTTGCCCTCGGAGGTGATCGCGGGGCTAAGCTGCTGGGCCTTGTTGCCTGCCTCGGAGTCGGAGCGCGTGTAGACCTGCTTGTGGACGGCGATGTGGACCTGGTTGTCGTCGCTGGTTCCGGAGACGGTGACGTCGCCGCGCGGGTTGTTGATGAGGATGGCGGCGCCGGCGGGGAGGGCCTGGGCAAGGGCCTGATCGCTCTCATGCTTGTCGCCCCAGAACTCGTCGAGGTTGTTCTGGTCGAAGTTCATGGCGTGGCCGAAGATGTCGTGGCCGTGGCGCATGCCGCTGAAGAAGATCCCGGCGAGTCCGAAGAGGATGAGAAGGGCGAAGACGCCTCCTCCGAGGCTGCGGCGGCGCGGGATGGCGTCATCGGAGTGGAAGTACTGGTCGAAGGCCCACTCGAGCAGTACGATGACGCCGGCTCCGATGAGAAGGATAGGCCAGAAGCGGCCGTACCAATCCCAGAAGTAGCGGGCAGAGATGTGGCCCGTTTGGATGAGCAGGAAGACGACGCCGACGGCGATCAAAAGCAGTGGGCCGAGGATGGAGGAGCGGCGCGTGCTGCGCATCTGGTAGCGGTAGGCGTCACGCTGGGCGCGGAGCATGTCGCGCTGCATGCGAGCCTGCTGCTTGAGGACGCGGCGCTGGTAGCGCCAGTCGCCTCCGTATGGGGGACCTGCGGGTGGCGGCGGATACGGTGGAGGATAGTTTGCCATGGCCTAACGTCCCTCCTGATCGTGCTCGGTGGGAACGATGGGAGTAGTGCTTGTGGGTGGGGCCGGAGGCGCCGGAGCTGCGGGCGGCGGCGGTGGATAGAGAGGAGGGGAGGCCGCGGCCGAGCTGTAGGCGGCGCGCTCGAAGAAGATCATGAGACCGGCGACGATGATGAAGAGCGGCCAGCTCTTTCCCCAGGAGAGGATGTTGAAGCTGGCGAGAAGGAACATGACTCCGACGAGGATGACCCAGATGGAGCCGCGCAAGGCGCTCAAGAGGCGGATGCGGTAATAGGCCGTGCCATCGTCGGCCAGGCCCTCGCCGGAGAGAGTCATCCGGTGGATGAAGATCCAGACGCCGAGCCCGATGAGGAAGAACGGAACCAGGTGGAAGACGTGGAAGAAGCCGGAGTTCCCGATGAGAAAGAGCAGGCCGAGGCCGATAAGCCAGATGGCTCCTGTTGGGAAGCGGCTGCGCGGAGGATAGAGCGGCGCGTTGGGGTCGAGGGGCTGCGGCTGTGTTGCGGCGTAGGGGTTTGCCTGGCTGTCCCAAGGCGCACTCCAGCTGGCGGCGGGCGGCGGGTAGTTGTAGGTGTAGTTGTAACCGCCAGGCGGTGGCGGAACCGCGGAGGCCGCAGCCGGCGGGGGAACGACGGGTTCGGCAGGGGGAGGCTGCTGCATGGGGCCGGATGTAGCGACAGCAGAGGGCCAGGATTTTCCGAAGCCGAGGCGCTCACCGAGGTCGTTGAGACCGAAGGGGTTGGGCAGCGGGGTTCCGTCTCGGCGGGCTTTGGCGGTGTGGTAGGCCTCGATGACCTGGTAGACCATCCAGCCGAAGACGAAGAGGCCGAAGATATCGTGCTGCTCGGCGATGCTGACGAGCACGGCGAAGACGATGAGATGCACGACTCCCTTGGCGTACTGGCCGTTGTACATGGCACCGACGCCGGGGATGACGCCGAGCAGGGCGGCGAGGACGGGGTTCGGACCCCCGGGAGGAGGGATGGCTCCGGCGGTCGAGTAGCTGAGGTTGGGGGCACCGCCGGCGTTGGCGTAGGTTCCTGCCGAAGCTGGCGGAGGAGCACCGACACCGGAGAGCCGGGCCGCGAGGCAGGGCTCACAGAAGACAGCAGAGCCTACCGTCCGGGCACACTCCTGGCAGAGCGGCTTGCCGCAGTTCTGACAGAAGGCGATTCGTTCACGATCAGGATGGTTAGCGCAGTTCATACCAGTCCCCCTTCCTGGTTCCTAAAGACATTGGGAGCAAGTGGAGCAAAGGCATACGTCGCGGCTGGGGTGGAGCCGCGCCCTGAAAGGGAGCCGACGAACTGGAGGCGGTCTTGTGGAATCTCGCGCCGGCTGGTTCCGGACTTAGGGCGAGGACGCGCCTGCTTGGGGTCGTTGCTGTCGTCTGGCTTCTGGCCGTCTGGCTTCTTATCGCCAGAGGGCGTGGAGGTGCTGGGGGCCGAGTCGTTCTGATTGGAGGGGGCCGGCGCCGGGGTGGTGTTCTCTGCCGAGCGCTGCAGATCGTGGACGCGGGACGTGAACTCGTAGACCACGCGCATGTTGTCGAAGGTGCGGGCGAGGCGGGCGTTTGTCTCGTAGAAGCTGCGCCGGATGCTGGAGGGTTTGAGGTCTTTGGCGCGGAGCTCGGTGATGTGAAGGCCGGTGAGGTTGAGGGTCAGGGCGACGGAGAAGAAGGCCATGGCGGCGGTCATCGCCAGGCGCGGCTGCATTAGGGCGTGGCCGATGGAGCTGAACCGGAGGGCGTTGACGACGCGCTGGCGGAAGGGCAGGACGTTTCCTGCCGAGGCAGCCGCCGGGTTGAGGGCAGGGATTCGGGCGGGGACGCCGAGCAGCGTGTTGGGGTGGCGGCCACTCTGGATGGAGACGGGCTGGGCGGCAGACGTTTCGGAGGTTTGGGCGATGGCCTGGGCGCTGATGGCTGCGGCTCCGGTGGTCTGGGCGAAGATGCGGTCGAGCAGGGCGGCGGAGGGCTCGGGTCGCACGGCGGCGAGGACCTCGAGAAGAGAGGCTCCCCGGCGGGCGTCGGCGAGCATGGCCGTGCAGGAGGGGCAACCGGCGACGTGAAGGTCGAAGACGGCCTGATCGGCGGCAGAGAGGGTTCCGTCGAGGACGTCGGCCAGCATGGCCTCGCACTGGGAGCAGTGCTGCGCGCCGGGAGACTGAGGAGGCGTCGCGCTGCCGAATTGGTTATGGTCTGCCACTTAAATCACCTGTCTTTCTAGCACCTACATCTGTTGTCTTTCTATACGTTGCAAGAGTCGTGCCAGTTCCCCGCGGCCGCGGCTGATGCGGCTCTTGACGGTTCCCTCGGGGATGCGGAGTACCTGGGATATCTCCTTATAATCCATATCTTCAAGATCACGCAGGATAACTGCCTCTCGGAGCTCCGGGGAGAGCTGCTTGAGGGCGTGCTGGATGCGGCCGCGGAGTTCGAGGTCGCCGACGTGCTTCTCCTGCGAGTCGCGAGTGTCGGCGAGCCGGTCGGCGAGGGTGGGGCCGTCGTCTTCACCGTCGAAGGAGGCGTCGATGGAGTCGGTGGCGCGGTCCTGACGGGTGCGGCGGAAGTGGTCGACGAGGAGGTTGCGGGCGAGCGTGGTGATCCAGGTCTGGAAGCTGCCCTTCTGGAGGTCGAAGCTGGAGAGGTTCTTGTAGAGCTTGAGGAAGACGTCCTGGGTGAGGTCCTCGGCGTCGGAACTGGAACCGGTGAAGCGGTAGCAGATGGCGTAGATGCGACGGTGCTGGGAGGCGACGAGCTGTTGCCAGGCCTGTGGGTCGCCGGCGATGCATTGGCGAACGAGCCTGACAAGGGCTTCCTGTGCGGCTACCTGTTCTGGCGTTCGCTCCAACGTGGCCTCAGCGGGTTTCAAGGGTGGTAGAAGTGTACCGCGTGCGGCAGGCGGCGGGGTGGCCTGCATGGGGGCGGGGTTATTCGGTGTGGCACGAGGGAGGCGTCGCGGAGACACTGCCCGGCTGGAGTGTCGGCCGGGAGCTACCGGAATCGCCATGTGCAAGACGCCCATGTGGTTGCTATACGCATGGGCGTCTGTCCCGGTTCAATGGAAACAGGGAGTAGGGAATAGGGAGTAGGGAATAGAAGGCAAAGGCAGCTCCCTAGGGAGTTGGTGCGGTGATGACTCCGCAGGCGATGCGGTTTCCGGCGTTTCCGGTGGGGTCGGTCTTCATGTCGTCTGCCTTCTCGTGGACCATGATGGAGGTTCCGCCGTTGGCGTAGAGGGAGTCAGCCGCGGAGAGGTTGAGCGAGAGGTAGTCAACCGTAAAGGTGGCCATGCCGGTGTGATCGGGGCCGATGGCGATGTTCTGGGGCAGGTCGCCGTTGTGGTGGCCCATGGGGTTCATGGTTCCGTGCTGCTTGCCGGCGGGATTGAAGTGGCCGCCGGCGGACTTGAAGTCAGGGGCGTCGCACTTGGCGTTCTGGTGGATGTGGACAGCGTGGTCGCCGGCGGGAAGGTTCTTGAGCTTGAGGTTGATGGTGAGCTTGTCGTCCTTGGAGGGGGTGAAGGTGGCGGTGCCAGCGTCTTCGCCAGAGCTGGTTTTGAGATGCACGACGACGGCGTCTTTGTGCTTGGCGAAGGGTCTGGCAAAGGCAGGGACTGCGAGGAGGCTGAGGGTAAGGGCGGCGGCGGTGGTAAGGCGCATAACGGCTACTCTCCTGAAGTTGCTGATATCTCGGATGCTTAGAACCTGTTCGGAGTAAGGATAGCGCACGGCGGATTTCCGGTGTGCTGGAGCTGCCTCGGAGTGACCTGACGATGTGATATCAGGTCAGCGAGAACCTATGAGAGTGAATGTTGAAGGTCCGATGCTGAAGTTCACTGTAATTGTTGTCGAGACCTTGGTCGGAACTCCATCGAGCAGGTAAGGCTGATATTTCCACTGTTTGACAGCAGCCAACGCGGCTTCCGAGAGGATCGGCGAAGCCGACTCAATCACTCCGAGCTTAAGAATTGTGCCATCGGCAGCGATGATCGCGCGAAGGTAGACCGAGCCAGAAATATGTTGTTGTTTCGCCGAGTCGGGGTAATGGGGCCTAGGTTGAGATATGGCCTTGCCGGCTACCACTCCGCTCGGCAAGCCAACAGCAGTGCTTGAGGTCTTCGAGGAAGAATCTGTTTTTGTAGAGAAAGAAAGAAGAAGCGGACCTTCGACCTGTACGGGTGAGCCCTTCCATGCCGCCGGCTTCAACTTCTTGCCTAAAAGCTGGTCAAGGGCTGCCTGATCAAGTTCGGGATTATCCGTGGAAAGCACTGAGGCTTCCCGGACTTGGCCATGGGTATCGACGGAGACGAAAAGTGAGATCGAGCCTTCGGTTTTTCCCGAGCTCACCGTAGGCCAATTCAGGCCGGTGGAGTTTTCAGCCAGCTTCTCGATTTGGGAGGCGTCAATTGTGTACGAGGCTAGTGGATCAGGACTGCTCTGACTTTGCGGAGTAGCGAAGAAGTCGGCCTTTTTGTTTGAGTGTTCGAGTTTGTCGATCTTTCCGACCAGAAGAGTTTCTGGCTGAATTTGCGACAAATAGAGATGGGCGATCTGCTTTCCGTTGAAATCGGAAAATTCATTGAACTCCATCTCGTATCCGGGAGTGTCTACCGAAGAGAGAAGCCCGTTGAGGAAGAAACACAGGCTGGCTGGGGCAGGCGGGCTTCCGCCGATACGTACAAGCGCACTAGCACAGGGTGGCGTTTTGGTTCCCGAAGCCGATAGAGTCTGTTCGAGCATGAGATCGGGTTTGCTCCAGACATCTCTCGGAACTGGATCTACGATGGCCGTGACAAAGCCACGGAGCCAGAGAGGGAAATAGTCGCCGGAGGACTCTACGTGCGTGCCCGATTCGTTGACCGTGGTGACATGCCTGAGGTTGGGCGCGGTGACGATCCGTTTCCAGAGCGTAGGAGATGACCAATACTCTTCAATCTCGGCGTGGTAGTCGGAGGTCGGATTGAAGGCGTCCCGAATTTGCAGTTTGATGTGGAAGGGATGTGAGCCGGGTGTGGTGAGAGAAGAGGTCTCGAGAGCCTTTGTCTGGGTGTCGCCCAAGGGGACACGAACCGAGGGGCCTGAGCGCACAGTGAGAGGCTCGCTCCGAGGAAGAACAGTGGGACTACGCGGGATGTTGGCAGCATCGCCCCTATCGTAACGTACAGATTCTGCGGGTCAAGCTGCAATGGCAGGCGGCAGGGCAGTGTTACAGGAGGAGAAGGGAGACATTAGGTGGGCTCAGGCGCCGCAGCAGTTTCCCGAGAGCTGGACGGGGGGACATTTGATTGAGCCGTAGGAGCAGAAGACGCAGCAGTCTCCTGGCTTCGGGCGCAGCACTGTCTTGCAGCGCGGGCACTCGTAGAAGAACTGGCAGGCGTCGGCGGGCATGCTTTCCTGTGTCGAGTGGCCACAGTTCGGACATGTCAGCACCGATTCAAGGATGGGGGACGGTTTCTTCATGACTTAGGCGCGTTGTGCGTTGAGGAGGGAAAGCCGGCGTCAGTCGTGGCCTTGATGAGTGCGGCAGGAGAGGCTTTTTCGGGGTCGTACTTTACGGTCACGGTTTTCTTGTCGTAGTTGACGGTCGCATCCTCAACTCCGGGCACTCTCTTGAGAGCTTTTTTGATGGTGATCGGACACACGGGGCAGGTCATGTTCGGCACGTCGAGCACGATTGTCTGCTGGCTGGCGGCGAATGCTGTAAGCGAGATCGTGATGAAGGCGGTGATTAGAGCTTTTCGCATAGAGTCTCCGTTTCAGCGATAGAACAGCGATATCACCCAGGGAGCAGCCAGCAGCGCGAGCAGCACAGAAGCCGTGATCCAGAAGAGGAGGCGCTGATTGTTCCGGGTTTGTTTGTCGGCGCACGGAGTGCCGGGGGCGCAGGCCCTTGGGGCAAAGTGCAGTCGACGGAAGGCAAGTAGCAGGAACAGCAGGGTAAGGCCGATGAAGAGGGGCCGATAGGGCTCGAATCTAGTCAGGTGGCTTATCCAGGCTCCGCCGACGCCGAGCGACAGGAGAACGAGCGGACCGACGCAACATACGGAGGCTCCGAGACTGGCCAGCACACCGGCGAGCAGAGGAACCTTCACGTTAGACGACATTGTGGCCATATTCACTCGATCTTTCGTTTCCAGCATAAACTCCGTACCATAGTACGGAGTCAAGAGGCGGTGCATCGTGCAAGACGGGCTGACGATAAGCAAGCTGGCGGAGCTGGCCCAGGTGAATGTTGAGACCATCCGCTATTACCAGCGGCGCGGTCTGTTGGAGGAGCCACGTAAGCCGCCGGGAGGTTATCGCCGTTACCCGGCTGAGATGGCAAAGCGTGTGTACTTCATCAAACGGGCGCAGACGTTGGGGTTCACGCTGGAGGAGGTTGCCGAGTTGATGGGGCTGGATGCGGCGACCGCGTGTGGCGAGACTCAAGAGTTGGCAGTACAGAAGCTGGAGCTCATCGAACGGAAGCTCGCGGATTTGACCGCAATGCGAACGGCGCTTACTCATCTTGTCCATGCCTGCGATGAGCGAAGATATGGCGAGCCTTGTCCGATTATTCGGTCGCTTGGTGAGGATTAGCGCACGGGAGAGGCGAACTCCCTCTCCGGGTTAGGGATGTAGAGCAACCGCCTGGGCGCCGAGGTACATGACGTGGACGTAGGTACCGAGGCGGGTGTTGTAGGCGAGATACCAGCCGGGATGATCGGGGTCGCCGTAGATGGCGACGTAGTCGGAGTCCCAGAGCCAGCCGGAGCAGAAGCCTACGTCATAGGGCGCGACGCTGAAGTTGAAACCTCCGAACGAGAAGCGGGATGGGCCTCCGCCTGCGAGACGCCAGCGATGCTCGGGGCCGAAGCCTCCGTTGAAGGGGCCATGCTCGAAAGGGTGATTGAGGTGGTAGTTGGGGTCGTTGGGGCCGGTGTCGTGACCTACCCAGCGGTTCCCATCAACGTGGGGAGCGTTGACGTGGCCGGGGTGGTCGACATACGAGCGGTCGTGGGCGGTGTTGGGTACGCCGTAGAAGGGCGCGGGGCCCTGTTTCGGAGCAGAGTGGGCGTCAGCGCGGCCGCGGTGCTGGGGGGATGCGCTGAGTGGGAGTGTCAAGCAAAAAGCGACGGCAAGTGATCCGAGGGATGCTCTCAAAGGAAACCCTCCGGAGTGCAGGCTGGGTCGCACAGGTGGAGCGTGGACGGTTGATCTGGTTCAGGCCAAAAAGGATTAGATGCGGTCGGTGGCTCCGGGGTATTCGGTGATTGGTATTCGACGTTGGGTAATTTGGATGATTCCGGAGAGAGGCTGGCCCTGTTAGCTGACGGCGGGAAGTTCGAGCTGCTCGGAGTGGTGTTCGTCGGCGTAGGGATGGAAGTGGGCGCGGCAGCGGGCTTCGTAGAGTCCGGTGGCTCCTACGACGACGAGCTCCTGGCTCTGGCCGAGGCGCTGGGTGTGGATGGCGGGGGCCCCGCAGACCATGCAGACTGCGGAGAGCTTGGTGACCTCGTCGGCGAGGGCCATGAGGTTGGGGACGGGACCGAAGGGCTCGTTGGCGAAGGTGGTGTCGAGGCCGGCCATGACGACGCGCTTGCCGAGATGGACGAGTTCAACGGCGAGGGGAATGATGGCGTCGGCGAAGAACTGCACCTCATCAATGCCGACGACCTCGATCTGATCGAGCTGGGGGAAGAGCGCGGCGCGGAGGTCTTCGACGTTGGCGACGGTGGAGGCGTCGTGGGTCTGCGCACCGTGGCTGGCGATCGAGGTGCGGTGGTAGCGGAGGTCGATGTCGGGCTTGTAGCAGGCGACGCGCTGACGGGCGATGCGGGCGCGCTTGAGCCGGCGGATGAGCTCTTCGGATTTTCCGGAGAACATGGGGCCGGTGATGATCTCAATGCGGCCGGGGACGGGGATGGACATGATGCAGGAGCCCTCGCGTGCTTTTTAGTGGTTGTGGCTATCTTAAACGGCGGCGCGAAGGGGGGCGGTGGATATCCGGGGGCGAAAAGTGTGCGCGCGATAAAGTGATGAATCTACTTGACAGTATCGGCCAGTGGAAATACGGTTTTACGAAACTCCGAACTAAATCGGTATCGTTCCGTGTTTTTTGCCGGTCTGCCAGGACGGCTTAGGCGCGAATTCCGTCTTCGTCTTAAATTGACCAGCCTTACCTTAGGAGGACAATGACTTATCGCAGGACGTTTTCTCTCTGTTGGGTCGTATTGCTGTTTACGGCATTCGCGTTCGGGCAAGGAACTACCAGCCGCATTTCGGGTATTGTCACTGACTCGTCGGGAGCCGTGGTTGCGAATGCAACGGTGACGGCGATGAATGAAGGCACGGGCGCAGTATTTGTGACCAAGACTTCTGGCTCCGGCACCTATACGTTTGACCTGCTGCAGGTGGGCAAGTACACGATCAAGGCGGAGGCCCAGGGCTTCAAGCAGTTTGTCTCGACGGGGAATGTGCTGTCGATCGGCGTTCCGACGAGCGTGGATCCGAGGCTCTCGATCGGTGGCGGTACAGAGACGGTACAGGTTGAGGGCGGCTACGACCTGGTGCAGACGGAGTCGTCGGGTAATCTGGGCGGCCAGATCGACAACGTTACACTGACACAGTTGCCGATTGTGGGGTCACGTGGTAGGAGCCCGTTGGGCCTCGTGCAGTTCATCCCGGGCGTAGTGGTGAATGGCGGCAATGCTGTCGGCGGTGGCATCAGCGTGAACGGTTCGCGTGACCGCGCGTGGAACTATGTGATGGACGGCATCGACGCAAACGAGAGCTCGTCGGGCGGATCGAGTACCTCGCCACCACACCAGAATCCGGACATGCTCTCGGAGTTTCGCGTGATTACATCGGCTCCGACGGCGGAGTTTGGCCGTAACTCTGGCGCGCAGGTGCTGATGGTGACCAAGTCGGGAACCAACCAGTGGCACGGCAACCTGTTCTGGTTCTATCAGTCGCCGTTTTTGCGGGCGAATACGCCGCAGAACAAGGCTGCTGGGAAGGGGCGGGGGCAATTTGTCCAGAACGTGCCGGGGGGATCGCTGGGCGGACCTATCTGGAAGGACAAGGCGTTCTTCTTTGTCAACGTGGAGCTGCTGCACGCGTTAACGAGCACACTTCAGACTCAAAGGGTGTACACGCAGCAGGCTCGGCAGGGCCTTATCCGGTATGTCGCGACCGGTAAGAACGCGCCCTTTGGTGCGAACGGGGCTTCAGTAGACGGCAGCGGCAATCCTACTCTGCCGGCATGCTCGTCTTCTCAACAGAAGAATTGCTACAACACATATGACATGGTCGCGAGTGATCCGTTCCATGCTGGGCTGGATCCGGCGACGAAGAACTTTATCGGGCTGGCGCCGCTGCCGAACACATTTCAGACTGGCGACGGATTGAATACCGCGGGATACACCTGGGTTGCGCCTGCGACGGACAAGCAGGTCGATCTGAACTTCAAGATCGACTATAAGTTCAACGAGAAAAATCAGGTCTATTTCCGTTGGACCTCTGGCCATCAGAATACGTTTTCCGATGTCACCAATGGCGGATTGCCGACCTTTCCGGGACTTCCACCTGTCGTCAATACGTACCGTACGCCGCGTAACTTTGCGTTCAACTATCGATGGGCGCCGACTGTAAGCCTGGCGAATGAGTTTGTTGTCGGGATGAATCGTTTCGGGTACAAGTTTGAGAATCCGGCTGCGGCTGCGAACGCGAAGACTCCGTTCAACCTGAACAACTCTGTTGTGGCGCCGCTGAATGCCTATCTGGGCAACAATCGCTTCCTGACGACGATACAGTTGGTGGATAACGTAACCTGGGTTCACGGGCCGCATGTGGTCAAGGGCGGAATTAACTTCCGCTACGGCCGCGAGATCGACGAGCGCGGGTCGATCGGATCGCTGAACGCGGTTCCGCAGGTGACCTTTAGTGCATCGGGCAGCAGCAGTAATTCACCGGATACGACGAACTACAATATCCCCACGACGTCGATCAATACCACCGATCAGACGACCCTCAAAGGGGCGGTCAACGACATGCTTGGCCGTATTTATTCGCAACAGGCAGGCTATGTGGCGAAGCCGGATTTGAGCTCCTTTTATCCAGCTGGGACGGTCAACAACATGGACCACCGCTGGCCGGAGTACGACTTCTACCTGCAGGATACGTGGAAGGCACTGCCGAATCTGGTGCTCGACTACGGCGTGCGGCTGGATGCTCGTCTGGCTCCGGACCTGCACAGTTTCCCTGGGCAGATTCCGAACCAGTCGATGGTGTATGGCACCCAACTGAACGGTCCCCTGCAGTTTGTGCATGGAGCGTTTATGAAGAGCCGTTGGACGAACTTCGGGCCTTCGATTGGGTTTGCCTATGACCCATTCAAGGACGGCAAGACCTCGATTCGCGGCAACTTCCGGATTGCTTACGACCGCATTAACTCGTTTTCGTTTTCGTCGTCGGTCTTCCAGGGAATGCCGGGGTTGACCTACCAGGTAAACGATGTTGTTTCGGGCCTGGACAAAGGAACGCAGATGGGCAAGCGCGCGCAGAACTGGGCACCGCCGACGACTACGGCAACGCCTGCGTCTCTGGTGTCGCCTCCACCGTACACCGTCAACTCGCTAACAGTGTCCGACCCAAACATGAAGACGCCGACGGTTTCGATGTGGGCGTTGAGCATTCAGCGCGAGGTATTGAAGAACACGGTGTTCACGATGACGTATATCGGAAACCATGGGACGCACCTTTATGGTGGCTACGACTCGAACCAGGCGGAGCTCTACTCCAATAAATTCCTGGATTCATTCCAGCAGGCGAAGGCGGGAGTTGTCACGCCGTTGATGCACCAGCTTATCTCCAAGGTCAACACCGGCGGACTGAAGGATTCGGCGTACATCCAGAAGAACTATCAGGCCTACCTTGATAACAACAGCGTGGGCGGACTGGCGAACCTTTTTGCGAATACCCTGCTGCCCGATTCGCAATCGTCTAACGGTGTGTCTTCCTTGGTCCATCAGGACGGACTGCCGGATAATTTCTTCAAGCCGTACTCGCAGTATCTTGGTGGCCTCAACGTTTTGCAGACACGCGACTACTCGAACTACAACGGACTGCAACTGCAGCTTGAGAAGCGCATGTCTGGCGGCCTCCAAATAACGGCGAGCTACACATATTCGAAGACGCTGGATACTCGGTCCTATGATCCGACGTTCACGACGGTGGCAACGGGCAGCTCGCAGTCGGCTGCGGGAACGCCCTTTGACTTTCGCACTCCGCGGTTGAACTACGCAGCGGCGGACTTCGATAACACGCATGTGGTGTCGGGATACTATGTCTACGATCTTCCGTTCGGCCATGGTAAGAAGTTCGGCTCGCAGGCAAACCGTGTGGTGGACGCCATGATCGGAGGATGGCAGATCTCCGGTGACGGTGTGTGGCAGTCAGGCAGGCCGCTTACGATCTATGCCGGATCCGGCTCGGGTTCGAATGGTGCGTTTACCTACGGCGGCAGCGTGCAGACGCCTGCTTCCTGCCTCGGTCACTGCGATGCCCATATGGGCAAGGTTCACACGGAGACGACGTCGAGTGGTACGCAGACCTACTATCTGACGGCGGCGCAGAGGGCACAGTTCTACGCGCCAGCAGCGGGACAGTTCTCGAACCTGGGACGCAATTGGCTTCGGCAGAATGCAGTCTGGAATACAGATGCGAATCTGTCGAAGTCGTTCCGGACGTGGCGAGAGCAGGTCCTGCAGCTTCGGTTCGAGGTGCAGAACGTGTTCAACAACGTGACCTATGACACGACCGGGTCGCAATCGATTGGGTCGCCGGTCTTCATGCGGCTGAACCCGGCGAACGACTCTGGGATCATCAACAGCGCTCCGCGCAGGGCGCAGCTTGCGGCGAAGTACATCTTCTAAAGAAGAAGACGAGCCGCGGTTTTGCGGGGTGTATGGCTTCGGCCGTACACCCTTTTTCTTTTGGTGGCTGTCTCAGGACGGGACGCCTCGGGAGGCTACATGCGTTCGACGGTGACGGCGGTGCCGTAGGCGAGGACTTCGGTGACTCCCTGCATGAGTTCGTTGGCGTCGTAGCGTGCGGCGATGATGGCGTTGGCTCCGTGCTCGGCAGCGTGCTGCATCATGAGCGTGAAAGCATCGTGCCGGGTCCTCTCACAGAGTTCAGTGAAGAGAGTGATGTTTCCTCCGACGAGAGTTTGTAGGCCTGCGCCAATGGTTCCGAAGACGGAGCGCGAGCGAACGACGATGCCACGCACGACACCGTGGTTGCGGACGATGCGGTAGCCGGGGAGCTCGAAGGCAGTCGTGACCATGGATTCGTCGAGACGCATGGACGGAGCCAGCGGGAGTGAGGTAGATGGAGTAGTCGACATGGGCGCAGTGCGTTCCCTTTGCTCGGGTTGAGCTTGGCGCGATTTTACTCTGAGTCGGAGATGGAGTTTTTAGCGGCTGCGGAGGGACTCGACGAGGCGGGTGACCGCGCCAGAGTCGATGGTGCGGGCGGCGAGGGCGGCCCCGGTGGGGAGGTCGGGTGCGAGGTCGGCGGCGACGAGAACGGCGGCGGCGTTGAGAAGCACGATGTCGCGTCGGGGCCCGGGTTCGCCGGCGAAGATGGCGGTAAGGATGGCGGCGTTTTCGCGGGCGTCGCCGCCGATGAGGGTCTCCATGGGGGCGCGGGTGAGGCCGGCGTCCTCGGGGGTGATGGTGGAGAGAGTGACGATGCCGCAGTGGACTTCGGCAAGGTGTGTGGGGCCGGAGATGGAGATCTCGTCGAGGCCTTTTGTGGTGCCGTCCGCGTTCTGTGACGTCCCGTGGACGACGAAGGCATGACGGGTTCCGAGCAGCGCCATGGCCTCGGCGACCAGCGGGACGGCGTGGGCGGCGTAGACTCCCATGACCTGCGCGGAGGCTCCGGCAGGGTTGGTGAGGGGGCCGAGGAGGTTGAAGACGGTGCGCACGCCGATGGCCTTGCGCACGGGCATCACGGTCTTCATGGCCGGGTGCAGGTTGGGGGCGTGGAGGAAGGCGAAACGGTGGCGGCGGAGTGTCTCGGCGGCTTCGGCGGGAGCGAGCCCAACGGGGATGCCGAGGGCTTCGAGGACGTCTCCGGAGCCGGACTGAGAGGTGATGGCGCGGTTGCCGTGCTTGGCGACGTTGGCTCCGGCAGCGGCGGCGACGAGGGCCGAGGCAGTGGAGATGTTGAAGGTGCGGCTGGCATCGCCGCCGGTGCCGCAGGTGTCGACGAGCTTGAGGCGCTCGGTGTCGCTTAGCGGGATGAGGGTCGCAGCGGCGCGCATGGTGTCGACGAAGCCGGCAACCTCGGCGGGGGTTTCGCCACGGGCGGCGAGGGCCCCGAGGAGCGCGGCGATCTCGATTTCGGTGAGATTGCCGGCGAGGATCTCCTGCATGAGCTCGCGGGATTGCTCGCGGGTGAGGGTCGCTCGGTTCTCGATGAGAAGCTTGAGATGCGGCTGGTGGGGCATTGGTTAAAGGGTAGCAGGGTGATGATGGTGGAGGCATTGTGGCTGAGGTTGAAGGGAAGAGGCGGAAATGTGCAACTTAAGTGCAACACTTTGTTTCATTTGGTGTCTGTGAGTGTGCGAGATTCATTGAGATATTTATTGGTTGCAATTGGATTGTAGATTTCAGGTGCGCCGAGATACCTGAGGATTGGACGAGTGCAAGCTGTGCTGGTAGCCGATGTCCAGGAAGTCGCAAAGCAGCGGTCCGCGCCATTGCCAGCGAGAGAGACTGGTTCGGGCGCTCGCAATCAGACATCCGGCTATCTGTTTGTCAGCAACGTGCGCTTTGTTGCGATGGTGGCGATCGTCGCGCTGCATACGTTGTTTTTTCTCGGAAATGCAGCGGACAAGACGACGGTCGCCTATCTCGAGATCGTGCTGCGGCAGGCGATGAAGTTCGGGACGATCGGGTTCTTTCTCATCTCCGGCTTTCTGCTGGGAGAGGGAATGACGCGCACAGGTCGTCTGAAATATTTCCGTCGGCGTGTCAAAGCTGTGTTCGTACCGTGGGTTTTCTGGGGTTGCGTCTGGTTTGTCATTGCCGTATCGAGCCACTTGCTGCAAGATGGCGCGCCGGGTTCGTTGGAGACCTCTTTGCATGGCATCGCGCGGCAGTATTTCCACTTTGTTTTTCTGCAATCGATCTATTGGTTTGTGCCGAATTTTGTTATCTGCCTTGCGGTAGTCCTAGCACTCTATGGAAGATTGCCGGACTCAATTCAGGGGCCAGTTCTTCTGGCATTCAGCCTGTTTTATGGAGTGAACGCTTATCTGAATGTCATCGAGCCGCGACACACGGCCGCGATCTTCGGTTTCATGTTCTACCTGTGGCTTGGTTCGTATGCCTATCAAAACCATAAAGCGCTGAGCCGGTGGCTCGATCGAACTTCGTGGGCGCGCCTGGCCAGTTACGCCGCGATAGCCGCGATGCTGGCCCTGGCGGAGTATCACGTGCTGAGAGCGAGGTCGTCGGTGGACCCGGCCAACACGCTCCGCATTTCCAACCAGGCGTTCTCGGTGTTTGTTGCGTTGCTGATCGTGAAGTGCAAGAGGTCTCTGTGCCCCTCGTGGATCGAGGTGAGGACGGAGACGTTTGGGATCTTCCTGCTTCATCCCATTCTGATTGAGCTGTACCAGATGAATCAGGTGCATATTCCAGCGCTGGCTCTGGCTCGAATGAGGTCGAACGGGCTTCTCATGATTGGGCTTGGAGTGGTTTTCGGAGTTGTGGTCTATCTGACGTCGCTATCGATCACGAAGCAGATCCGCAAGGTTCCGGGATTGCGATGGATGGTGGGGCGATGATTCCGCGAGTCGCCTGAAGCGAGATCATGGAGCCCATCCTTTCGCATAAGGCGCGGAAGGATGGGCTTCCCGGCTAGGGCTTGGCTGCCCGGCTTTTCAGCTCGATTAAGATTAGGTCCATCCCGGTGTCGCCGGTGTTCTCGGGCAAATGGGTGGTGGCGGCGGAGTATTGCGACTCGCCTGCCTTGTCGGTATACGATTCCTTTTTCCCATCGGGATAAGTGAACTGCCCTTTGGCGTCGGTGAGGAACACGGCAACCGTGGCGGGATGGCTGTGCATGACCGACTTCTCGTGCGGGCCATAGTGTACCCGCAGAATCCGAACCTGGCTGTTTTCGCTCACGACCTTGTAATGCTTTGGATCGACCTTGACCGCATCCTGGGCCAAGACGATTGGGGCGAGAGAGAGGCACATTGCAACCCCATAAAACGCTGGTCGTACTCGCATGTTGCACTCCTTTTGCTTAGGGGGATTTGAAGCCGCCCGACGCTACTCTCGCAGATATGCCTATGTCAATCAGACGTTATTTTTTGGTCTCTATACAGGATCAAATGCAGCACGCGATGGGGTGACGCTTTGGCCGATGCACGATTACCGCACTGTTGTTCGTATTTCGCATTGCGGGCGGCTGTTCGAGTTCGCTACACTTTTCGCGCGGGGGCGGAGTCCCGAAGACATTTATGAAAATTCACGAATATCAGGCAAAAGAGATTCTGCGAAAGTACAACGTGCCGGTTCCGGGTGGCGAGATGGTTTCGACGCTGGAGGAGGCAGACAGGGCCGCCAAAGACCTGTTCGATGGGGGCAATAAGGTTGTGGTGGTGAAGGCGCAGATCCACGCCGGTGGACGTGGCAAGGGCGGCGGCGTGAAGGTGGTGAAGACGCTGGATGACGCGCAGGTTGCGGCGAAGGCCATCCTGGGGATGCAGTTGGTGACGCACCAGACGGGGCCGCAGGGGCAGAAGGTACAGCGGTTGCTGGTTGAAGAAGGCTCGGCGATCGACCGCGAGCTTTATCTCGGCATCGTGCTCGACCGCGCGGCAGCGAAGCTGGTGTTCATGGCCTCGCAGGCGGGTGGCATGGAGATCGAGGAGGTCGCGGCGAAGACTCCCGAGGCGATCTACAAGGAGTACATCAATCCGGCGATCGGGCTGCAGCCTTACCAGGCGCGGAGGCTGGCGTTCAAGCTGGGACTGAAGGCGACACAGATCAATCAGGCGACCTCGTTCATGCTGGGGCTGTACAAGGCGTTTGTCGAGACGGATTCGACACTGATGGAGATCAATCCCTTCATCACGACGAAGGACGACAAGCTGCTGGCGCTGGATTGCAAGATCAACTTTGACGACAACGCGATGTTCCGCCACAAGGACCTGAAGGAGTTGCGCGATCTGGCGGAGGAAGATCCGCTGGAGGTCGAGGCGAGCAAGTTTGCGCTGAATTACATCAAGCTGGACGGTTCGATTGCCTGCATGGTGAACGGCGCCGGCCTGGCGATGGCGACGATGGACATCATCCAGTACGCTGGAGGTTCGGCCGCGAACTTCCTCGACGTGGGCGGTGGTGCGAATCAGGAGCAGATTGAGAATGCGTTTGGGATTCTGCTAAGCGATCCGAATGTGAAGGCGATCTTCATCAATATCTTTGGCGGAATTCTGCGCGTGGATGTGCTGGCTACAGCGGTCGTGGCAGCGGCGAAGAAGCTGAATGTGCAACTGCCGATCATCCTTCGTTTGGAAGGTACGAACGTCGAGGAGGGCCGGAAGATTCTTGAGGGGTCTGGCTTGAAGTTCGAGGTGGGCGCAACGATGAAGGAAGCTGCGGACTTGGCTGTTGCCGCCGCGAAAGGTTAGGGCTGTGGCAGGCAAGATAAAGCAGATTCACGATGCGATTGCGGCTTGCTTTCGAGCGAATGACCGCCCGCTCAACATGGCTCAAATTCTCGCTTGGATCGGAAATAAGTATTCGGATGCAGGCTTCAATCCCGCGACGATCAGAGCGCAAGTTTACGGGTCTTGCACGAACGTCCCATCTGCTCAGATTCATCGTAAAGACACGCCGAAGATCCTCTATTTCGAGAAGAGCAATCGAACCTACAGGTTGCAAGATCAAGATGAGAGAGGTCAGGAAGACGTCCCATCCGTTGACACTGTGCTACCGGAACAGTTCATGGCAGAGGATCCGGGCGACGAACTTGATGGAGGATCAACATTTGCGTTGGAGGCTCACCTACGCGATTACCTTGTGCTCCATCTCTCGAAGCTCGAAAAGGGGCTGCAACTGTGGTGTGAATCACCGCCCTCAGTCGAGTATGTATTGAGCGGATGTCGTGTTGACATACTGGCAAAAGATATTTCAGGCGTTCCCGTTGTTGTTGAATTGAAGCTAAATCGTGGATATGACCGGGTAGTCGGGCAGGCCCTCTTGTATCAGGGGCTGTTAGAAGCCGAATTGGGCGTACCACGTGTGCGAATAATCCTAGTGGCCGCCGAGATAACGGAAAAGTTGAAGATTGCCGCCAGGCGGCAGTCTGACATAGAGCTTTTTGAATATGCGTTGACAATGGACGTCACAAAAATCAGCGCATCACTGGATTAAAGGAGCATCACATGGCAGTTCTGGTTGATAAAAATACGCGGCTGATCGTGCAGGGAATTACGGGGCGTGAAGGCTCGTTTCATGCGAAGGCCTGCGCGGAGTATGGCACGAAGGTTGTGGGCGGAGTGACGCCGGGCAAGGGCGGCACGACGCATGAGGGATGGCCGGTCTTCAATACCGTCGAAGAGGCGGTGAAGGAGACGGGGGCGAATGTGTCGGTGATCTTTGTGCCTCCGCCGTTTGCCGCAGATGGAATTCTTGAGGCCGCGGCGGCTGAGGTTCCGCTGGTCATCTGCATCACCGAGGGAATTCCCGTGCTGGATATGGTGAAGGCCTGGGAGGTCGTAAAGGATTCGAAGTCGCGGCTGGTGGGGCCGAACTGTCCGGGTGTGATCTCGCCGGGCAAGGCGAAGGTGGGGATCATGCCGGGGCGCATCCACAAGGAAGGGAATGTGGGGATTGTGTCGAAGTCGGGAACGCTGACCTATGAGGCGGTGTACCAGTTGACGACGCGTGGGATCGGGCAATCGACGGCGATTGGGATTGGCGGCGACCCGATCATCGGGACGACCCACATCGATGCGCTGCGGATGCTGAACGACGATCCTGAGACCGAGGCGATCATTATGATTGGCGAGATCGGCGGCTCGGCGGAAGAGGCTGCGGCGAGGTTCATCAAGGAGAACGTGAAGAAGCCGGTGGTCGGGTTTATTGCAGGCCAGACGGCTCCTCCGGGACGCCGGATGGGCCATGCGGGTGCGATTATCTCGGGTGGCGAGGGTACGGCCGCGGAGAAGATGAAGGCGATGGCGGAGGCGGGGATTACGGTGGTGAAGTCTCCCGCGGATATCGGTGAAGCGATGGCGCGGTTGTTGGGGAAGGCTTAACGGCTCTATCTTTGCTGCCGGCGATAGAAGAGGCCGGCAGCGAAGAAGACCATCGCCACCAAGAAGGCAAGCTGGGCGTGCTGCGTGGAGTGGAGACGAAGGCTCACGACGCCATCGGCGACCCACACGGCGAAGCCTGCAAACCAGATCCATGCGGTTCTGCGCATATGCGTTGGATGCGGATTCGCGGCTGGCGTTAGCTGGTTTTGAAGAGACGGCGTATGAGGCGCATATGCATGGCCGCATGCGCCGATTTCTTTTGAATTATTTGCTGAAGCTGTGCCCTTAACAAAACGGCAGGGTTTACGTGGCTTTGGCCATGGGTGTTTTACACTTAAAAAGAGCAAGAAAACAGCAAGGAGAGCTACGTTGTCACAACGCACATTCAGCATCATCAAGCCGGACGCGGTCAAGAAGGGCTACGCCGGCGCTATCCTCGCCGAGATTGAGAAGGCGGGATTCAGGATTGTTTCGATCAAGAGGGCTTCGATCTCGAAGGCCCAGGCCGAGGGCTTCTACTACGTTCACAAGGAGCGGCCGTTCTTTGGCGAACTGACAGACTTCATGTCGAGCGGACCGATCTTCCCGATGGTTCTCGAGAAGGAGAACGCCATTGTCGACCTGCGCAATCTGATGGGTGCGACCAATCCGGCGCAGGCCGAGGAAGGAACGATCCGCAAGAAGTACGCGGCTTCGATTGGCGAGAACGCGATTCATGGTTCGGATGGCGAGGAGACGGCGGAGTTCGAGATCGGCTACTTCTTCGCGGGATTTGAGCTGAAATAGATTTTGCATGAGGCTTTAGCAACAGCGGCACGGCTGATCTGGTCGGCGTGCCGCTTTTGCTTTCCTGAGCCGGTAGGAGAAGATTGTGCGATTGAAGTTGCCAGACGGGCAATTTGAGGCGTACCTGTTCGATTGTGACGGTACGATTGTGGATTCGATGCCGCTGCATTATGTCGCGTGGAAGACTGTGCTCTCGGAGTGGAACTGCGAGTTTCCGGAGGAACTCTTTTACTCGTGGGGAGGCATGCCTGTGGCGGAGATCATCTCCACTCTGAACGCGAAGCATGGGTTGAGCATGCCCGTGGAGGAGACTCGCAAGAGGAAGGAGCAGATGTACTTTGACCTTCTGCCGCAGCTCAAGGGAGTTCCCGAGGTCATCGAACACATCGACGCCAGCCATGGGAAGGTGCCCTTCGCTGTGGTGTCGGGGAGCACGCGGGATTCGGTGACTGCCTCGCTCAACTCGCTGAAGCTGCTCGACCGTTTCGAGACGCTGGTGTGCGCGGGCGATTATAAGAAGGGCAAGCCTGATCCGGAGGCGTTCCTGATGGCTGCTGACCGGCTGGGAGTGGCGCCTGAGGCGTGCCTCGTCTTCGAGGATGCGGAGATTGGGATTCAGGCTGCGACGGCTGCGGGAATGGCTTCGGTGAAGGTTCCTGCTCCTTGGGAGAGGGCTTTAGTGGGCTGATCTGTTTCGCTGCGGCGAAGAAAAATGGCAGGAGCCGTGAGGCTCCTGCCATTTCGTTTTGTAGGAATGCTTATTTTGTGAAGAGGTTGAGGTCGATGGAGTCGGCCATAGCCTTGTAGCCGGGGTCGCTGGGGTGAAGGTGGTCGCCACCGTCGGCTGTGGCGGAGAAGACGTCGGGTTTTGCGGGGTCCTGCGTGGCTTTGTCAAAGTCGATGAAGCCGTCGAGGACGCTGGAGGTGCGGATCCACTTGTTGACGGCCTGGCGTAGCTCTTCGCCGGCGGGCGAGGCGTACACGGCTCCGACGTAGGGGGTGAGGGTGGCTCCGTAGACCTTGATGCCGTGGGTGTGGGCGCGGAGGGCGAGTTGGGTGAGGCCGGCGATGAGGTCATCGGCAGAGACGTCGTCGCCGGGATTGATGGGGCTCTTGGCGTGGCCGATGTCGTTGATGCTCTCGAGGATGACGAGGTACTTGACGCCGGCCTGGGCGAGGACGTCGCGGTCGAAGCGGGAGAGCGCGTTGGGGCCGGCGACGTCGTGCAGGATACGGTTGCCGCTGATGCCTTCGTTGAGGACGCCGATGTCCCGGGTCTTCTTGTTGGCCTGGAGGCGGCGGGCGAGGAGATCGGGCCAGCGCTGGTTGGTGTCCTTGGTGCTGAGCCAGCCGTCGGTGATGCTGTCGCCGAACGTGACGATGGAGGCGCTGTTGCCGCTGGCGAGCACATCGACGCCTTTGAGGAAGAACCAACTGGTGATGTCCTGGGGAGCATCGAGGGACCTGGCTCCGACGACGTTGCCGGGGGCGGTGTAGCTGGTCTGGTTGGCGAAGCCGTGGTGCGTGAGCTCGGTCATCTTCTGCGCGGGGACGAAGATGCTGACGGCGACGTCGGCGAAGGCGGGCAGGGTAAGGCTGGCTGAGTCGCTGACGATGAGGGCCCCGGGCGGGATGATGACGGAGCCGCGGCCTCCGAAGGTGAGCGGGCGGACGGTGGGAAGGTCGATCTCGCTGCCGGTCGTGCGAAGCGCGATGTTGGCGGAGCTGATGGTGAGCGGCTCGACGCCGAATTCGTTGGAGAGGACGACGCGCGCGGAGTTGCCGCCGAGAGAGATGTGAACGATCTGGCGGAAGGTCGTGTCTTCGGAGCCGTATTTGCCATCGTTGTTGGCCAGCGCGAAGGGCGAGGTGGCCCAGGTTCCGACCCAGTGGTCGGGTGGCGCGGCAGAGGCGGGCAGGATAGCGGTGTAGAGCAGGAGGACAAGGACGGCAAGGGCCGGGCGTAGCGTTTTCGCGCTTGAGTTCATGAACAGCCTTTCGTGAGCTAAAGTGACGACCCATGGTATCGCTGTTTTTTCCGTGGCTGCTTTGCGGGTAGCCGGTTGATTGCATCAGCGCCGGCGTGGGTGAGGCGCGGTTTCGCGGGGCGCGAGCGGTGAAGTATAGTGGCGGGGTTGCAACAAAAGCGTTTCCGGGAATCTCTGAGCAAGGCCCGGAGGCCGAAGAGGGGAAACATGACGATGAGGTTTTTAGCGGTTATGCTGCTTAGCATGACTTCCGCGATGGCAGCACATGGCTCTGTAACGAAGGCGGCTTTCGGGACGATGCCCGATGGGACCGCAGTTGATATCTACACGCTGAAGAGCGATGCCGTGGAGGCGCGCATTACCACCTATGGGGCGCGCATTGTCTCGATCAAAACGGCGGACCGCGACGGCAATATGGCGGATGTTGTGCTGGGGTACAACACGCTGGAAGAGTATCTTGCCGACGGAAAGACCTACTTCGGCGCGATTGTGGGCCGGTATGGGAACCGCATCGCGCATGGGGAGTTCAAGATCGACGGGAAGACGTATCGCATTCCCCAGAACAATAACGGGAACGCGCTGCACGGCGGGACGACTGGGTTTGACAAGCTGGTGTGGAAGGGGCGCGAGGTCGCAGAAGGCGTGGAGATGACGCTGGTGAGCCCGGACGGGGACCAAGGATTTCCGGGGACGCTGACCGTGCACGTGCGCTACTCGCTGCACCATAATGCGCTGCGCATCGATTACAGCATCTCGACCGACAAGGCGACGGTGGTGAACCTGACGAATCATGCCTACTTCAACCTGAGCGGCGAAGGGCGCGGGACGATTCTGAACGAAGAGATGATGATTGCGGCTGACAAGTACACGCCGGTGGACGCGGGGTTGATTCCGACGGGAGTGCTGGCCTCTGTGGAAGGGACGCCGATGGATCTTCGCAAGCCGACGGTGATTGGGGCGCACATCCATGACGACTTTGAGCAGTTGAAGCTGGCTGGCGGTTACGACCACAACTGGGTGCTTCGCGGCGCGAATGGCGAGGTGAAGACAGCGGCGCGGGTGTACGACCCGGAGAGCGGGCGTGTGCTGACAGTGACGACGACGGAGCCGGGAGTCCAGTTCTATGCTGGGAACTCTCTCGATGGGTCGTTCAAGGGACCGAGCGGCATGGCCTATTCGAAGAACACGGGCCTGTGCCTGGAGACGCAGCACTTCCCCGATTCGCCAAACCATCCGTCGTTTCCGACGACTCTTCTGAAGCCGGGTGTGACGCGCCATAGTCTGACGACGTTCACGTTTTCGACACACGCAAAATAGCGATGGCGATTGGCGCACGGTGAGATGGATTGTTCATCGCGCGCCATTTGTGCCGAGGTGTGAGGATGAATAAAGTTGTTCAGTCGGCGGATGCCGCGGTCGCGGATATCGCGAGCGGTTCTACGATCATGCTCGGGGGCTTCGGGTTGTGCGGGATTCCCGAGAACCTGATTGCGGCGTTGGTGCGGCGGAAGATCACCGGGCTGCACACAATCAGCAACAACATGGGCGTCGACGGGTTCGGCATGGGGCTGATGCTGGAGGCGGGGATGATCTCCTCGCACGTCGGCAGCTATGTGGGTGAGAATCGGCGGCTGGAGCAACTGGTGCTGAAGGGCGAGTTGGCACTGACGCTGGTTCCCCAGGGAACGCTGGCGGAACGGATTCGCGCGGGAGGCGCGGGGATTCCGGCCTTCTACACTCCGACTGGACTGGGGACGGTGGTGGCCGAGGGCAAGGAGACGCGCAGGATCGGCGAACGGACCTACGTGCTCGAGACTGCGCTGCATGCGGACTTTGCGCTGGTGAAGGCGTGGAAGGCCGACAGGCTCGGCAACCTGATCTATCGCAAGACGGCGAGGAACTTCAATCCGGCGATGGCGACCGCCGCGAATGTGACGATTGCAGAGGTTGAGGAGCTGGTGGAGCCGGGGGAGCTTGATCCGGACCACATCGTAACGCCGGGGATTTATGTGAACCGCGTGATCGTTGGGGAGAAGTACGTGAAGCCGATCGAAGCGAAGTTTCTCAAGGCACAGCAGGCGGGGGGTGCGGCATGAACGGCAAGGAGCGGATCGCGCGGCGGATTGCCCGGGAGCTCAAGGATGGGTTCTATGTGAATCTTGGGATCGGGCTACCGACGATGATTACGGCGTATCTCCCGGCGGGGATTGACGTGGTGTTTCAGTCGGAGAATGGGATGCTGGGTGTGGGACCAACGCCGGCTGACGATCAGGCCGATCCGGACCTCGTGAACGCGGGTAAGCAGGTGGTGTCGGAGCTTCCGGGGTGCTCCTACTTCGGGAGCCATGATTCGTTTGCGATGATTCGCGGCGGACACATGGACTTGAGCGTGCTCGGCGCGATGCAGGTGGATGAAAAAGGGAACCTCGCGAACTGGATGATTCCGGGCAAGATGGTGAAGGGCATGGGCGGTGCGATGGACCTGGTGGCGGGCGCGCGGCGCGTGATCGTCGCGATGGAGCACCAGACGAAGGATGGTGAGTCGAGGATTCTAAAAGCATGCACGCTGCCGCTGACGGGGACCAACGTCGTGCATGACATCGTGACTGAGTTGGCGTGGATTCACGTGACGCCGGAGGGTCTGGTGCTGACCGAGGTGGCTGAGGGCATGACGCCAGCGGAGGTGCAGGCCCGGACCGAGGCGAAGCTAACGGTCTCGCCTGAACTGCGGACGATGACGGTCTAGCGATGGGGACGCCGCGAGAGGATGCGCTGGACATCTTCGACCATGCGTTGCGCACCTCGCGCGTGGAGCTGGCGATGGAGCGGCGCGTGCATTTTCATGGCGCCGTGATGGAGGTCGACGGCAATCGCTTCGCGCTGAAGGAATATCAGCGGTGCGTGGTGATTGCGCTGGGCAAAGCTGCGGGGACGATGACGGCGGCGCTGCTGCGGCTGGCGGGACGCGAGGCGGAACGGTTCGAAGGAGTGGTGGTGTCTCCGGTTGAGGAGGCCGTGCCGTCGCGGAGGTTTCGCTGTGTGCGCGGTGGGCATCCAACTCCGGATGCGGGCTCCATGATGGCCGCGAAGGAGGTTCTGGAGGCGCTGGTCGCTCTGAGCGAGCATGATCTGGTGATCTTTCTCGTCAGCGGCGGTGGGTCGGCGCTGGTGGAGCGGTTTCTGGATGGAGAGACGACGCTGGAGACGATGGCGGCGACGCACAAGGTCCTGGTGGAGAGCGGGGCTCCGATTACGGCGATCAACGCTGTGCGGAAGCATCTCTCTGCGGTGAAGGGAGGAAGGCTGGCGGCGGCCGCGGCTCCGGCGGAGCAACTAACGATCTTTGTTTCGGATGTTCCTGCAGGGGAGTTGGACGCGTTGTCGTCGGGGCCGACGGTTCCAGACCGCAGCACGGTGCAGGATGTCTACCGGATTGTGGCGGAGTATCACCTTGCGGAGAGGCTGCCGGCGGAGGTGACGGAGATGCTGCGGCGCGGCCGTGTGCCGGAGACACCAAAGCCCGGTGAGACGATCTTTGCGAGATCGCGATGGAGTGTGCTGCTGGACAGCACCTCGCTGGAGCGCGCTGCGGCGGAGTGTGCCGCGGGACTTGGCTGGAGCATTCAGGTGGATGATACGTGCGATGACTGGAGCGCAAAGAAGGCGGCAGATTATCTGGTCGGCCGCGCGCGCGAGTTGAAGAAGGAGCGCGGGCCGGTGTGCCTGATCTCGACCGGCGAGGTGACGGTCGAGGTTCCGAGCGGCGCGCGTGGAAGAGGCGGGCGTAACCAGCACTTCGCGCTGCTTTGTGCGGATCAGATTCGGGGTGAGTCGATGACGGTGCTGAGCGGCGGCAGCGATGGCATAGACGGCAACAGTCCAGCGGCTGGCGCTGTGGTGGATGGAAGCACAGCTTCGCGTGCAGCTGCGACGGGGTATCCCATAAGCAAGGCGCTGGCGGCGTTCGATAGCTGCTCGCTGCTCTCGATGCTGGGTGATGCGATTATCACGGGGCCGACGGGGAACAATCTGCGCGATCTGCGGATTCTGCTAGCGAAGCGCTAGGCGCGTGAGCGTGGGCCAGTAGGCGAGCAGAGAGACGAGCAGGCCGACGAGGCAGGCGAGCGCGACGCTGTGAAAGAAGACGCGGCGCAGGATGCTGCCCTCGCTGCCGTAGGTCTCGGTGGCAGTGGTGGCGACGACGATGCTCTGCGGTGCGACCATCTTGCCCATGACGCCTCCGGCGGAGTTGGCCGAGGTCATTAGATAGGGCGAGAGACTGAGCTGCTGCGCGGTAAGCTTCTGCAGGCTGCCAAAGAGCACGTTGGATGAGGTGTCGGAGCCGGTGGAGGCGGTGCCGATCCAGCCGATGAGCGTGCCGAAAAAAGGATACAAGACGCCGGTGCGGGCGAAGGCGAGGCCGAGGGTGGCGTCCATGCCGGAGTAGCGCATGATGAAGCCGATCGCCATGAGCGCGGCGACGGTGATGAGGGTGAAGCGGATGACGGTGAGGGTTTCGATGAAGGAGGCGGCGAGATCACGCAGGCTTAGCTTCATCGAAATACCTGCCAGGAGTGCAGCGACGAAGATTCCTGTTCCGGTTGCTGAGAGCAGATTGAGATTGAAGACGGCGGCTTCAAGAGCGGGCTCGGGGACAGCGGGAGGCGTTCGCAGCACCATCTGGTCGAGGCCGTGGACGTGGATGGGGAATGCGCCGAGGTGGTCGAGCCAGGCGGAGAAGTGTGGGATTCCCCAGAGCACGATACATCCCACGAAGATGACCCACGGGAGCGCGGTCCTGATGAGCTGGTTGCGACTGAGAGGCTCGCGGGAGTGGTTTGGAATTTCTTTGAGTGAGGCGTCGAGAATGCGGCGAGGCTTCCAGACGCGAAGGAAGAGGATGAGGGCGATGATGCTGGCGGATGCGGAGAGGATGTCCACGAGCCAGGGGCCGTGGAGCGTCGCGATGAGAACGAGCGAGAGGCCGTAGGTTCCGCCGGCGACGAGGAGGGCGGGCCAGACTTCGAGCATCCTGCGGAATCCCGCGAAGGCACAGATGAGCCAGAAGGGGATGATGAAGCAGAAGGGCGCGATCATGCGGGCGACGACGCGGCCGAGGAGCAGCGTGTCGAGGCCGGTGACGCCGTGCAAAGCGACGATAGGGATCCCGAGGGCTCCGAAGGCCACGGGCGCGGTGTTGGCGAGCAGCGCAAGGCTGGCGGCTTCAAGCGGTCGAAAGCCGAGGCCGATGAGGAGGGTTCCGCAGACCGCGACGGGCGTGCCGAAGCCGGCGGCGCCTTCAAAGAACGCTCCGAAGGAGAAGGCAATGAGCACGAGTTGGAGGCGGCTGTCGGCGGCGACTCCAAGGAGGAACTGCTGGAGGAGAGCAAAGCGACCGGCGCGGGTGACGAGCTGATACATGAAGAGCACGGGGAAGACGATCCAGCAGACGGGGAAGAGTCCGTAAGCCGCGCCGTAGACGGTGGCGAGCAGCGCCATGGAGGCGGGCATCCTGAAGACGAGGAGCGCAATGACCAGCGCGGTTACCATGCCAGCGAGTGCGGCGAGGTGGCCTTTCAGTCGCAGGCCGCCCATCAGGAGGAGCAGGACGATCAGAGGAAGAGCAGACCAGCCGGCGGAGATGAGCCAGTGATGCGCGGGGTCGTAGATCTGCGCCCAGGGCTGGGCCAGTGCGAAGGTTGCCGTATGCGGGGCCAGCGTGAACAGGGGAGCCTGAATAGGAGACCTCGCGCCAAAGGGTTGTTGCCAAGTATCAGAGATGAGGCTGAGGCTGTAAATACCGAAGTAAGTATTGAGGACGTAGTTTTTCTTGTGGATGGAGTCGGCTGAAGCTGTCGGCCAGGGCGGAGTTTGTCGAGGCCAGCACATGAACAGGGAGTCCAAGGAGGCGCTTGATCGCAAGCTCGCCGCGGCGAAGCCCGCGACGGTGCTGTAGACGGTAGGGAGGAGTGCGAGTTTACTGCGAAGCTCGCATCCGCTCTTTCAGGACCTTTGCCAGCTTTTCGATCTCTTCGGCTTTCTTGACCACGGGGACCGAAAGAGTGTCCTTGTTGCTCTTGGCTACCTCGGCTTTCAGCTCCTGCGTGAGCCGGTAGAGCCTTTCGGTATCTGCCAGAAGCTCGGCCTGTCGTGCCTCGGCGGGCGTCATCGGCTTGGCTGGCTTCTGCGCTGTCGCGTCAGCCGGCTTGGATTCGTTCGGGGCAGCGGGCTGCTTTTGATCGCTTGCGGGGCTCGCTCCACTCTGCGGCGCAGTTTCGTTTCGTTGAGCGGGTGACAGCGGACATGCGACCAGCAGTAAAAGAACCGCAATCGCGAAGTGAAGCTTGCCCAGTTTCATGATCACGACCTAACACCTTCCCTCTCGATAGACGTTCTATCTGCGTCATTGGCGTCGTGCCGATGCAACAGATTGGAACAGATCGCAATATCCGTCGTCCAGCAAGCGACCGCTTCTGTGGCGGTATTTCGAGATTTCAGGGCCTTTCAGCCGTTTTGGAATGTTGCGGATAGACCTTGATTAGGACATTCCACTGTAGCGATGGAAAAGGGGGTGGCAGCTGGAATGCCTTTCTCTTCGGTGCAATCCGATGGCCGTGTAGTCTGGAACAGAAATGAGGCGATAGAGACGCTGTGTCTGGATGAAGGTTGGTGAATCACAATCCGCACTTCCGGTAGATCTGATTCTGCCGGCGATCCTCGATTCGTTAGCGCATCATCCTAATCTTGTGATCGAAGCTGCACCAGGCGCCGGAAAGACGACTCGTGTGCCGCCCGCGCTTCTTGGACTCGTGAAGGGCGAAGTTGTTGTGCTCGAACCGCGCAGGATTGCAGCACGACTTGCGGCGCGGCGAGTGGCGTGGGAGTTGGGGGAACAGGTCGGCGAGACTGCCGGTTATCAAGTGCGGTTTGAAGGGGCAGTTGGTCCACGCACGCGACTGCGATTTGTCACCGAGGGTGTCCTTACCAGGCGGTTGCTTTCCGATCCAACCCTGAAAGGCGTCGATGCTGTCGTACTGGACGAGTTCCATGAACGCCATCTGGATAGCGATCTCGCGCTGGCATTGTTGAAGCGGCTGCAGCGGACACGGCCCGACCTGCGAATCGTGGTTATGTCGGCCACTCTGGATGCGGCTCCGGTGTCGCAATATCTTGACGCTTGTCCCATCGTCAGGTCTGAAGGGCGGATGTTCGAGCTTTCGATCACGCATCTGCCGTATTCCCCTGAGCCGCTCCAAACGCAGGTCAGGAATGCAGTTGAGCTGCTGGTCCGCGAGAAGCGCGCCGGCGACATCCTGGTCTTCCTGCCCGGGGCTGCGGAGATTCGGCGCGCAATGCGAGAGTGCGAGACGGTCGCACGTCAGGCCGATTGGATTGTTCTTCCGCTTCACGGCGATCTGTCCCCTGCCGAGCAGGACCGCGTCGTTTCGCCTGCATCGCAGCGAAAGCTCATTATGGCGACAAATATCGCGGAGAGCTCGGTCACGATCGACGGCATCACTACGGTCATCGACAGTGGACTCGCGCGCTTCGCAAGTTACTCTCCGTGGACCGGCTTGCCGTCGCTCCATGTTGGTCGAGTAAGCAAAGCCTCAGCCGCGCAGAGAGCCGGCCGCGCGGGGCGCACAGGGCCCGGCTGCGTGCTACGCCTCTACCCTGAGGAGGATTTTCTGCGCCGGCGGGAATACGATGCCCCCGAGATCGCGCGCAGCGAGCTGTCTCAGCTCTGCTTGACCCTGCGAGCGCTGCAGATCACTCACTTCGATGAGATCGACTGGCTGGAGCCGCCGCCCGCGATCGCAGTGCAGAACGCCGAGTCATTGCTGGATCTCCTGGGAGCCACACGCAGCATGGCGCAGCGTATGGCACGGTTTCCGCTATCACCGCGGTTGTCCCGGATCCTGATCGAGGCTATGGAGCGCGGCGTGGGTGACGACGGCTGTGTCGCGGCGGCACTCCTCGGATCCGGTGCGCGAAGCGAAAAGAACGACCTGCTCGCTGCGATGGAAACACCACAAGATCGGCACGCGCTGCAGCACGTTGAGCAACTCCGCAGAATCGCCCGACCGCCAAAGCAGACGTATCATGACGACGATGCCGTACTGATCTCCATACTTGCAGGATTTCCGGACCGTGTCGCGCGGCGACGAACAGGCAATCAGGTGCTGTTGTCCACGGGCGCTTCGGCAGAGTTGGTTGGTGAGCCTCCACCGTACGACTTTATGGTCGCGATCGATTCTGAGGATCGTAAAGAGAAGCCGCTGCCTCTTATTCGAATGACGGCGCGCATCGAGCCAGAGTGGCTGATTGATCTGTTTCCGGATCGCGTGCAGGAGCGCTCCAGTGTGATCTGGAATCACGTGGCGGAGCGGGTCGATGCGGTGAATGCATTGCTGTATGACGAATTGGTCATTCAGGAATCGCGAGACGTGGTTCCGGATGAGCAAGCCGCGGCAGACCTGCTTGCGCGGAAGGCGCTGGAGGCAGGTGTTGATCGATTTGTGGATGGAGATGCGCTCGAGGATTTCATGGCTCGCGTCGACTTCGCGGGCTTCGAACAACCAGATATTCCACATGCGCTGCGCGAATTATGCTCAGGGATTCGAAGCTTCGCAGAGTTGAAGCGAACTGCGACTCATTTGATTTCGTTGCTTGAACAGAACATGGATGCGCGACGGCTCCGGGAGATTGCCCCCGTAAGCATTCGATTGCAGAATGGGCGCCAGACGAAGGTCCACTATGAGCTCGGTAAGCCGCCCTGGATCGCGTCGCGTCTACAGGACTTTTTCGGCATGAGGGACACTCCCCGGATAGGTGTCGATCAGACGCCTGTTGTGCTCCATCTGTTGGCCCCGAATCATCGTCCTGTGCAAATGACTACGGACCTTGCAGGTTTCTGGGAGAGGCTCTATCCGCAGGTGCGTCGTGAGCTGATGCGTCGTTATCCGAGGCACCAGTGGCCAGAGCGGCCGTGAACCATCGCAGCGGCCCTGGAGAGATGGACTAAAATGCACGCCACAGGATGCTTGTGGCAGAAGGATGACGCAAATTCATCGAATCGCGATCCTGATTCCATTGGCGGTTGGCGTCGGCGCCGTCGTATGTACGATCGTGATCCACGGGCTGGCTTTGGTCACAACGGTAGCCTTCTTTCGCTATGAAAGAAGACTCGGCCGCGCGGGTGCGGGCTTCTGGAGCGATCTTAGAATCGTTGTGACGGTGGTATCATTCGCATTCGTGGCGCATCTGATTGAGATCGCCTTGTGGGCGGCGTTGTTTGTAATCTGCGGAGAATTTTCGGAGTTCAGCGCCGCCTACTACCACTCAGCAGTCAACTATACGACCTTGGGTTACGGTGATGTGATTATGACGCCGTCGTGGAAATTGCTGGGACCGCTGGAAGCAGCAGATGGAGCGCTCATGTTCGGTGTTTCGACAGGGATGGTCTTTGCTGTCATTCAACATTTGATTCAGACTAGGTTTATAGATCTCAGGAAGTGAGAACTTATCGGAGCGGCTGCACTTTCAAAGCTAAAAATGGGGCGACATTTGTTTGCGAAGCCCTTTCTATACTGGCCAGGATCTTGAAGACTTCCTCACGCACTTGGCAGGCTGTGCCGATTGCATGATGAGGCCTGAAGAGGAACGTGCACTCGTTTTTGCACGGGTCGCATAGCACGCTTTGCGTCGTCGGGCACGAAATCTTTCCTTCGATGATGTCAGCAGCTAAGGCGAGGACGTAGGCAAGCGAGGGAAGGTGTAGAAGGACGAACGATGGTGTTGCGAAATCCTTAAACTGCATTACTGCGTTCGACAGGTGACGACAAGCCGACTTTCTATGAGCAGGTCACTGAGTCAAACTTTTTGTTTCTGCTTCATACGGCTTTTGCTTTTGTTATTAGTTTGGTTGCGCCGCATGTTGCTCTCCACCGTGTTTCTATTCGCATGTATGAAAGCCAACTACCATGTCAAGGAACGGCGGGTCTTTCGATAGCTTGAAGGTCCCTGAACGATGCGGAGCCAGCGAGAACGCCCGCCAGATGCGCTGGATCGACGCCCGACCTAGTCCTGTCTGCTTGGACAAAGAACGCGTGGACCAGTGCGTGGCATCGGCAGGTGTTGATTCCAGGGTGAGAGCCAGCACCCGCTCCACATCTTGGTCACTGAGCTTACGCGATGTGCCGGGGAGCGGTTCATCCACCAGCCCGTCCAAACCCAGGTCCAGATATCGCTGTCGACACTTACCCACAGTATGCAATGTCACCGACAGCTGACTTGCAATCATCGTGTTACTCCGTCCCTCAGCGGCCAAAAGAACCACCCGGGAGCGCATCGCCAGTCCCTGTGCCGTCTTGGGACGCTTGCTCCAGGCCACAAGCTGGGCATGATCTTCAGCAGTCAAAGACAACGAAGTGAGCGGACCACCTTTCGCCATCGGAGTTCCTCCTCGCTAGCCGATGACACTCACTTGATGATTTGTGACATTTATTTCAGAGACACGACTCTAGAGGGATTTCCTTCGCTGGGCTCTCTATCGGGGTCGAGATGGGGCGGCAAGAGTCCCTTTTGATGAACTGCGTAGGAACAGTAACGGCCTGAGGAGCCAGGCTTGGCTTGGCAATTCGATTCAAAAGAAGTTCCACCATTTGCTTCCCTAACTGCT
The DNA here is from genome assembly GCF_025685645.1 of Edaphobacter bradus. NCBI lineage: Bacteria > Pseudomonadati > Acidobacteriota > Terriglobia > Terriglobales > Acidobacteriaceae > Edaphobacter > Edaphobacter bradus. The sequence goes on from NZ_JAGSYF010000002.1 coordinate 1,423,815, forward strand.
CAGGGAATTCACGGACGGTGGTTAACGCGGGGTACAACATTCCGCCAAATGTGTCGTTGCAGCCCACCACGCTCACATCGTCTGGAATGGACATGCCGGAATCTCTGAGCCCCTTGTAGACGCCGTGAGCAGTTGGATCGTTGCCGGCAAACACTGCCGTCACGCGTTCGCCCCGAGCCAGCAATGACTTGATTCCAAGATATCCAATTTCTTCGCTGTCTTCCGAATCAATGCTGCATTGCCTCGGTGCGAGGCCTGCTTCTTCCATGGCCCGGCAGTAGCCGCTATAACAGCGGGCAAACCAGGGAAGGTGATTATTTCCCAGAAACCAGATGTCGCGATGGCCCAAGCTGATCAGGTAACGGGTTGCATCCGTACTACCCTGAATATCATCGGAAAAAACCGCATCGGTATTCAGCAATTTAGGGTCGCCGATCAGGTTGTTGCCGAGTGCGACTGAAGTTATCCCTTTGTTGTAGAGCAGCTCAATGAGATTTCCGAAGTTAGTGCCGGTCAGGAGCACTCCGCGAACCATATCGTGGCGCTGCACTACCTTTGGAAGGGGCAGTTCTTTCCATGGTGTGTTGGGCGAATAATTGAAACACAGGAACAGAATGTCCCATCCGTGTGCGACGCAGGAGGCCTCGGCGCCAAGCAGAATCCGCGAGTGAAAGGCGTCGTTCATGCCCCGGTTGCCGACCAGAAAGGCCAGAGACTTGGCCTTGTCTCGCTGGGATAGATCGATGTTCAGCTTTGCCACTACATCCAAAACGGACTTTTGGAGGGAGGGGTCAACCCTGCTGCTTCCATTCAGTACACGGGAGGCAGTCGATATGCTGACGCCGGCAGCGGATGCGATCTCGCGTAGTCCAGTCTTGCTCGTTCGAAGATTGTTTTTGCTCATGCTTGACGTATCTCGCCACACTTTCCGGGAAAGTTTCTCACTAAGTCAGATCGAAATGCAAGGGATACGGAAAACCACATCCCGTTCAGTGCTGAATCGTGGCGCGAGTCTATCGTCAAAGTACAAACAGGGAACTCCTATAGAGAGTTCCCTGTCTGCATTACCACATCTTCCGACGCTGAAGGTTGCAGAGGTTCAGACAGGCTGATCCACGATCTCTTCCCGTTTGGGATCCCAATAAACCCTCTTCCCCGTCCAATACGACTTAGCCGCCATGATGCATGCGATGGCGTGCGAGAAGCCATGGTCCACTGTGTTGTTCGGCTCCCTTCGATCGCGCATGGCTGTGAGCCAGTTCATTATGTGCGGAACTGAATCGTCTGGCGTTTCACGCGAGCTGGGCGGATAAGCGCCTGGAATATTCAACAGCTCTTCTTCTTCCTCGGCAGAGGCGGCGATGGGGAGCTTCGTATATACAGGTAGATGCCCTTCATCGGACTCTTTGGACCCGCCCTCTTTTGTAACGGTGTAAAATGACGGTCCCTCAGTCCCTGTACTTGTGATAGTGCCTTCGCGCCCTTGAATCCGTGCAAAGCTGCGATAACTGTTACCCAAAGTCATCTGGTAGGTGTACATGAATCCCTTGGGATAAACCATGGCGGCCGTAACGGTATCCGCATTTTCGCGCTGATCGTGCCAGACAAAGTTTCCGCCGGTTGCCATGACGCTTACGGGATAGCTTTCGTCCGTCCACATGTGCACCAGATCCACGGCGTGGCTCATCCACTGATCGAAGATGCCGGTTGAGTAATCCTTATAGAGCCGGAACTCAAGATATACATGAGGATCAAAGGGGCGATAAGGCTTGCCGAGCAGCCAGCGATTCCAGTCGGTGTCTTCTTCCCGAAGCATGGACTGACGGCTGTTCAGCCACTTCTCTTGCTCTGCAGGCGAGGCATGTGCAATGTCGGATTTGCCTGTATCGGTTCCCGGGAAACGCCACCGCTGATGGTTCACGCTCCATTGGTGCTCAAGACGCACAAGCTTGCCAATGCGGCCTGAGCGAACGATGTCCCTGACTTTGAGCGCATACGGCTCACTCCGATATTCCGTCCCCATCTGGACGACTTGCTTCGAAGCTTTGACTGCATCGCGGGCTGCCTTGGCTTCGCTCAAAACGTTCGCAAACGGCTTCTCCACGTAGCAGTCCTTGCCTGCCTTCACCACGTCGATGCACAACTTGGCGTGCTGAAAGTCGCCCGTGGCGATCATGACGCCGTCAATGTCTTTGGAGGCCAGCATCTCTTCCGAGTACTTGTAAGAACGTGGTTCCAAATTGAAGCTCTTTTTGACATGGGCGGCGCTCTTTTCGCGGGCCAGACTCCATAAATCGCAGACCGCGACGGTCTCCACCGGGAACTGCTTAGAAGCAAGCTGCACCATGTGCAGATGCCCGCCGCTGCGGCTGCCGCATCCGAGCTGACCAAGGCGGATGCGGTCATTGGCGCCCAGGATGCGTGCGTATGAGCGCGCATCCATGCCGGTGGCAAGAACTGCTCCGCCTGCCACCTTCAAGAAGTCCCGGCGGCTGGGGCCAGGAGTGCCGTTGTCTATCATTTTTTGCTCCTTATCAATCATGTGTTATCAGCAAAGGTCCTTGTGTTGGTGGATAGTGTTCGGTCATGGGCGCCCCACTCTGAGGCCTCGAAAGGTTAGAACGTGAGTTGTGGATGTTGTGCAGGCCGGAGGAGTGATACGTTTTGAACCGCAAAAACCGACGCTTGGAGCTGTCCCAAGGAGCGTCGCGCAGCGGCTCTTTCAAGCATGCGGAAAATTTTCCCACAAGTCGATGAGATAGACAAGTCAGAATCCGTACAGCAAACCGGGCGAGGCCCACGTTTTCTGCTTGTCCTGAGGTTCAATATCTATTGGCCCTATGGTCTGCCGCATGGCTGAACCAGCCTTTCACACGCTGACAGCACAGACATAAGTGTATTTATATATATAACATACACCGTAATTCCCCGAGGTTTTATCTGGCTAGGTTCGTTTTCAGCAGGCGAAAACGCAGCAATCACAGAGCTAAGCACGTCACTTCGTAGGTCCTTTGGGCTATGGAGAATTATCTGTCGAATGGGAAAAATATCTTGACAATCTTCGTTTGCTGTTTCTAGTATCACGCATGTTTTCCCGCCACTGCAGAAAATGAGGGCGTAACACTCCTCGTCCGCGACGGCTTTGATGTTCGGGAATTGGATCAAGGGCTGCGCCGATAGTGTCAAGTCTGGAGGGAAAACGAATGACGTTGGGAAGAGGGGCTATCGACGAACTGCCAGTCCGCATCGCACCGACTTCATCTATGCGAAACGGATCCGGCCGGGTCCGCTGGTGGATCGCCTGGACGCTCTTCTTTTCGACGGTGACGAACTACATCAGCCGGCAGACCTTCTCGGTTCTGTCGCCGATGATCGCCCGCGAGTTCCACTTCACTCACACTGATCTCGCAAAGGTATTCGGCACGTTCCAGGTGTCGTACGCGCTGACGTGGCTTCTGGGCGGCATCCTGCTTGACGCAATTGGAGTGCAGCTGGGGCTGGCCCTGGCGGCGATCCTCTGGTCGGTGGTCAACATCTTCACCGGATTCGCGAGCTCTGTTTTCGGATTTGCCGCCTTTCGCTTCATGCTCGGAATCGGGGAAGGATTCAACTGGCCTGCCGCCAGCAAAACGGTGGCCGAATGGTTTCCGAGCCAGGAACGCAGCCTTGCGGTAGCAATCTTTGACAGCGGATCAAGTGTGGGGGGAGCCTTGGCTGCTATCGGCATTCCGTGGATTGCGTTGGCGCTGAGCTGGCGCTGGGCGTTCGCATTCTCGGGGCTGCTGGGATTCGTTTGGCTCGTCGCGTGGTTTCGCGTCTACCATCCACTCGATCGTCATCCACGGGTAACGCGGGACGAAGCCGCCTACATCCGTTCCGGCCAGGAAGTGGCCTGCAAGTCCGGCCTGCGCGGCCTGCAGCGGTATCTCCAGCTGATGAAAGATCCTAACGTGTGGGGCATTGTGTTGGGTCGCAGCCTTACCGATCCCATCTGGTGGTTTTATGTTTTCTGGCTGCCCCAGTACTTGAGCGACGCGCGCGGATTCAGCCTGCGGAGCATCGCGCTGTTTGCCTGGATCCCATTCGTTGCCGCCGACATCGGCAACTTTACCGGTGGCTGGATTTCCAGCTACTGCATTAGGCGTGGCGTTCCGGTGGTTCGCGCGCGGAAGGCCGTTTGTGCTGTCAGCGTGATTCCGATTCTGGCTGGAGTACCAGCGGCCCATCTGCACAACGTGTACCTTGCGATGGCGCTGATATGCGTCGCCTTATGGGGTTTTGCCAGTTGGTCAACCATGGGACTGACCTTGCCGTCGGATCTGTTTCCGCAGGATGTAGTTGCCACCGTTACAGGACTCAGCGGCTTTGCCGCCGGACTGATCGGGGCTGCGTTTACCTATGCCGTTGGTATCCTGGTCGACCGGTTTTCCTACGGTCCCGCCTTCCTTGCCGCTGGCTTGCTGCCGGTGGTTGCAACCATCTGTGTCTTCGCACTTATTCGTCCAGTGAAGACCAAACCATTGAGTTACTAGGTGCCAGCGGAGAGGATCGTCTGTCCCTGCCGCAACACTGACGTTACGTGAAAACAGCGAAGCAAATGATTAAGGAGAAGTGATGAGCACGTTTACTACCGCAATCAAGCAATTCAAGTGTGGATCCATGAAAGTTGAGGTTCACGAGACGAGGCAGGCTGCAGGCCAGGCTGCAGCGGAGGCCGCAGCAACCGCATTCCGCCACGCGGGTCACGATGGCAAAGACATTCCAGTTATTTTTGCGACTGGCGCCTCGCAACTGGAGACACTTCGCGCACTGACTCAGATCGGCAATATTCCCTGGGAGCGGGTGCAAGCCTTCCATATGGATGAATACGTGGGCATGGCGCCCGACCATCCAGCCTCGTTTCGCCGCTACCTGCATGAGAACCTGGTGCGAAAAGTTCCTCTGAAGCAATTCTACGAGATCGATGGAACTGAACCCGACCCAGCTCGCGTGTGCGAGGACTATGCGAGCGCTGTTCGAGCCGCCAGGCCTCAGGTATGCCTGTTGGGGATTGGCGAAAACGGACACCTGGCTTTCAACGATCCACACGTTGCGGACTTCTACGATCCTCTCGACGTGAAGATCGTGGATCTGGATGATCCGTGCCGCGTACAGCAAGCCGCGGAGGGCTGGTTCGAGAGCTTCGAGAAAGTGCCGCCCACGGCCATGACTCTTACGATCCCGACGCTGTTTCGTGTGCCCAGGCTGATCGCATCGGTGCCTGGCGTGCGAAAGGCCAGCATCGTCCGGCGCGCTCTTACAGAACCAATCTCACGCGATTGTCCGGCGACGATTCTTCGCACCCACCCGGATGCGACTCTCTTTCTCGATATGGAATCTGCGGCCGAACTGGACGGATTTTAATCAACTCTCGATCGAGCGCAATGGCAGCCAACAGCCATGCAGCACGCAAGCCTATTCAACTGGAGGAACGGGACCACAAATGAAACGCACGATTCTCGCTTATTGTCTCGCCTTTTCATCGCTGTCGACGGTTACCGTCTCCGGCAATCTTGCGCGCGCGCAGGCTGTCGCAAGTGCGCAGATCTCCGGCGTCGTGACGGATGCCTCGGGGGCTGCCATACCTGGTGCGACGATCACCGCAACGCAAATCGCAACCGCCACTGTCAGGACGACGGTAAGCAGCGCCAACGGAATCTATGTATTGTCAGCTCTCCCCATTGGACCTTATAAGCTGCGAGTGGCAGCGCAGGGATTCGAAACGTATATTCAGACCGGGATCACCCTCCAGGTCAACGAGAGCCCAAAAGTCAATATCACCCTCAACGTGGGACAGGTCACCGAGCAGGTGGTTGTGAACTCGGAAGCTGCCATGGTACAGACCGACACGACGTCCGTTTCGCAGGTGATTGACCAGGCGCGAATGACCGAGCTTCCGCTCAACGGTCGCCAGCCCACGGATCTCATCATGTTAGCAGGAGGAGCAACGGATACGCCTCCAAGGTACAGCGACTTGACCGGCAGCAAGAACTATAGCTCGGGCACCGCCATCTCTGTTTTCGGCGGGCAGTCTAACGGAACAAACTATCTGCTCGATGGCGGCGAGAATATCGACACTTTCTCCAACGTGAACCTTCCGTTGCCTTTCCCTGACGCGCTTCAGGAATTCAGCGTTGAGACCAGCTCGCTTTCGGCACGCTACGGCTCGCACCCGGGAGCCGTTGTGAACGCGGTAACAAAGTCCGGAACGAATCAGATTCACGGCAGTCTTTTCGAATTCGTTCGCAACGGGGCAGTCAACGCGGCAAACGCTTATAGCCACAAAGTTGACCCGTTAAAGAGAAATCAGTTCGGTGGAACCGTGGGCGGGCCGATCCTCAGGGGTAAAGTATTCGGCTTTTTCGGACTTCAAGAAACGGTGACACGCACTACGCCTTCGGGGTATACCTCTTACCTGCCTACCCAGGCCGTACTGAATGGAGACTTTAGCACGTTTGATGCCCTTGCCACGAACGGAGGATGTCAGGCGAAAGCAGCAGTCACGCTAAAAGATCCGAACGGAGGAACATTCGCAGGTAACAAGATTCCTACATCCCGGTTCAATCAACAGGCGCTTAACCTCGTGAAGCATCTTCCCATGCCTACAGATCCGTGCGGGAAGCTTGTATATTCGATTCCACAGCCTCAGAGCGAGCGTCAGATTCTTGGCCGTGTTGACACCAATATCAGCGCGAGGCAGAACATCTTCGGCCACTATTTCAGCGGAGATTACCTGCGCCCCGGACACTATAGCGATTCGAATATCCTGCTAGCGCAAGTGTCCGGCGTGGTGGACCACAGCAAGTCCATCGTGATGGGCGACACCTACACAATCTCTCCTACCATTGTGAACTCCGCCCACCTTGGCTATACGCGCTTGGCAGTTACGCGCGGACCGGCTCCAAATGGGATTAACCTTGCCTCACTGGGCGTAAATATTCCGTATCAACCTTTGTCTAACTTTCTTTCTCTTTCTGTCCCGTCATACTTTAGTGTCGGCTGCGGAACCTGCTCGTCGGCTAACCTGACTCAGAACAATATCCAGTTAGCAGACGATATGGATATAGTTCGCGGACGGCAGCACATCTCGCTGGGAGTCGAATGGGTCAACCACAAAGACGTGATCGTGTTCTGGGGGTTGGCGGCCGGACAGTTCGGCTTTAGCAATAACAACACGGGAGACGCTCTCGCCGACTTCATGCTCGGCCTTCCGAGGAGCTTCACACAAGCAAACAAGCAGCGCTTTGATGGTAACCAGAATTACTTCGGAGCGTACGTCCATGATGTCGTCCAATTCAATAAGAGATTGACCGCCCAGCTTGGCGTGCGCTGGGAGCCAAACCTGTGGGGAAATGAAAGAGCCAACCGAATGCAGCACTTTGATATGGCTGCCTTCAACGTCGGTACCGTCAGCAACGTATATCCAAACGCCCCGGCTGGTTTGTTGTTTCCAGGGGATAAGGGCGTAGGGCAGACTTTTGCGCAGAACCATCCCTGGAAGTTCGAACCACGCGCGGGTATTTCCTGGGATCCTACAGGGACTGGCCACCAGATTATTCGAGCCGGCTATGGGCTCTTCTATGATGTGCTGTCGCTGGGTTACTGGGAAGATCAAACAGCAGATGCTCCCTGGGGCTATCAAATTTCTCTGAACAACCCTGTGGGAGGATTCTCAAATCCATGGGCTGGATATCCGGGGGGAAGTCCATTTCCGACTCCTCAACCGCCTTCCAGGAACGTGGCATTCCCGGCTCAAGGATCCTATATTACGTATCCGTCCAACATGCGCCAGATGTACACCAACCAGTGGAATCTGATGTATGAGATTCAGCCGTTCTCAAACTGGGTATTTTCCGCAGGGTATGTTGGTAACAAGACCATTCATGTTTTGAGCGGAGAGAACATTAATGCCTCTGTGTACGCACCGGGAAGCTGCCCCACGCCCAACGACCCTACGTCCACGGTCTGCGCCGCGCTCCGAAAGACGTCGAACTCGAGACGAGCGCTCTATTTGAAGAACCCGGCCCTTGGAGCGGTATATTCCGATATTAACCAGGCCGACGACAACGGAATTGCGGGTTACAACGGCTTGCTTCTCAAAGGCCAGCATCGGTTCAGCTCGAACTATACGATTCTGGCGAACTACACCTACTCCCACTGCCTCGGCAACGCTGAATTCTCCACCGACTTCGCGTTTCAGCAGACGCAGGACCCCAATAATCTGAATGGCGAACGAGGCAACTGCAGCACCGACATTCGGCATATCGCCAATATTTCGTTCGTTGGAGTGTCTCCTGCTCTTTCGAATCGTTTGGCTAACACTCTGGTCGGTCGCTGGAAGCTGTCGCCGATTGTGACCAGGCATAGTGGTACATGGTTTACCCCGAGTAGCGGTTTCGATTATTCTCTGACGAATATCAATAATGACCGCCCGAATCTGACGGGAAATCCCTATCAACGCGATGTGAAGCATCTTACATGGCTCACTGCCACCGGATTTACCCCAAACGCATGGGGAACCTTTGGCAATGTCAGGCGGAATTCAGTGCGAGGCCCCGGATGGATAAACGTGAATGTGGCCTTGAGCAGGGAATTTGCTATCCGCGAACAGCAACGATTCGAATTCCGTTTCGAGGCGTTCAACCTTGCCAACCACGCCAACTACAATAGCCTGAGCACTAACCTGTCGAGCAGCTCTTTTGGGAAGATTCAGGGCGCTGCCGATCCGCGCATTCTGCAGATCGCTGGGAAGTTCACGTTCTAACCTCCATATGGCCTCCTCTCCCCGCTCACGTGGTGTCTGTACATCAGGTGAGCAGGGAGAAGGGGGCCATTTCGTATCTGAAGCCATCAGGAGCCTGCACGCTCGCCAACTGGGACTTTCTCGGGCCACAGTGTCAGTTCTGCCTAACTTTGTCGAACATGCATCCACAAGCGTTGCGCAACGGCTTTAGCAGACGCCGTGTGAAAGCATTCAACGATCAGACAGCAAATTAACGTATACGCGTCCCTTACGACCTGGATGCGTGAACTGAAGGAGTAGAAGAATGATTCATTCGACAAGCGAGCGGTTGCATGTGCCTAAGAATTTGTCGTGCCGTGCAATCCTGCTCTGCTTCAGTATTGTTGCTTTTCATGGTTTGAGCACAGCACAACTGTCCCGACTTCAGGGCGGGGAAGCTGCTGCACAAGAACAGTCGAAGCGCCCTAATGTCCAGCTTGCGGATCCAAAGCTGGAAGCCCGGGTGAATGAGCTTCTACAAAAGATGACCCTGGAGGAAAAGATTGGACAGCTTGTTCAGTATCATGCTGACGATCACGTTGCTCCGCCGCGATCTCCGGGGGCGGGCAAAGCAGCCAATGCAACTGCGAACCTCGCAGCCAATCCTGTGACCCACGTTAAAGTGGATGCTTTTCGACTTGCCGAAACTGGAATGCTCGGTTCGACGTTGAACACCATTGGAGCGGAGCGCACGAACAAACTTCAGCATGCGGCAGTCGAGAAGAGTCGACTCCACATTCCTCTACTCTTCGGGGCCGATGTCATTCACGGTTTTCGGACGGTATACCCCGTGCCGTTAGGGCTGGCAGCCAGCTTTGATCCTGATCTTGTTTCATCGCTTTCGCACATGGCCGCGGAAGAGGCCACGACCGCTGGAGTTCGTTGGTTCTATTCACCGATGGTAGACATCAGCCGCGATGCACGCTGGGGACGGTCAACGGAAGGAGCAGGAGAAGATCCCTACCTTGGCTCAGCGATGGCGAGAGCTTATGTGAAGGGCTATCAGGGGAATGACCTCTCGCAGCCAGGCAATGTTGCGGTGTCCGTAAAGCACTTTGCCGCCTACGGTGCAGCCGAGGCGGGCAGAGAATACAACACGACGGACATGTCGGAGATCACCCTGCGACAGGTTTATCTGCAACCCTACAAGGCTGCTGTTGAGGCCGGGGCCGCGACGCTGATGAGTGCGTTTAACTCCCTCAATGGAGTTCCATCCTCGGCGAATCCGTTTCTTCTTACAAAGATCCTTCGCGACGAGTGGAAGTTCGATGGCTTTGTAGTAAGCGACTTTACAGCGGTGATGGAGTTGACACATCACGGCATCGCTCTCGACGCGGCGTCGGCAACGAGCAAGGCACTCACCGCGGGTGTGGATGTCGATATGATGTCGCACTACTACGATACCGAACTCCCTGAACTGGTTCGGTCGGGCAAGGTTCCAATGGCAGTTGTGGATGAAGCCGTTCGTAGAGTCTTGCGAGTGAAGTTTGCCCTGGGTCTTTTCGAGCATCCGTATGCTGAGGGGACCGAGGTTACGGCTGCTGTTACGGAACATAGACCACTGGCGCGCAAAGCGGCGGAGGAATCGTTTGTTCTTCTGAAGAATGAAAAGCTGGCGAGCGGCACCCCTGTTCTTCCACTCCAGCCCAGCGTTAGGAGAATCGCTCTCATTGGCCCCCTGGCAGATAGTGCCTCCAATATGGGTGGTGCGTGGGGAGGGGCGGGACAACATAGCGACGTGATCACCGTTAAAGCTGCGTTGGAAGAGCGCTCTCAACGAGAAGGCCGTTCGCTCATCTATGCCAAGGGCACAGAGATCTCTGGTGATTCCGAAGCCGACATTGTGGCGGCCGTAGAAGCAGCCAAAGCGTCAGACGTCGCGATTCTCGCGCTGGGCGAATCCAATCAAATGAGCGGAGAAGCGGGGTCCCGCGCACACCTCGATCTGCCGGGCAAGCAACAGAAGCTTCTTGAAGCCGTAGCTGCCACCGGGAAGCCAATTGTTTTACTCGTATTCTCCGGTCGTCCCCTGGTCCTGGACTGGGCCGCCAGAAATGTGTCAGCAATTATGGCGGTCTGGTTTCCCGGCGTTGAAGCCGGTCCGGCAATCGCAGATGTCCTATATGGCGATGTGTCGCCCAGCGGCAAACTTCCCATGAGCTTTCCGCGTGCTGTGGGGCAGGAGCCGCTCTATTACAACCAGTTGCCGACCGGGCGGCCACCAATGGATGCCGATCTCTCAAACCCGCCAACATCGAACTCCCGCTTCATCTCCCGTTACATCGATGTCCCAAACGACGCGCTCTTCGCCTTCGGGCATGGTCTTTCCTACACCCAATTCGCTTACTCTGGGGTCCGGCTATCCAAGCCAGGTATCCAGCTTAAGCAGGTTACTGAAAATGGGACCTCACCGTTGATCATCGCTACGGCAACGATTTCGAACACTGGAAATCGGAGGGCAACGGAAGTGGTGCAGTGTTACGTCAGAAATCTAGGTGCGAGCATTGAACAGCCTGTAAGAAGTTTGAAGGGATTCCAGCGGGTGACTCTCAATCCCGGTGAATCGAGAGATGTGACCTTTAATCTGGGCTTTGATGAGCTCGCCTTCTACAACATTCACAGCAAAGCAGTGATGGAGCCAACGGAGTACACCGTCTGGATCGGCGGTAGCTCACTTGCAACGGAGAATGCTAAATTTACCGTTGCCCCTTAACTGTCTGTCTGCGTTCAGGTTTTGTATGGGACACATTCATGCGTCGAGGCCTTCGATGTGCACGGCGTTGGGAGTCAGTCGGCGAGCATTGAAGTGCCCTAGTGGCGCCGTGCTTGGGACCTGATCAGCGCGACGTTCTCACCAAGTCGTTCGGTGCATGAACAATTTGCACCAGAGCCCGAACAATTCCCCACACCAAAACCAGATGGAGGATCGATGAACGTCGGTATGAACCCTATGAAAGCACCAAAGGCTCTGGCTGCATTTCTCTTAGGTTTTGTTTCCATATCCGGTACTGCCATAGCAGACCAGAACTATTCGCAGCAGGTTTTCTTCGAGAACAGCACCTCGCCGGATTCGTACTATTACAGTTCCGGCAAGGTGTCCGCTCCAAGCATCGTGAAACTTGTCGATAACAAACTACCTATCGAGACCTCGCATTTCATCAGCGGCCCCAACGCGCTTGAATTGCAATGGCAATCGATGCCCAACGGTGGATGGACTGCCGAGATCGACCTCAACGACTGGCGCAATCGGAATGTGCACTTTACCGGAGATAGTCTCTTCTTTTGGATTTATGCAAAGGACGGAATACGCGCCGCTGATCTTCCCAAGATTGCTCTGCGCGGTTTTAACCGTGACTTTACAGGGCTGTTGCCAGTCATAGAATACGCAAGTCATGACTTTACGGGATCGTTGCCGATCGGAACATTCACGAATGATATCGAACCGGGCAAATGGATACGTGTGCAGATTCCTCTATCGCGCTTCACGAGCACATCTCTGCGGCCTTTCGATATACATCGAATTGCATCGATCATCTTTGCGCAGGGTGCGAGTGATGCAAAGTCCCACACACTCTATATAGATGACATCCGCATTGAAGACGCGCCGTCAGCCAGGCAACAAGCACCAGCGACACCGACAAATCTGGCGGCAAAGGGGTATGAGCGGCACGTCGATCTGACATGGGAAGCAGCGCAAGACCCAACTGTCGCGCAATATGTCATCTATCGCTCTATCCATGGCGAGCCATATCAGGCAATTGGGGTGCAGCGATATGGGGTCAACCGGTTTTCCGACTACATCGGAGACCCACACGCGACGGCATCCTACAAGATCTCTGCACGCACATCATCGCTGAATGAGTCTCCTCTGTCATCTGCTGTTACAGGAAGCACGCATCCCATGTCTGATGACGAATTACTGACGATGGTGGAGGAGGCGTCCTTCCGCTATTACTGGGAGGCCAATGAGCCTAACTCCGGCATGGCCCGGGAATCAACTCCAGGTGCCGACGATATCGTTGCCGTTGGTGCGAGCGGTTTCGGAATCATGTCGATGGTCGTAGCTTCCGATCGAGGATTTATTACGCGCCAACAAGCTGTGGACCGTCTTCTCCACATCACAAATTTCCTTGCCAAAGCAGATCGTTATCATGGAGTGTGGCCGCACTTTCTTAGCGGCAGCACCGGCCATACTGTCGCTGTCTTTGGCATATATGATGACGGGGCCGATCTTGTAGAGACGTCGTTTCTCATGCAAGGTCTTCTGACCGCGCGCCAATACTTCGATCGGGACAACAAGGACGAACACGAGCTTCGCGATAACATCACAGCGTTATGGAAAGGGGTGGAGTGGGATTGGTTCCGGGCAACACCAAACAAAGATGCTCTCTATTGGCACTGGTCGCCTAACTTCGCATTTCACATCGCCAACCGCTTGCAAGGTTGGAATGAAGTAATGATCACGTATATGCTCGCGATCGCCTCACCCACTCATCCTGTTCCACCAAGCCTCTATTACACAGGGTACGCTGGGGAGGGAGTTAAAGATCACCTGTATGGAGTACGAAATACCCATTACGGTATCACTCTTGACATGATCCACGCGCCGTCCTCGCCTGGGCCTCTTTTCTTCACTCATTATTCTTATTTGGGCTATGATCCCCGCGGATGGCGCGACAAGTACGCAAACTATTTCGTTAATAATCGCAATGAAGCACTTGTCAGTCAGGCATACAGCATTGCGAATCCTAATCACTTCAAAGGGCATGGCGCAGATACATGGGGCTTGACAGCCGTCGACGGTCCTAATGGATATCGGGAATACAAGCCCTTAGCCCCAAACGATGGGGTGACTGCTCCTCCCCGCGATAACCAGCATGTATATACCGCGACTGACGATGGCACCATCGCGCCCACCGGAGCAATCAGTTCCTTCGCTTACACACCGGAACAGTCGATGCTTGCCCTGAAGCATTATTATCGCGATCTGGGAACGCAAGTGTGGAGCATCTATGGATTTCGTGATGCGTTTAACCAGCAGGAGAATTGGTATTCGGAGATTACTATGGGCTTAAATCAAGCTCCAATGGCTGTCATGATTGAAAACGGCCGCACCGGACTTGTCTGGCGATATTTTATGTCCAACCCTGAGATCTCTCACATGCAGCAGGCTATCGGCCTGACGAAAGACGCGCACTGAAGGCAAGGGGTTGTGCTGTAGGAGGTCTCAGTTCACCAACGTTTGTGCGCCTCTTCGTCTCTGGCGCCGGCGACCTGGTTGGTGATTTCGGAAATCAGTTTCTGCTAGTGAATGCGAATCTGGGACCAGCGGGAGCGTTTTGGACATATGCTGCAGTTTGCATGACTGGGACTTTGTTCCTCTATTTGCGATTGCCGAAAACAAAAGAGAAGACCCTCTAGGAAATCGAGAGAAGCTTGAGAAACAAATGATTAATTGGAGTACGAGATGGGCAAGGCAAGACGGGAATTGATTCGACATTCGGCAAACGATCGGCGGGGACGGTTTTCGATGACTGGGCTGGCATTGTTGCTGTGTACCGGTGTAGTCGTAAGCGGCCAGCAGCCAAGCGTACTTTTAGACGGTAGCAGTAAAGGCAGAGTGTTCGACGGTCTTGGCGGCGTGAGCGCAGGAGCCTCTTCACGGTTGCTCATTGACTACCCAGAGCCACAGCGCAGCCAGATTCTGGATTATTTGTTCAAGCCGGGTTATGGTGCGGCCCTGCAGCATCTGAAGGTTGAAATAGGCGCAGATGTGAATTCAACAGATGGTTCTGAGCCGAGTCACATGCGCACAGCTTCGGATCACAACTCATCACGAGGTTACGAGTGGTGGCTAATGGCTGAGGCGCACAAACGGAATCCCCATGTCATCTTGGAAGTCCTTCCGTGGGGCGCGCCCAAGTGGGTTGGCTCCAATTCGGGCGGAAAGGAAACGCTCTATTCCTCCAAAATGGCTGATTATGTTGCGGACTTTATCCGCACCGCAAAGCGCGATTACTCCCTGGATATCGCCTATGCCGGCATTTGGAATGAGACCGCTTATGACGTGGCATATATCAAGGAACTACGCAGCAACTTCAAGGCTCACCATCTATCCACCCGAATCATCTGCTGCGATGGGAATCCCGGGGATCAATGGACGATCGCACCCGAGATTCTGAAAGACCCGGATCTGGCTACTGCCATTGATGTGATCGGTGTGCACTATCCATTCTGGTTTGGACCTACCACTACCGACGCGGCTCGCAGAACGAATAAGCCGCTTTGGTCAAGCGAAGATCAGCCGAATCGTGGAAGTGGACCGTTCGTTAGTCGCGACTGGCACGTTGGCGGACGCATCCTTGCTCATCTCTATAACAAGAACTACCTGGAGGGCTCTCTAACTGCCACGGAAATCTGGAGTCCGGTTACCTCTTACTATGACATTCTTGCTGCTCCTAACTCCGGGTTGATGTATGCGAATACTCCGTGGTCCGGACACTACGACGTTCAGGGGACAATCTGGGCCACAGCTCACACCACGCAGTTTGCGCAGCCTGGGTGGCAGTATCTCGACTCCTCATCAGGCAATCTCCCGGAAAAGGGAACCTATGTCGCCCTTCGTTCACCGGATGCGAAGGATTGGAGCGTGATTCTGGAGACGATCGATGCCAAACATCCGCAAACCGTCTCTTTCCGCCCCGCCGGCGGTCTTGCCGCGAATGAAGTGCATATCTGGGAAACAAACGACTCTCGGACCTTTGAACACGTCGCCGATGTGAAGCCGGTGAACGGCACGTTGACCTACACTTTTGATCCGGATTCGCTTTATTCGTTGACCACAACCACGGGACAAGGAAAAGGGTCAGTGAAGCCACCCGCTGCAAAGCCATTTCCTTTTCCATATGGGGATGATTTTGAAAAGACTCAGTTGGGGCACTCAGCGAAGTATCTGGCCGATCAAGATGGTGCGTTCGAGGTTCGTGATTGCAATGGCCGCTCCGGCCGCTGTTTGGAGCAAGTGATCACGGATAAGGCGATTCCGTGGGGCGCCTTGCCGGATCCAATCACTCTAGCCGGAGACGAGAATTGGACAGATTATCGTGTTGCTGCCGATGTGCGATTTCTTTCAGAGTCACCGGCCGTTGTCATCGGCCGGATCGATGCGTCGGCTGCGGACGACAAGACTAGACTGCCAGGCGGCTATGTACTGCGCGTGAAGCCTGATGGCATATGGGAAATTCTTTCGGTTGAGTATAAAAAGCCGGCAGTAACGCTCGCGTCCGGATCTATCGCGATAGACCGCAATCAGTGGCATCGGCTGGAGCTGAGCTTCAATGGAACTCAGATAGCAGCCGCGCTCGATGGGAAGTTACTTGCTACAGCTGAGAGTTCAGTCCATTCGCATGGGATGTTCGCATTGGGAACTGAGTGGGGTCACATTCAGTTCGACAACCTGCGCGTAACAGCGGTAGAGGCGCAAAGCGCAAACACTCTTACGCCTGCCGAAGTCCGCGACGGCTGGAAGCTACTGTTCGACGGCCACTCAACGAAAGGCTGGAGGGGCGCGTATATGCAGACATTTCCGTCAAAAGGCTGGGATGTATCGGACGGCGAATTGCGGGGCGTGCTGTCAGGTGGGATGGAAGCAGGCGACGCTGGCGATATTGTGACTCTCAATAAATACACATCCTTCGACCTCGTGTTCGACTGGAAACTCGGCCTCGGAGGGAATAGCGGAGTCAAATACTTTGTTGAAGAGCGACAGCCTAAACCCGCAGGATCACAGCCTGGTTATGAGTATCAGATTATTGATGATGCGAATTACATATACAGAGGAGAACATCTTCCTCCAAGATTGAAGACTGCGTCGATTTATGACGTAGTTCCGGCGAACCTAAAGGGTGACACACAGATGGGTGTGTGGCATCACTCGCGCGTCCTCGTGCGTGGCGACCACATTCAACATTGGCTCGATGGCATCGAGGTTCTCGACGTGGATCGGAAGTTTGCGCGTTTCAAGCAGGGCGTAGCGGAAAGCAAATTCAACGGCTATCCGGGTTTCGCGAGTATTCCCAGCGGGTACATTCTCCTGCAGGACCACGGCCACAACGTTGCATTCAAGAACATCAAGATCAAAGAGTTGCCATAAGAAGTAATCAGGATTGGAGTAAACCATGAACCGCAGAGAATTTGTTTCTGGTGCTGCCTGCACTCTTTCCGCCTTGGGCATGCCAACAATTGTTCCAGCCAGTGTATTTGGGGCCAATGCACCCAGTAACCGTCTCAACGTAGGATTTATCGGTACCGGACGCCAGGCGTTCGGCAGTAACCTTCCCCAGATGATGAGGGTTCCCGGGGTACAGGCCGTAGTTGTTTGCGACGTCGATCGTTGGCGAATGACCGAGGCCCAGGCATTCGTGAATTCTTTCTATGCGCAGAGGGATGGATTGTCCGCATACAACGGCTGTGCAACGAAATCCGACTTTAGAGAAGTGATTGGCAATCCGGATATCGATGTGTTGATGGTCTCCACACCCGACCATTGGCATGTTCCCATGGGCATTGCCGCGGCTAAAGCCAAAAAGCACTTTGCCATGGAAAAGCCCATCAGCATCAGCGTGCAGCAGGGGCGCATGCTTGCAGATGCAGTAAAGCAATGCGGTGTAACGGCCCGGACCGACAGCGAATTTCGTTCGCTCCGTCCTCAGAATCATGCGGTCGAGTTGGTCCGCAATGGACACGTCGGAAAACTGGAACGGATCGAGATTGTGTTCCCGTCGGATCCGACCCCGGTTGGTGTACAGCCGGATATGCCGATTCCTCCGGAACTGGACTACGACATGTGGCTCGGTCCCACCCCAAAGGTGCCTTACACCGAAAAACGTGTGCACGATGTGAAGCAGCATAAACTGCGGCCCAACTGGATGAGAGTCGATACTTATGCCCAGGGCATGATCGCCAACTGGGGTCCTCACTATTTCGACGCGGCGCAGTGGGCAAACAATTCCGAACATACGGGACCGGTTGAAGTCGAAGGGCACGGTGAGTTCCCCGTGAGCCTTTGGAACACTATGATTAATTTTAAGATCCAATATCGGTATGCGAATGGCGTAACGATGAGCTGCGAGCAGACTCCGACTAGCAAGCCTAGCATCACTTACTTCGGGAGCGACGCCTGGATTAAGGTCGATGGCTATCCGGGCACGATGACCAGCAGCAAGCCAGAACTGCTGACCCACGAGCCCGAGCCTGGCGAACTGGATTTCTCGAAGACTCTCTGGGATAAGAATGACCTGATCGCAGCAATTCGCGAGGGCCGTTCACCACTGGAGCCGATAGAAGTAGGGCACCGCGCTCTTTCTATCGGGCAAATAGGTCTTATTGCTTGCCGGGTCGGCGGAACATTGCATTGGAATCCGGAAAAGGAAGCATTCGAGGACAATAATTACGCTGACGCTTTGCTCGCCGCGCCATTAAGTCGGCCCGAGTGGGCGCTCGTGTGATCAATGCCTAATTCGTATTTGAGTAGCGAAACGCCATTCCCCCCAACGGCCGGAACCCGCCCCCAAAGACAGCATCGGTCACTGCTACTGCAAAGGATACGGTTGACGGTTGGGTAGTTCAAGGCATTCAAGGAAGTGGGCTACCACCTAACCGTAAGCCTGGAGACGCACTGGCGCGGCGGAAGCTCACCGGAAGATTCAACGCGCCAGAGCTAGGCCCGCATAAGGTCTGCACTGCAGGTCGCCGGCACCCTGGCATTAGCCCCTGCGCAGCCGATCGCGAGAAGTGTTCGATTGAGGCGTACAGGAATTTTTAAGTGAAGACAGAAGGAGAATATGAACAAGGCAATTCAACGTCGTCAGTTTATGAAGACCGTTGGTGTGGGAGTGCTGGCCGGAGCAAGCATGGGTATTGTCGCGCCGCCCGCCGAAGCCGCATCTGCTGAAGATGGTATGGAACCATCGAAAATGCCGCGATTGCTACTTGGGTGTTGTGCTTACTCGTATCGGCAGGAGTTAACCCACGGCGCAATGACGATGGAAGACTTCATCGGCAAGGCGGTGGAATTGCGGCTCGACGCTGTCGACATGACCGTGTATTACTTGAAATCCACCGATCCTGAATATCTCGAGAGCCTACGCTATTTGGCTTACAAGAACGCCGTGGTTTTTTCCGGAACGGCATGCGGTTCGAGCCTCGTGCAAGCTGATGCAACAAAGCGCGTGGGAGTGCTGGCCGATATCAAGAAATGGATCGACGTAACCGATCGGCTAGGTGCCTCCCACCTGCGCATATTTGCCGGCAAGTTACCGGAAGGCGCATCCATGCAAGAGGCCACCACCTGGACTGTGGAAGGAATGAAAGCTGCTTGCGACTATGCCGCGCCCAAAGGTATTGTGCTTGGTCTTGAAGACCATTCCGGAGTTTCGCAGAGCGCAGATGTTTGTCTGGAGATCATCCACCGCGTCGATTCTCCATACGCACGCATCAATCTCGATATCACCCATTTCATACCTTCCGCGACGCAGGACCCGTATGCGCAGATCGCAGCCTGCATCCCCTATGCCACCGTTTCGCATATCCGTGACCGGTTCGATGACGGTACTCCGATTGATATGGGTCGGGTATGGAAAATGTATGCGCAAGCCAGTTATAGAGGCTACATGTCGATCGAATATGAGGGCAATGCGCGCATTGGTGAAGAACCGGCAGCTACAGGTTTACCGAAGCTGGTTGCGAAGGTTCGCGAACTCTGCCAAAAATACTCGTCGATATAGCGACACCGGTTCCGGGCCGACGCCAATCCTGACGGCCCGGAAGCTATCCGGTCGAGGCGAGCCCTTCAAGAAGCATTACACAAGTCGAATGGCGGTATTGCTGGTGCATGAATCGTAAATTCCTTTGACAAGCTGAAGCGCACGATAACCATCTTCACCGGAACACCGTACTCGTCAGGCCAACCCACGTTGTGTAGGTTTGCACTAGAGCTGAGGATGAGGTATGAGCGAAGCGGGTGTATTGAATGGGGTACATCGTCGCAGTCGAGAGGAAGCGATGTTGTTGGGTAACCCTTCGGGCAAGGCCATGGTTGACGGATCGTCGAGGGGTGTAGGCAGGCTACTTTGCCATATTGTCGGCGTAGGCCGCGGGCGTGAGTCCGGCTAACTCGCGGATGGAGCGATCGGCTAGGCCGGGCAGTACATCGGCCAGATATTTGCGAATGGGCACGTCCAGTTTGCGGCAGCTTTCAACGGCCGAGAAGATGGCGGCGATCTTGGCCCAGCCTCTTTGCTTCCCAGGTGCAGCCTATTTTTCCTTGCCGATGGCAATTGGGCGCCCGGCCAGCAGATGTTCCACCGCGAACGTGTCTCGGAGCTGATGGCTATGGAACTGGAGGGGCCTGCCTTCATAGTCCTCCATGGTGAGGTACTTGTTAAGCCTGCCTAGCTTTCGCTGCCATTGGCCGGTCAGCGACTTTATCTCCGACTTCCCAGACCAGAAGAAGTACCGAGGATCAACGGTTAGTCGCGCCGGAAGTACGTGGAGAGCAGTCACGACGTGATCGGGAAGTGATCACCGTCAGCTTTGTACCATTCTTCACCGTTCTGAGGCTGAACCTATTGCCAATGATGCGATCCTTCGCGACCATCAGCGCGTCGCTGATTCGCAATCCTGACCATCGCATAAGCTCTATCATACTTGGCGCACTTGCAACGACGCCATTGTGGTTCGCCAGCCTTAGAGCAGGCGGACGAGTGACGGGTATAGACACTGACAGTATGGGTCTGTGGACGAAGCCGCCGAAGATCAAGATCGGGCATAGAGAACCTTGGGCAGAAAAGTTGCTTTCAAATTGCTTGCAGTTCCTGAATTATATCCAGTAAGTTGTTGAAAGTATGGTGGCCAGAGACGGGATCGGTCTCCCGCTCGGCTAATAGAATCTGTAAGTTAGAGATTCTATTAGGTGCAGAAAAGGCCAAAAGTGCCAGAATGCCGAAACGCTCTTGCAAATCTCTTGCAAATTTTGGGGTATCGGAAGGTCCGGGACCAGCCCTCGGAGCGATGCCTCTCCCTAACGGGTTAGCTAAGTGCTTACATTTCTCGCTCATTGAGTGCTAAGGCGATCTGGCACTCGTCGAGCTCGTCCAAATCCAAACTTCCGTATTGCCGACAGACCTCCCAGAACCCTGTCAATGAGTGACTCGTCCTGAAAGTCGTCGACGATCATTTCCGTCCCCTGACCTCTGCAACCAGAGATTCCAAAACCGATTCCAGCCGTGTGGTGCCCTTTCGGCTCTTTGCCGCGCCGAATTCAAAGTCGATCCATCCCTCGTTGAAGCTGTCGATCATCCGCATACGAGGCATTGGGTTTTTCATGCCCTGCGAGCGGAACAGCGATTCCCAGGTGTCGCGAGGAACGGATTCTGCCCGGACAGCCTGGCCAAGGGCGAGACTGAATCTCGCTGCGATGTCGTTTGCCGAATAGCGCTGCGGACCCTCCAATTCCACAATGCGAACGCCCGACCATGTTTCGTTCAGGAGCTCTGCGGTCACCTGTGCAATATCTGCCGTAGCCACCATCGGAATGGCATGGTCGAGGGGCTGGAGGCCGCCGCGGCCTGCTTGGTCTGCGGAAAGCCCGGCTCAGGGTCAAAGTTGGGCGGAGTCATCAGAAACACGCCATCGGTATCGTCAAAAGCCCTGGCCAGCGCGACATGATCTTCTAGGGTCGCCGTTGCCACGTCACAACCCAGAGGAGCCCAATGCCGGCCTTTTTCTTCGCTCCGTACAACCGCACGAATCTTGTGACCTTGGGCAATAAGATGCCGGACGACAGCTCCGCCCACTTTTGCGGTTATGCCAGTAATTGCAAACATGTATTCCTCCAAAGGCAGGCGTTGCCAGCCTGAAAGTCAGATGTGAATTGTTGTTACGGGTTGGGGACTCAAACGAGCTTGGCGGGATG
Source organism: Edaphobacter bradus (assembly GCF_025685645.1). NCBI lineage: Bacteria > Pseudomonadati > Acidobacteriota > Terriglobia > Terriglobales > Acidobacteriaceae > Edaphobacter > Edaphobacter bradus. Next base: position 1,445,609 of record NZ_JAGSYF010000002.1, read on the forward strand.
GAGAAGATCCGCAAAGCCGAGGCGGCGCACAAATTTGGCACGGATGCGATCCAGCACAGTCGTCACAACCTCTGATCCATCCTGGCAGGATCGACAGTGACACGAAACGGCCGCTTACCGAAAGGGGCGTTCACGATGTTCACGATGGCGCCTGCGACGGCGGAGACATCGGCATCCGGTGGCACTGTACCCGTGAGAGCTTTGAGCGCCTGCTCCTCAAATCCGCCATAGGGACCATCCTGATACTCAAGCATGCGCACCTTGTCGTCAGGGGTGCCAGAGTGAGCAAAGTGGTTCGTGCCGGTGGTAAATGCGCCAGGGATCACGATTGAGGTCTCGACACCTCCTTTCGCGATCGGCGAGAGCGGCATGATTCCTGCGTTGTTGACGACTACATCCACGCGGCCGAATGATTCGATCGTCTTCCTGAACAGCTGTTCGACCTCTTCCGGCTGGCTCACGTCTGATTTGCAATGCTCTGTCTGGGGCGGAGCTTAGGATGCGACGGACGTAACGCAACTAAAGCGCTCACGATCTCACAAAGATCTGCGTGCCTGTCGCGATCGCACAAGCGAGCATGAAGAATTTATGGAACGCGAACACGCGGAATATCTAGCTCAGGCCAGACGCCGAATTCATGGTCCTCAACGACGTGAGCCCGCCTCCCCCCACTGCAGAGGCCTGAGCGATTTATCGCCGCAATGCTCACGTTCGTCGGATCGGCGTACCAGCTGGTCGCACAGTCTCGCTGACTATGTTCCCGCATATCCCCGTGATTGGAGCGGCAATTTGTGGACCGCTCTAGGCTTTTCGCAGGCCAGAAACCAATCCCCGCAGTCGATCCGGGGCCCCAGCAAGTGTTCTTTGCTTGCTGGGGTGGAAGCTCCTTCAGCCGCTTCGCCTGGTCCGTCTGCAGACCGCCATACTCTTTACGCAAGGTACTACGTCTGCTCGGTGATCGCTGCTTCCTTGCAGGCCCGCACTGTTGTCTTCCCGTTCGCGATCCGGAAGCTCGTCGTCACAAGCTCGGAGGCGGCTGCACGATTCGGTTACGGGGCGTCAGGTTCAGGGCCGGTTACGCCCAACGTGATCTCGAAGCGGAACGATTCCTGAGGTTCGAGCGCAATCGCGGATCCATCCCGTTGGGCTCGAGCGAGAGTGTTGTGAGGCGACGAGGTAGGTTCAAGCGCGACCGCGTATTGCAGGTGCTCCCGCTCTCCTTCGGGCCAGCCGCCGTAGCACAACCATATCCCGAGGTAGGGAAGCGCCTGTGTGTCGAAGTGGACCTCGAGCGACTGCCGGGACGCCGCTCGGTAGATGCGGCATCTGCCCTCGGTGAGCCGCCTGGTGTACAGCATCTCTGCGGTACCGTCATGTTCGCCGCCGGCGCGGTCCAGGCGGATTCCCTGTTGGGTTACTGGCCACGACACCATGTCTCCCGGTTGCCCCAGCCGGTCGGCGCGGGAGTAATCGAGCCGAAGCGAATCGACCTCGGCAGGCAGGAAGATCTCATCGCCCGGCGCGACGGCAAACAGGGGATGGCAGGCGTAGAGAAAGGATTGCGGTGTTTCGGCGACATTCTGAATGGAGTATGCCAAGCGCAGTTGGCTGCCGTTGACGCTGACGGACTTCTCAAAGCGCAGCGGACGGCTGAAACCGATCGCCGCCTCGGTCAGTGCCTGCTTGTTGGAGCGGAGCACCGTCCATCCCAGTTGCCAGAAGTCCCCGTGGTCCGGCGCCGATCCCCCGCTCGTCTCTGGACCGGACGGCCCAACCGTCGGGAGGCACTCTTCAATCCCGGCGCACGGCCCGTTTCGAAACGAGGCATCCGGGTTCTCATGGATACGAGAGGCCTCGTGTCGAGATTGCGTCAGGAACTCGACGCCGGACGAAAGGCTCTTGATGGAGGCGATACGTCCGCCCTCGCTGGGCACGATCTCTGCCGCCAGCTCAGACGAGGTCAAGCGGTAGCGATTGTTAGAAGACATAGTGCAACCGAGCCCTGCAAAGAGCCTCTTTCATGAAATCTGTGTGTGAACAAACATAGGAGACGGTAACGAATGGTGGCCAATGAGTCAAGAGAGTACCCAGTCCGGTAACGTACACATCAACCCGGGCCGGCCAACCCGCAGAGGCGTTGTGGGCTGACCGTTCCTCCTGTAGCCTTTAGCGCATGTCAGAAACGCGCCAGGGCCGCGCGTGGGGGCGGCGTGGAGTGGAAGACGAGGGTGCGGAAGCCGCTTGTTTGTGGAAGGTTCGCGGCCCAGCGCGGCTCCATTTACCGAGGACAGCTCGCGGAAACTGCCCTTCGAATCAGGTGCGCGAAAAACCCTTGACAAGCGTGCATTGAAACCCATAATGTTCGCCGGTAACGTACACATAAACGCTGAGCCTCCTGAAACGATCGATGCTGACCCCTTGGTCACGGTCGTCATGCAAAGGCAAAACGCGGTAAGGAAGAGAGGCAACAACAGATGGCAGCTCAATTTTTGAGGAAGGTGTCGCAAGTCGGATTCCTTGGCCTTCTCTGCCTGCTGACGATCGGGCTTGTCACGGAGCAGGCTCGCGCACAGCAGGACCAGGGTGGCATTACCGGTTTCGTTAAGGACCCTACCGGGGCGATGGTCCCTGGGGCCGACGTGACCGTCACCAATCTGGACACGGGCCTCGTGCTCCACGCGAAATCGAGCTCGGGCGGGGCGTACACGGTTGCGCCGGTCAAAATCGGAAACTATACGGTATCCGCCCATGCACCTGGATTTGGTGTCACAACGGAGACGGGTGTCCACGTCGATATTCAGCAACGCGCGGAGGTCACGCTGACGCTCAAAGTCGGAGGGGTCAGTGAAACGGTGTCGGTCGATACCCAGGCGCCCCTTCTTCAGTCGCAGGACGCATCCGTCCAGCAGGTTATTACGGCGCACGACATCGACACAACGCCGCTCAATGGACGCAACTTTGTCTATATCGCGCAATTGACGGCCGGCATCGCTCCCCCGGGGGGCAATACCACGCGCGGCTCCGGCACGGGCGACTTCGTGGCAAACGGCCAGCGCACCGCCCAAAACGACTTCATCCTCGATGGTGTGGACAACAATACGAATCTGGTCGACTTCCTCAACGGATCGAGCTATGTGATGCGCCCACCTCCCGATGCGCTGGCGGAGTTTGCGATCCAGACCAGCAGCTTCAGTGCAGAGTTTGGACACTCTGCAGGCGCCGTCGTCAACGCCAGCATCAAGTCCGGCACAAACAAGATTCACGGTGACGTGTGGGAGTACTTCCGCAATACGAAGCTGGACGCCAAGGATTGGGATGTGCCGACGATCCCGGTCTATCACGAGAACCAGTTTGGAGCGACCGTTGGTCTCCCCATCCTGCACGACAAGCTGTTTTACTTCGGAGACATTGAGGCGAACCGGATATCGTTCGGTAAGACCTATCTCGAAAGCGTGCCTACGGTGAAGGAGCGGAATGGTGACTTCACGGAGCTGCTGGACGGCACAATCAACGGGAAGGGGGGGCCTGTTCAGCTGTATGCGGCGAACTCGGGCGGCGCAGCGACCATGAGCTGCAATGGCGTCAACAATGTCATCTGCCCCTCGCAGATCAACAAGGTCGCCCAAAACATTCTGAAGATGTATCCGATGCCCAATACGAACGGGGCTACTCTCTACAACAATTTCATCATCAATGCACCGACCCATCAGAATACGATTCAGTGGGACCAGCGTCTGGATTGGAACATCAGCCCGAAGGACCAGGCGTATTTTCGTTATAGCTACCTGCACGGAACCACGCTGAACACTCCCCCGCTGGGTCCAATCCTCGACGGCACTCCGTACGGGGGAACCAACGATACCAACTTGGCCGAGAATGGCATGCTGAGCGAGACGCACTTTTTCTCTCCGACGCTGTCCAATGAGTTTCGTTTTGGGTACAACTGGGGCAGCTTTGCGTTCCTGCAGCCGAACGCAAATGTGAACCTCGCTCCCACGCTGGGCCTGGGCGGCATTCCGTTTTCCCGCAACGAGGGCGGCCTTCCGCTCGGTGTCGTCTATGGACTGAGCAACTGGGGTTCGCAGGGCACATCCAACGAGTCGCAGAACGTCTACCAGATTCTCGATAACGTGGCGAAGACGATTGGCCAGCACTCCATTCGCGCCGGCGTCACATTCCAGGCGATCCGTTTCTTCTATCGGTACGCTTCGTCCTCGCTTGGCAACTACTACTTCACCGGTGCGCTGACGAGCGCTCCGGCTGTGAATGCTCCCACGGGTTCCGGCATCGCCGACTTCCTGCTGGACCAGATGGATACCTCGGCACTCTCCACGGCCCCGAACGTCAACGACGCACTCTGGTATCGCGCGGGGTACGTGCAGGACGATTGGAAGGTGACCGATCGTCTCACCGTCAACGTGGGCCTGCGCTACGACTACTACCAGCCCTACAAAGAGAACTCGGGGAGCCAGATGAACTTTATTCCCTCGACCCTTGGCATTGGGACTGGCTCTGGAACGTTGCTTCTTCCGTCGCGGATCCAGAACAGCGTCGTGCTGGGCTCGAAGTTTACGAATCTTCTCCTGAAGGACAACATCAATGTCGCGTACACCGGCAACGACCGGCTGACGAACGCCCAGAGTACCGACTTTGCCCCCCGTATCGGCATCTCCTACCGCGTCACTCCTAAGATGGTGGCTCGTGCCGGCTTCGGCATCTTCTACGGTGGTCTGGAGAGCCAGGGCGGCAACAACCTTGGGGACAACTTCCCGTTCCGCGGTCAGGTCAACGTGGTCCGACCGAGTTGCAACCTGGGCAACTGCCCCTCGAGCGGCATTACGCTCGAGTCCGGAGAGTCCGCGGCTCTCGCGGCCGGGCTTCTGAACTCAGTAAGCCTGCCAGGTCTGCATGCAACGGACTTCAACATCCAGACTCCATACACCGAGAACTACAACGTCTCACTCCAGTATGAGATTCAGCCCTCGCTGGCTGCGACGATCAGCTACGTGGGCAACGAATCCCGGCACCTGAGCACGTACTTTGATCCCCAGACGCTGCGGGCGCTCTTCCCGAATGGCACGGCGGGCCAGCCGCTCCAGCCCTTCCCGGATCTGGGCGGCATCGGCACCGTTCACTACGGAGGTCTCAGTACCTACAACTCGCTGCAGGCGAAGATGGAGAAGCGTTACTCGCACGGCCTGAGCTTTCTGGCGACCTATACCTGGGCGCACGCGCTCGACGATACGAGCTCCGCGGGTGGGCTCTCCAGCGGCACGGGCTATCGCAATCCGGTCCTCATCCCGCTCAGAATGGAGCTCACCAACTCAACCTATGATGTGCGGAACCGGTTCACCATCAACGGCAACTACGAACTTCCCTTCGGGAAGGGCCGCGCCTTCCTCAACCACGGCGGTTGGCTGGACGAAGTGGTGGGCGGTTGGTCGGCAAGTGCGACGTGGGTGGCCCAGACCGGTGAGCCCTTCTCGGTGGGCTCCAATACTCCGGGGCCAACCGGTGGCGGCGCGCGCGGTCTCAAGGGAGGCGATCCGTTTGCGCCTGGTGTCGCGGACCCGGGCTCGATCTCCAAAGCCCAGTTGCCCACCTGCAGTCTGCCGACCCGCACCAAACAGCACTGGTTCAACAACTGCCAGTTCATCAACCCGACGCCTGGAACGGCGTTGAATATACCCAGCCCCATCACGGATACGGCGACCGCGTTGCGGTTTCTCGGCGGTCGGGCCAATCTCGTCTACGGGCCAGGCTACCAGCGGACGAACATGTCGCTGTTCAAGAACTTTATCACGTTGCGCGAACAGTATCTGCAGTTCCGCGCGGACGCATTCAATCTCTTCAACAACCCGTCGCTCGGGAACCCGAACGGCACCAGCGTAGGAGGCGGTGCAACCAGCATCCAGGGGACACGTTTCATGCAGAACTTGACCCCGGATGCGCGGTTCTTCCAGATCTCTGCGAAGTACGTGTTCTAACCCCAACCGGGCGCATGGCACTCCTCCCTTCCGGGGGCCATGCGCCCTTTCACGCAACAAGAGTCACCCGTATCCCAACTTCGAGGTTCGAGGCGTGTTGAAGTCTGCTTTGCGCTGTGTAACGTGCCTCCCCTTTCTGTTCTCTCTGACTTCTATTGCGCAAAAACAGACGACCTTGGCATCTCCCGATGGTCGGATCGCGATACGCTTCGATACCGTGAGCTCTCAGGGCAAGCCGGTGGCCACAGGCCGGCTTGTCTACAATATTCAATTCCTGGGTAAATCCGTGGTGGATCAGTCAGCTCTCGGGCTCACACTCGATGGACACCCTCCACTTGGCAGCGCGGTCACCATCACCAAGGCAGAAAGCACAAGCGGCGTGGACGATTACGCGATGCAGTTCCAGAAGGTGGGGCACGTTCACGACGCTTACAATGGCCTGCTTTTCGAGACGACAGAAGATTCTGCGCCGCACCGCACTTTGGAGATCGAGGCGCGCGCCTACAACAACGGTGTTGCCTTCCGGTACCTGTTGCCAGAACAGGATGCCCTCAAGGAGATCAAGCTGCGCCAGGAAGACACAGAATTTCGGCTTCCGACAGATGCTACCGACTGGCTCCTCGCTCTCCCGAACTACCGCAGTAGCTACGAGAGTGAGTACGTCAAGTTGCCGACAACAGCTCTGAGCAATCAGGGCGGCGTGTCCAGCAGCTTTCTCATCGGCCTTCCGCTATTGATGCAGGAACCGGGCGTGGCATGGCTATCGCTGATGGAGGCCGACATCGAAGGCAGCACGAGCATGTATGTCACCAACCCTTCGGGCAACTGGGCTGGGCATTACTTTGTGGCGAAGCTTGCTCCACGATTCGACGATCCAACCGTTGCGCTATTGAGCAAGAGTCCCTATCACTCCGCTTGGCGGGTGATCGGGATTGCGGACGATCCTGGACGCTTTATCGAGTCGACGCTTGTCTATGACCTTAGTCCGGCCAGCCGTGTTGCTGACACGAGCTGGATTCAGGCTGGCAAGGCTTCGTGGAACTGGTGGGTCGATGATGTCGATGAGGATGGGCATCCGTCCTTCAGCACCAAGAATATGGAGCACTACGTCGACTTCTCGGCAGCCTCAGGCTTCCGTTACATGATGCTCGATGCGGGATGGGCCGTTGGCCGTGACATCACACATATGAATGGGAAGGTCGATGTTCCCGAGCTTGTGCGCTACGCCGCCGCGAAGAACGTCAAGGTATGGATATGGTGCTATTCGGAGTCGGTGATGGACCAAATGAAGGAGGCATTTCCCCTCTTCGAGAAGTGGGGCGTCACCGGCGTGAAGATCGACTTCATCAATCGTGACGACCAGAGAGGGGTGCAGTTCTATTACGACACGGCTCGCGAAGCCGCGGCCCACCACCTAATGGTGGACTTCCACGGGACGAGGACGCCGTGGGGACTCGAGCGCACCTACCCCAATGTGATGAGCTATGAGGGCGTTCTTGGCATTGAAAACAATAAGGTCGGAAGACGCGATAGCCCCGTGGACCGTTCGGTGTTCCCGTACACTCGACTGATTGCGGGTCCCATGGACTACACCCCGGGCGCCTTCAACAACGAGACGGAAAATGCGTTCGAAGCTCGAAATACGAGCCCGATGGCGATGGGTACGCGGGCGCAACAACTCGCCCTCTATGTGATCTTCCAGAGCCCGATTCAGATGGTCTCGGACAGCCCCCAGGCATACCAGGGACAGCCCGCGTTCCAGTTCATCAAGGACGTGCCTGCTTCCTGGGACTCTGTAAAGGTCCTCGACGGCGAGCCGGGCGAGTACACGACCATCGCCCGCCAGCACGGGGACGAGTGGTATCTGGGCAGCATGACCAACTGGACGCCGCGCACGCTCTCGGTTCCGCTCAGCTTTCTAGGGGAGGGCGTCTATCGTGCGGAGATATATGCGGACGGCCCCGATGCGGCGAAGGAGCCTAAGGAGGTCGATATTCGGAAGCAACTGGTTCGCAAGGGGCAGGTGTTGACCCTTAAGCTTGCACCGGGCGGGGGATGTGCGATTCGCTTTGTGCCGGCGCGGCAGACACGATGAGCTACACCAGGCAGCGATTAGCGCTTTCTCAGCTCGGGTTCGAGGTCCTCGTAGGTGTCCATGATCTGACCTGCAAACAGGGACAGATTGCTGCGGAAGACAACGTGCGGGGCAAGGCGCACCGCCGGCTGCGTCTTCTCCTCGCTGCGAAGGTATTGGATCAGAGACTCGAAGGCAACCTTGCCCTGGGTGTAAGGGCGTTGGTGAATGGTCGCGAGCACCTTCCCGAACTCGATCAGCGGCACAAGCTCCTGGAAGAGGTCGGTCGTGACGATCTGAATCTTTCCCAGCAGATGGAGCTCGTCAAGGGCCTTGAGGACAGGAATGCTGTTAGCCGTGCTGAGGTAAATACCCTGCGGACGGCCTTTGCTTTTCATCAGCGCAAGCGCCTGTTGATAGGCCTGCTTCGGCTGTTCGTGGCTCTCGAGGGCGGGCAGCAGCGAAAGATGAGGCGCTTGAACGGCGAGCGTCGCGGCAAAGCCACGCAGCTTCTCCGCATGGTCCAGCGTAAAGAGTTCGCCACTGAAGACGGCGACGTTGGCCTTCTGGCGAAGGTTCATGGCCAACAACTCCGCAGCGATCGCGCCACTGGCATAGGCATGGGCCGCTACGAAGCCCATGCGGTCCGTGTTAGGAGCATCGCTTCCGACACACATCATCGCTGTGCCATCGCGCGAGAGTTTGCGGATCACCGCGTCAAACTTCCGTGTGTCACCGGGCAGGAAGATGATGCCGTCGTAGTGTCGCTCCATCGCAGCTTCTACCGCTTGGACGTCCCCGACTCCGAGGCGCGGGTACTCATGAAAGTCGAGCGTGATCTGCATCCCCACGGTCTCGGCGGCCGCCGCGCGGATGCCGGCTCGGACCGGATCGAAGAAGTGGGAGATGTGCTTGGGAAGAATCGCGGCGATCGAGAGCTTGCGGTTCAGCTTCAGCGCCTGGGCGGCGAGGTTCGGTTTATATCCGAGGTGCTCCGCCGTCTGCAGGACGCGATTCTTGGTCTTTTCGCTGACTCCGGTGCGTCCGTGGAGGGCACGATCGACGGTCCCGATCGACACGCCCAGCGCACGGGCGATCTCCTTGATTCCGGACGTACCTTTAGTATCCGACATAGCTACACCTGAAAGAGTGGGGTGAGTTCAGGATCAGATCGTCTCACCGCGAACAACGCCATACGTAGCCGAAAAGGCGACCCGCATAGTTTATCGGGCGTTGCTGCATGGCTTGCTTCACAGACAGCCGATATCTTCAAAGTATAAAGAAGGAGAACAGTTGATGCACTGGATTGAGCCACTTTTTCCCCGTTTCGCTACCCTTGCTGCCTCCATCCTCCTTGTGGCCGCGGCCGGATCTCCTGGGGCCCAGGCTCAACGCCGGGATACGGTCTCCTTTGATTCGGCTTCTCATGTCTTTCGGCTGGATGGAGGCGATACGACTTACGCTTTCGGCGTCAACGAAAACGGTGAGATGCAGTCGGTCTACTGGGGAAAGAGGCTGTCCGGGGCCGACCGCTTTGCGGCCGTGAAGGCCTCGCCCGCTGCGGCTGCCTTCGACTTATCGGTGACGACGACACCACACGAGTTCGTGGGGTGGGGAGGAGGTCTGTTCGTTGAACCAGACCTGAAGGTTACCTTCCCAGATGGGAATCGCGATCTGAAGCTCCGCTACCTCTCCTATGCGAAAGAGGGAAGGGCGCTTTCCGTTGTCATGAAGGATATCTCGCGCGAAGTGTTTGTCACCCTGCACTACGAGATTGACCAGGAGACTGGAATACTTCGACGCTGGGCCGATATCGACAACCGGACGAATGACTCCATCGTGATCGAGCAGGCTGCTGCAGGCACATGGAACTTGCCGCGTGGTACGGACTATCGGCTGCGTTACCTCACTGGTCGCTGGGCCGCTGAATGGAATCTACAGGAGCAGCCGATCCGTCCGGGCAAGATTGTCCTGGAGAGCCGAAGGGGAACGACCGGGGCGCAGAACAATCCATGGTTCGCCATCGACCATGAAGGCGACAACGATCAGGAGCACGGCGATGTTTGGTTTGGAGCGCTCGGCTGGAGCGGATCTTGGCAGATCGCGATCGAACAGGACCAGTTGCAGCAGGTTCGCGTTACCGGTGGGCCAAACGCCTTCGACTTCGGCTATCTTCTCCGCAAAGGCGAACACTTTGAGACGCCATCGTTCTACGGAGGCTACTCTGACCATGGCATCGGTGGAGCCTCGCGCGAACTGCATCGCTTTGAGATCGATTCCATTCTGCCGCATCACCCGACACCCAAGCTGCGACCCGTTCTCTACAACTCGTGGGAGGCAACGGAGTTCAATGTGGATGAAGCGGGACAGATGGCGCTGGCAGAGAAGGCCGCAAGCATCGGAGTCGAGCGCTTCGTGATGGATGACGGTTGGTTTGGTCAGCGCAACAACGACCATGCCGGCCTCGGCGATTGGTATGTGAATCCGCAGAAGTTTCCGCATGGGCTCAAGCCCTTGATCGATAAGGTCCACTCGCTCGGCATGGACTTCGGACTGTGGGTTGAGCCGGAGATGGTGAATCCGGACAGCGATCTCTATCGCAAGCACCCCGATTGGGTCTTAAACTTCCCTGGCCGGCCGCGCACTGAGGCACGCAACCAACTTGTCTTGAACCTGGCGAGACAGGATGTGCGTGACTATGTGGCCGGGTTCCTCGACAAGTTGCTCACTGAGAATGACATTGCTTTTCTGAAGTGGGACTACAATCGCAATTGGTCTGAGCCAGGTTGGCCAGCCGCGGGGAAAGACGCTGAGAAGAACGTCTATGTGGACTTCATCCGTAACTTCTACTCGATCCTTGCTGAGCTCAGGGCGAAGCATCCGAATGTCGAGATCGAATCCTGTTCAGGTGGCGGGAGCCGTATCGATCTCGGGGTGATGCGACTCACCGACGAGGTGTGGCCGTCCGACAATACAGACGCCTCCGATCGCCTGCTCATTCAGAATGGCTTCACGTATGCCTATACGCCAGGTGTGATGATGGCGTGGGTGACGGACTCTCCCACATGGGTCAACCAGCGGTCGCTGTCGCTCGAGTATCGTTTCCTCTCATCGATGCAGGGCTCGCTCGGCATCGGCGCCAATCTCAACAAATGGACTCCTGAGGATTTCGCGAAGGCCAAAGCTCTCGTCACCGAATATAAGGCGATCCGCGAGACGATTCAGCGCGGGGATCTCTACCGCTTAATGACGCCGGAGAGCAACAGTCCATACTCGGTGACCGAAACCGTAGCGAGGGATGGGCGGCAGGTGGTCGCGTTTGCGTTTCTGCACTCCAGCGCCGAACTCTACCCCTATCCGCGAATCCTTCTCCACGGCTTGGACGAAAATGCGATGTACAACGTGAAGGCGCTCGCCGGAAGGCTCTCAGACGGAACGCCGCTACAGGGCAGTGGATCGTACTGGATGCACCATGGCGTGGATGTGGATCTTCGCGGGGACTTTCAAGCGGCCGCTTTCGTCCTGACACGTCAGTAGTCCTCGAACCCAAACCGGCCTCAAGCCGGAAGTTCCTTGACCGGGAGGGTAGTGGGTAATGACTTCAACCCTTGGGAGGGAATGTGCGAGTCGGCGGTTGTAACCAAGAATCAGCACTCGGTCGTATATTGGGAGAACGGCTGTTGGTGAGGGTTGCTCTTGTGGCCGTGAGCCTCTTAGCCGCAATTTGTCGCAGAGTGTTAGCCTTGGTTCGCTTGTCTTGTACACTCCCATGCACGTTGATCACGCGGATCCTATCCTGTGTCTAGTCAATTGCCCTGAATTCTGGGCCGTGTAGGCGAGGTCGTAATCTGAGCCATGCCTCAGACCGTCACCTTCCAATGCCTTTTTGCAGAGTGGATCGAAGTTCGCGGTAAAGACCGTCTTCCGCTTGCCGTCGCGAAACAGCTTCGCGATCCAGATGTGGTTGGTGTTGGTGTGACCGGTGAACCATGTCGATTCGCGTTGTAGACCTCGAGGAGCTGGTCAATGTTGGTGTTGTTTCCCAAGGTTTGAAATGAATGCCTCAAACGGGCGTTCGGTCAGGATCTTTTCGATCGACGCCACGGGGGCTCGCGTCTTGGCTGAGATGTTCTCGATCAGCGTAGGGACGCTTTGCGCTGAGCCACGGGCATAAACTTGACCGAAAAGACCAGAACGCCCCCATCGGGGGCGTTCTGGTTGAGCGGGGTTGCCTTCTGGTGTGGGTGCCTGTTATTGCACCGTAACCAGCAGGGGCGCCTTCTGCGTCACCGCACCTGAGGTCACGGTGATAGTTGCTTGGGTGGTGACCGGCGGCTGGGCAGCCCCTCCGCATCCGGACAGCATCGTAAAGCCGAGCGCCGCCAGGCACAGCACGGCGAGCAGGTTCACCATGCGGCGACGACGTGCGTTGAACGCGAAGAATCCGAGTCCGAAGATCGCCGGAATGATCGCCATCGATGCAGTGACGGTATTGGATGCGGTGACGGTGAGAGTGGTCGTTCCGGCAGTGGAGCCGGAGATGTTCAGGGTCGATGGGTTGAAGCTGCAGGACACGCCGGACGGCAGGCCACTGCAGGCTAAGTTGACGGTGCCGCTGAAGCCGTTCTGCCCGGTCACGGTGAGGGTGACTGTGCCAGATTTGCCGCGCGAGATCACCATGGTTGGCACGTTCAGCGAGAGCGCTATGCTGGGAGGGGGAAGGTTGATGGTGTACGCAGCGGAGCCGACTGCGCTGGTCAGGTAGCCCGACGCAACCGCGATTGCCTTGATGGTTTCATTGGCGCCCACAGTGAGCGGGTTGCTGTACACGGACGAGTTCACCGTCGGCGTGCTGCCGTCGGTGGTGTAGTAGATGGTGGCCCCGGTCGTTGCATCGGCGATGGCGACTGACTGGACCGATGTATAGGTGCCGGCGACCGGAGTGAAGGTGGGGGTTGCTGCCGTGGGAAGGGTGATGATGTACGAAGCGGAGACTACTGGGCTATCCGGGTATCCGGAACCCGTGGCATATGCGTTGATCGTCTCGTTCGCCGTGACTACGATCGGTGCAGAGTAGACAGGCGAGGTCGCGGTGGGGGCCGAACCGTCCGTCGTGTAGTGGATGGTCGCACCATTCACTGCATCGGAGAGGACGATCTGCTGCGGTCCCACGTAGGTCCCGGCCGGTGGGGTGAACATCGGTGGGGCAATGTTGGTGAGGTTTACCACATAAGTCGCTGAGGCGATGTTGCTGTCCGGGAAGTTGGGAGCAATCGCGATGGCTTTGAGCGTCTCGCTGCTGCGCACCGTGACCGGGCCGGTGTACTGCGTCGATGCGGAAGATGGGGTTGAGCCATCCTTCGTGTAGTAAATCGTCGCTCCGGGAGTTGTGTCGGTGATGGTCACATTCTGCACCGAGGTATAGGTCCCCGAAGGAACGGAGATGATCGGAGCGGTGTTGCCACCTCCGGAGACGGCGATCAGATCGAGCCCGGGAGCGTAGGCGCCTGAGTTCGGATTCGAGAAGACGATGGTATTGGGACTTCCTCCGTTCAACTGAACAGACATCGTGTAGGGAACGGGGTCATACCAGCTGTTGCCGCTCAGATTGAGGACTGTAGGCGTGCCTCCGTTGACCGAGACATAAAAGGTGCGCTGGCCATCGACAACATAATCGAGTTCCAGCTGATATGTGCCCGTCGACGGGACACTGACGTTGTTGAAGGTAACGGTATTGCCCGCGCCATTGCCCATGCCGCCGATGTAGGCTCCGCCTGAAGCGCGCGTGCTGTAGTTATAGGCCCCCACGGCTGACCCGGCCTGCGCCGCAGCCTCGCCTTCATAGACGGTGAAGGTATTGGCAAACTCCTTGCCGTCGCCGCTGATAACAATGCGGTCGAGATCGGCGCCGTAACCGGAGGGGTTATTGAAGACGATCGTGTTATTGCCAGCACTGAGCGCCACGTTGACAGTAGAACTCTGCGGCAACACATAACTGCCACCGCCCATATTGAGAGATCCGCCCGGTGCACCATTGACGCTGTACTCCAGCGTTCGAGGTCCCTGCGTCATGCCGTCGATCTCCATGCGGTAGACGCCGGCTGTAGGAACGTTCACGTTGTTGAAGGTAACGATCGCGTTGCCGCCGATATAGCCGACCTTTGAGCCGCCGGAGCAGGAGGAGCACGAGGCGACCTGGGTACCGCCCGAGAGGGCAGCCGCTTCCGCCTCGTAGACAGTCCCGCCCGTTACCGGCGTAATCGCCCCATTAGGTGTGACCTTCAGCAGGCGGGAGCCATGCGGCGCCACCATCGCGCTGAAGCTTCCTGGGAATGCGCCCAGGTCGGTCTGGCTCCAGAGATCACGCACAGCCGTTGCGTTATTGAAGCCGAGATCACTCCAGCGAACGTCGACGCGGTCGGGAAAGGCGTTGAAGTTGTAGAGCGCAACGTAGACGAACCCGCTGCCTGGATTGGACATCCAGACCTGGTGGAAACCGCCGGTCATCTGCACGGCGGGAGAGCCGGACTGATTGACCGCAAGAAGTTCGTCGTTGGTGAAAGCTGAAGTTGCGAAGCTATCCAGCTTGGTGAGGTCTCCTCCGAGGTAGATCGGCGAGTTTGCCATGAGCCAGATATTTGTCGCCGACATCTTTTCATCGTTCGTGAGGCCGGTGGCCACGGTCGTCGTGCCGCTCGCACCCACCACATCCAGGGAGTCCAGGTCGTTCCAGCCGAGGGTTGGACCGGCTGAGTGCTCCCAGGCCACGTCGTCATACGCGCGCAGAAGGATACGTGGCCAGTTGGTGAGAGACGGTCCGCAGCTGCCCTCACACTCCACATCCTCATCGATGCGCCGGGCATTGGCATACTGCTGCCAGGTGCTCTGATAATCCTGATCCATGGCCCAGGACACGGTAAGCCACATGGGCCGGCCGCTGTTCGCGATGGCCTTCGAATAGGCAGCGACGTCGGGGCGATTGTCGATACTCGTGCTGTTGTTGTCGGAACCTGGTGTCACCGCGTCGAGCTTGATGAAGTCGACGCCCCAACTCGACCACAGCGCCACGATGGAGTTGATGTACTCCTGCGCACCTGGCTTCGTAAAATCGATCTTGTCATGGTACGGCTCCCCGGAAGTCGCTCCGAAGGCGTTGCCCGGGGCGTGGGGAGTCACTGCGATGTCGGGGGTGTGATACGAGGTGCCGAGGATCGGATAGTTACCCTGAATCGCAGGCAGTTCGATGCCAGGGATCCAGTAGATACCCACCTTTTGGCCGTTCGCGTGGATGTGTGCGATCAGGCCTTGGATGTCCGGGAACGTTGTCGTATTGGGGATGGGGCGTCCGTTGCCATCAAAGCTCCCCTGCCAGCCGGAATCGATATTGATATAGACAAAGCCATGCTGTTGAAGCTCGGATGCCTTCAGGGCGTCGGACTGGGCCTGGACGTTGGCTTGTGTCAGGAAGCCGGGGCTGACGGACTGTTCGCTGAACGTGCTCCAGCCCAAATAGGGCGTTAGCCCCTCTCCGTTGACCTGGGCATGCAGAGATGCTGTGCTGAGTACAGCACCCACAAGAAACGCAGCCACGCCAAGAGCGAGGCGCCTTCCTAAAGATTTGTTGCGGGAACGGGTAGATTTCATTGAAGCTCCAAGGTAGATCATCTAGCCAATAAGGCGGCTTACTCGCGCACATACGCGACCGTCAGCGAGAGTCCTGCACACTGCTGCTTCAGCCAACGGTTCCGCACCTCATCAATCCAGACGGCGCCGGCAGAGAAGAGACGAGCGTCTGAAAAGATGAACGTGTATAACCGTGTACGATAACGCTCGCTAAGATTGCATACTTGGACGCACTCTTGTCAAGAGTAATCGCAGAAGTTCAGACGGGAATTTTGTGCACTATTGGCGGGTAAGACTGCGCTCAATCTCCTCTAAACTACGGCCACTCGTCTCCGGGACACAGAGTTGGACCAGAACAAACCCGGCAAGGCAGATCAGGCCGTAGGCGCAGAAGATGCCTCCCGTGGTGAGCGCTCGATTGAGAATGGGAAATGTGTACGTTAACGCAAAGGAGGCGATCCAGAGGGCGCTGACCGCGGCGGAGATTGCTTGAGACCGCACGCGGTTGGGAAATATCTCCGCGATCAGTACCCAGGTCACCGGAGCCAGCGTCAGCGCGTAGCAGGCAATCGCGCTGAGGGTCAGGATCAAGACGGCGATGCCCTTCCAGTTCGCGTGGTAGGCCATGGCGCAGAGCAGGTGCGAGATGCCGATGCCGAGGCAGCCGAATAGCATGAGCCAGCGCCGACCGACTCGGTCGACGAGCAGCATGGCGAGAATGGTGAAGATCAGATTGATAGCGCCGGTGATGACAATGTTCAGGAGGATGTCGTTTGAGCCGTATCCAGCGCTGCGGTAGACCTCCGCCGCGTAGTTGAACAGCACGTTGATCCCGGTCCACTGCTGGAGAATCGCCAGCGCAACGCCGATGAGGAGGATACGACGCACGGGACGACGAAACAGCTCACGCCACGTGGACGGCTCCGCAAGGCGCTCTGCCTCGACCGTAGCCTCGATGTTGGCTACCTCCGCGCGCGCGTAAAACGGTCCGCCGACCCTGGTGAGGACAGCGTCTGCCTGGTCCTTACGTTTATGGGTGAGCAGCCAACGCGGACTTTCGGGGATGAAGAACGAGGCGATCGTAAAAATAGCCGCTGGAACTGCAACCGCAGTGAACATCCATCGCCAGCCGTACTGAACATTCCAGGTAGCAAAGAGGGAAGCTTCACTAAGTCCGGAGGGTGTGGGTCTGGCAATTTGCCAGTTGGCGATCTGTGCCAGCAGGATCCCGATGACGATCGCGAACTGGTTCAGGCTCACAAGCCTCCCGCGGAGCTCCGCGGGACTGATCTCCGCGATGTAGAGCGGTGAGACGTTCGAAGCAAGTCCGATCGCAATGCCTCCCGTGATGCGCCAGGCAATGAACGCGTCGAAGGTGTGAGCCCATCCCGTCAGGATCGAGGAGACGGCGAAGAGGATCGCGGCGACCAGAAGAATCGGCCGCCTTCCGAAGCGCTCCGCAAGATAACCGGCTGCGAGCGAGCCGATCAGGCAGCCGATCAAGGCACAGCTGTTCGCCCACCCGACGATGGCGGGAGAGGACAGGTGGAAATAGACCTCGTAGAACTCGCGCGCCCCCCCGATGACGACCCAGTCGTAGCCAAACAGCAGGCCTCCCAGGGCCGCCACGATGGCGATGCCCCAGACGTAGCCGCCTGGCTCAGCCGGGACGATGAATACTGACCTGGTTGTCGTGATGGAGGGTGCCTGCATGGACTAACGTTCGCTTTCGTAGATAGTAGCGAGCAGATCGATCGCTCCGGTGTGACTCTGATCGAGCATCCGGACCTCTTCCAGAAGACGCCGTCCCTCGGCCTTGTTTGCTAGTCCGAGCTGCGCCTGCGCATGCAGGAAGCGCGCCGTGATCTTCTGCCGCTCGTTCAGCCCTTCATGAAATAGCAGCATCGCGGGAAGGGAGGTTGCGAAGTAGTCAATCTTCGGTGTCTGAGTTTCCAGTTCCGTTGCATACCTATCGATCGCACGGAAGGCCTCCATCGTCTCGTCAGAGCGTCCTAGAGCGCGCAGCGACATGGCGCTCCAGTAAGTGGTCTCGGAAATCGGCTGCACCTGCATCTGCTGGAAATCGCCCTTCTGGTGGGCCGCGCGCTCCCAAAATTGTCTTGCCCTGGCCTCGTCACCAAGGGCTGCGAGGGCCACACCCATCCAGTAGTCAATCATGCTGAGGTTCATCAGCAGATGTTTCGCTTCGCTCAGGTTATCAGGTGGGTTCGCTGCCTTCTCAAGGAGAGCCACCGCGCGATCCGCACGGCCCTTTCGAAGCTCCTCTTGCGCCAGCCGGACGTTGGCACGAACATACTGCGTGAGAACTTGGCCTTCGCCGCCTTCCCATGGTCCAAAGTGGCGTCCGAGCAAAAGATCCAGTGCTTGTTCTGGACGCCCGGCGCTGTTGAGCAGGGACGCGAGCTCAACCGAGAGATCATCGCGCTGGCCAACCAGGTCCGGGTGTGTCTCCAGGTTCTTCAGGCGTTTGTCGAGCGGGGTGCCCAGCCGCTTCTGGAGCTGGTCCTCTTCGTAAAAGATCCGAGCGTCTTTGGGAGCAAGTGCGCACGCACGCGCGAAGTCGGCTGCGGCGCCCTGCGCATCATGCAGGACGTTGTACCTGGCGAAGCCGAGGTTGCGCCATGGGGTCGGAAAGCCGGGATTGATCTCCGTGGACCGCTGCCACTGCTCAATGGCTTTCCCGTAACGTCGACGGTCGTACAGGAGATTGCCCAGATAGTAATAGGCGTGGGCATCCGCCGGGTTGGATTCGATCGCCTGCTCGAGGAGGATCATCTCTTCCAGCCGGCTGGGGAAGACATAGGCGGGTTCGGCATCCGCCGCCTGTTTCCAGGCGGTAGCCGCTTGATCCTGTCGTCCAAGGCGACGCAGCACATCGGCGGTTACGTAGAGCCGGATCGCCACTCCACCATCGCAGCTGCTCGGCGAATCCGCGTGGAGAACGTTCAGCGCCTCTTCGAGCAAGCCCGCTCGGATCAAATCGAAGGCCAGGTCGATCTGCTGCTGCGCGTCGCCGAAGACCTTTCCGGTCGTCAAGTACCGGCTCGTGACATCGAGTGGATCCAAAGACCGTACCTCGGAGAGCAGAGCCTTGGCCTCGTCGGTGCGTCCCAGCCGCGACAGGGCCACCGCCTTGAGATTCAAGGCGGTGAGGTTATCCGCCTCCGCACGTAACGAGCAGTCAAGATGATCGAGAGCCTTCAGCCATTCATGACGGCTGCAGTCAATTTCGGCGAGCCGATGATATGCGGGACCACGCCAGGCCGCGTTCCACGTGCTCTTATAGAACGCGTCATACGCCTCAGCGATGCGTCCCTGATAGCTCAGTGTGAGACCGAGGTTGTAATAGGGCTCGCCGTCGGCCGGATTCGGGTTTCGCCTTGTGAGGCGAGCAACTGAGTTGCGCAGATACTGCTCTGCAAGGGAGAACTCTCCCCGTCGCATATAAAACCGACCAAGGGCGTGGTTCGCTCTGCTGTCCCCCGGATCGCGGCGAACGGCTTCGAGCCAATACGGCTCGGGATCGCGCGTGGGATGCCGGTACTGTTCGAGGTGAAGGCCGTTGAGATACAGCTCGTCGTTGCTGACCACCTCTTCAGGGAGCGGTGGCTCCGTGGCGACGTCAGGCATGTCTGCAGGCACGATCTGCGCCGGCGCATACCGCAGGAACGTATTGCCCTGCTGAGAGACGCACACCTCGAGTGATTCCGCGGAGCCGGTAAACGAAGAGCTGTAGTGATAGGTTCCCTTTGCCGAAAGGTCATCGATCCATCGCTCGATCTCGCGCCCTTCGCTCAGAAGCACGATCGTGCAGTCGGACCGGTCGGACGTGACCTGGAGGTGGATGGTGGCTTTGCAGGAAGCGACCTCCAGCCGAAGCGCACCGTCCAGGCTCGCGTGGTCGGCGACCCCGATGGCGCTGATCGGGTACCAGTACTGACTGAATGTCTTGGTCTCGCCCGGGGCAAGGAAGCTGAAGTCCGGTTGGTTGTCCGTATAGACCCCGGACATCAACTCGATATAGGGCCCGTCGCTATCCGTAAGCCTGCGGTCCCAGGCGTAGCCGAAGTCATGGTTTCCCCATGTCCACTGCTTCTTACCGGGAGAGATGTGATGATTCGCAACGGCCACCGTGCCCGCATCCGCCGCATGATCGTAGCCACCAAAGAAATCTTCACGGGAGCCGACGATCATATAGCTGGTGGGAACGGGAATATTGGCATACCATCCCAGATCATTGGCGGGGTAGGATCCATCGGGGACAAAATGGGGGGGCATCTCGTCCGCTGGGACTCCGCGGCGGCCCCGTTCGCCATAGTCGACACCATAGTAGAGCCCTTGGCTAAGGGGATATTCGGTGGCGGCACGTTTTGCGTGATCGGCCGCATACCGGACATCATGAGGGAAGAAAGACTGATACTTCTCATGCACCCGTGTGGCAACATTAGCCCACCACAGGAACGTCTGCGTGTCCTCTGTCCGGTTATAGAGCCTCACCTTGACTTCTAAATAGGCCTTCAGCGGATGAAGACATATCCCGTGCATCCCTTTCATGCGCTTCATGGGATCGTGATCGCTGCACCACACGGTGACCGAACCGTCCGCGGAGCGCTCAATCGAAACCTCGACCGGCATAAAGGTCGCCGGCCGATGATGCTGCGGCCAGTTAAACTCGACACCGCCCGAGATCCACGGCCCAGCGAGCCCTACCAGTGCGGGCTTGATGACGTTTTGCCGGTAGAAGAAATCGTAGCCGGTCCGTTTATCCAAACCCACATGAATGCGGCCGCCGATCTCCGGCATGACCATCAGCCGCAGAAACTCATTTTCGATATGAACAGCCTGCCAGGAGCGCATGTGCGGCTCGGTCGCGACCGAATCGATCACCGGAAGGGGGTAGACCCGGCCACTGCTCCCTTGATAAACACGTCTCTCCAAAAACAATGGGTTCTTGTCCGGTTTCGCAGGCTGATAGGTGAGCATCTCGACAGGCTCACTCCAGACCTTGACAGCGCCTTGTTCAGAGGCGGGCGCGGCGGGCAACTCCAGCCGTGCGAGACGCCTGGGAACCGACGATTTGGCGTCTTCTAAGGAAAGCTGGTTCTGCAACATGCATAGCCTCGGAGGTTGAGTGAGAAGGGCATCACAGCTCCTACTGGAGCGTCCTAGAATGCCTAACCGTGTACGTTACCGCGACTTGAACTATACGAGTTGTCTGAGAAGACTGTCAACATAGAGCTGGCTCGGCGAGAGGCCTGTTCAGCTGCTCCATTGCACGATCTGACGTAGGTCGCACGGCTGAAGCGACACTGTACCCGCGGGCATGGCCGGAGACACAGCGATCGCCTGACGGCCTCCTTCGTGGCATGCGATCCAGGTATCTCGCTCGGCTCCGGGTAGCCTCATGAGATTGAGCCAGGTGTAATACGAGCCCATGTTGGCATCGATCAGGGAGCCTTGTGGATCGGGTGTGAGGGACGTGCTGCTACCAGAGATCAGCTCGTTCAGCGGCCGTTCGGATTGCCGTGGAGCATAGCGGAGAATGATCGTATCGGGTTGAGCCCGGCGCAACACCTCGCGTGCCGTCCACTGGACGAAGGTTGTGCTGTAGATCTGCGTTCCGGAGCCGTCCGCGAAGAGCTCGAGAGCAAAGTGATCGAGAACCGGATCGAGCTGGCCGTGCGCCTTTCCGGTCCGTTGCCGCTCCACCTGGTGGAGAAGGCTGCGTAGACCTTCAGGGCCATCTGAGCCAGAGGTGCGAGCCTTGTCCATGATCGCTAGGACCCTGCGGCGGACCGGATCCAACGCGTTGTACGAGATCGTCACATAATCTGGTCCGCTGACTGCGTCGCCTCCATCAATCCACCAGTGCAGGTAGGGGCCTGGACTCTGCTTGGCACGGCCTTGCAAGGTCTCTAAAGCGATTTGGAGTGCGTCGGAGGTGGCAACGTTTTGAAAGAGCGTTCCTTTGGGGCGGAGTCTCTCAAAGAGGGGTACACCCTCGGCGCGGGCCCCTTTACCCAGCAGTACGATACAGATTCGTGGGTTTTGAGTGGATGGCTTCTGCCGTGATGCGTCAAGCTTGGCTGAATACTCAGCTGCTCGAGTGCGGAAGTTTTCCATGTGGTGCGACGACCAAAGATAGGCCGTCAGCGCCTCGGAGAAGCGATCCGGCTGGGCGGCCCAATCCATCCTCTCCAGATCCGCTGTAAGCGGAATCTGATCGAAGGAGATAGCGGCCTGTTGCAGCGTTCCCGGACCTTGCCGCTTGAGGAGCTCTAGTTGATCGAGGACCTCCTTCTGCTCCGGAGGAAAGAGCCAGTCATATCGGGATACCTGACGGAGCAGTGTCGCCACAAAAAGCAGCGGAAGGGGCTGCAGCGTATCCAGGGAGCTCATGGCGAACTCCCGTGCCTCTGGCGGGTAGTCTGCGAAGTCGTGCGGCTGGAGTGAAGCCGCGGTCTTCATAGTACCTCGTGAAGGAGGTGCCCTTGCGCTAGAGGGGTATCGCAACCGAGCAACCTTCCAAGAGTTGGAACGAGGTCGATGGATTCGACAGGGCGGTCGACGACGGCATTTTCTCGGATCCCGGGGCCTAGAGCCAGCAGCCATGTGGTGCGCGAAAGGGCATCACCGGTGCGGTGGTGTTGAAATCCGTTGCCGCTGGGTTCGTTGTCTCCATCGCGCCCGAAGTCGGGAAGGATAAAGAGACTTGTCTTGCCCTTATACTCCGGGTTTGACTGAATCGTCCTCCATATCTCAGCACAGATGCCATCTGAGCGCACGATCGCTTCGGTGTAGAGGGAGAAGGCTCCACTATGAGCAACGTCGATATCGTGCAGCGTGATCCACAGGACGCTCGGGGCGAGGGTCTCCATCACATGCTTCGCGATGTACAACGAGAGCTCATCTGGACTCCTGAGCGAGCGCGCATGGGACTGGAAGTCCGACACGGAGAGTTGCAGGAGCCGAGATAGTTCGTGAAGTGAGACCTCCGAGGCCCGAGCCTCCGGCAGGGATAGTGGTGATTCATACGAATCGCGCAAGAGACCCTCGAGATGGGGGATCTGGCTGGTATTCGTGCCTTCCAGCAGTCGCTTCGGAAGGACCACGGTGGCCCCGAAACCGCTTCCGTAGCTACCGTGAGTGCTCTCACCAATCCCTTGGAACCCATTGCTGGGAGCGATCACCCAGACATCCCTTGCATCGCGCCTCAGCCCGCGACGAACGTACTCGAAGAACGTCGGGTTCTGCGGCGATACCGGAGCAAAGTTGTTGAAGGTCTCATAGCATCCCGAGGCAAGGCTGGCCGTCGCCACATAGTGGCCGAGGATTCCTCGATTGACGACCTGAGTGAAGAAGGTAGCCTGCGGGATCAGTTCTCCCAGAAGATGGGGAATGTACCTCTGTCCCTCCGGCGCAAAGGTCTCCTCGTCTCGGGCGCCACCGCCGAACGTCACGACGACGGTCTTCTTTCCCCGCATCTGGCGCGCCACAGGAGTTGGGGTGACAGCCAACATCCTGGAGGCGGCGAACGTCATCCCGGCCGCGCGCAGGAACTCTCGCCTCGTCTTGGACCGAAGCTGTGATGTCGAGGCGAGATGTGAAGACCTCGTCTGCAAACCGACTCCAAGACCGCTAAGATATCACCGAAACCCTGCTCGGGTTCGGGAAAAATTACTGTCTCGCGTCGTTACATCTATTGCACACCAAAGCGCTGCTGGTGCCAGCGCCATGCGCTGGCGATAATCTCCTCGATCTCCGGATACTTCGGCTGCCATCCGAGATCCGTGCGGGCGCGCTGCGAACTCGCGACGAGGCGAGCGGGATCGCCAGCACGCCGTGGCTTGGTCTCGACCGGAATGGGATGGCCAGTGACCCGTCACGGCAGAGTCGAGGTACGCGAGCGGAAGTGCCATGATTAGCTAATTCCTTGATCTGCTTGAAGACCTAAACACTGTCGGTCGTCTGCAAGCCTTGTTAGTGTGTCTTGAGCGATGGATTCAGGCAAGCAAATCCTACAGCTAACACCCGGCGATAGGCGATTTCTACGCACGGTTCCTGTTTCGAAGTCGAAACTGAGACGCATCGGTGGATCATCTGTGCCGGAAAATCCAGTGACATGCCGCAGAAGTTCGACCACCGCAGCTCCCGCTACAGCGGTGACTATCGCAAGGCTCTGCGAGGTGGATGAGCATCTACTGCTAGCGACTCCGTTTCAGGTGGTCGATGTGAATGACACGACCAGTTGCGATGCTGCAACTGCGTGGTGGACCGACATGACGGCGGCAGGCCGTGAAGGCATGGTCGTCAAACCGCTCGAATTCATCAGCAAGGGACGCCGGGGCTTCGCTCAGCCTGCCATCAAGTGTCGAGGACCAGAGTATCTGCGAATCATCTACGGCCCGGAGTATCTGCTGCCAGAAAACCTTGACCGCCTGAGGTCGAGGGCTGTCGGATCCAAGCGGTCACTCGCCAGCAGAGAGTTCGCCCTTGGGATTGAGGCTCTGGAACGCTTCGTTCGAAAGGAACCCTTGCGCAGAACACATGAATGCGTCTTTGGCGTACTCGCGCTGGAGAGTGAGCCAATCGACCCCAGGCTTTAGTGCTTGCGTGATTAGCGAGAGTGTAGGACGCACATACGCCCTCTCTCCGTCAGGAAACCGCTACCATGGGGAACGAGAGGAAACTCATGTCGCCGACCGAACCTGCAACCCGCCAGCACGCATTCACGGGGCCAGTGTTGCCGCAATTGCCTGAACCAACCCACGCCGAGCGGGTCCGGACTCTCATGTCGCTCGTCCCGTTCGGCACGCTCTCGACGCTTTCCCGCAAGCATCCGGGATTCCCGTTTGGGTCCCTGATGCCATTCGCGCTCGATTCTTCCGGACGCCCCCTCTTCCTCATCAGCAATATGGCCATGCACACGCTGAACCTGAAGACCGACCCGCGATGCAGCCTCTTCGTCGGCCAACTAGCAGCCGACGGGGATGCGCTTGGGGCCGCCCGGGCAACTCTGTTCGGCACCGCCGAACCCGTGCCTCAGAACGACATAGCTGACGCTCGGGAGAAATACCTCTCTCGTCATGAGAATAGTCGCTACTGGGTTAACTTCGCAGATTTCAGCTTCTTCCGGCTCCAGCCCATCGATGTCTACTACGTCGGTGGCTTTGGCGTGATGGGTTGGGTCGAGGCGCGAGACTACGAACAAGCAGCACCGGACCCGCTAGCCGAGGCTGCACCTGGAATCCTAGCGCACATGAATGCTGACCATATCGATTCGATGATCCTGCTGGCGCGGGCGCATGTGCGGTTCGAAGCGACCGAAGCGACCATGACTTCAGTCGACCGCTTGGGCTTCTCTCTTCGATTGAAGACCAATGAAGGAATGAAGGGTACTCGAATCAACTTTCCCCATGAGGTAGTCACCCCGCAGCAGACTCGGACAGTGCTTGTGGAGATGGTCCGGCAGGCCAGGGTGGGAGGGTGAACGACCTTCGGGAATAGCTCCTCTCACGAGGGGCTCCGCTCCACGGCGACACGCTTAGAAGGGTTGAGGGCATAGTCGAGCGAGCGCCAGAGCCATGCCTTCCTGCTCGCCTCAAATTTCACGACGGCCAATTCGTACCCCGGGTAGTCGATGTGGCAGACCGGGCAGCACTCCACACCGAGATGGGCCCGGTGACTGAGCAGGATCACGCGGAGAAAGTCCTCCGCGCGAAATCCGTACCGAGGATGGCTGCAGTTGTAAGCCGGGTGACTGACTCTGCAACAGGAGTTCGGCGAGTACGTCGGCGATCAGCGGATGTGTCGGATCGCCGTCTCGCTGAAGGGCAATGCATGAACACAGGCTCTCCTCGTGTGAGAGGGGGCTCTCAAAGGAGCTCCGATAATCCAAACGTGGGAGTTGACCGACTCCGCCGCGCGGTTGGAACGTTTCGGAACGTAATTGGCTCTTGGGTCGGACGTAAGTCTTTTGGAATGTGGTGGCCAGAGACGGGATCGGAGTCTCTTTAGTCTTGTAGAATCTGTAACTTACACATTCTACATCGTGAGGAAAGTGTAGAAAGTGCCAGAATGCCCCAGTGTGCTTTCAATTTGCTTGCAAATTTTGGTTCGGGCCTCTGCGGAGTTCCTTCGCCCGAGAAGGGAAAGCCAGACGCAGCAACCGTATTTCGGCTGACTGGCGGTCATAGGTTGTTATATGAGTTCTATTGAGGGTTCGAATCCCTCACTCCCGCCACGCAGTATAAATTTTTCAAAATACAAAATTTATGTCTGGCAACATCCCCCAGTTTGCCCGCAAAATGTTTCAGGGATCAACGTCCAGATATCGTTTAGGAGCCGAGGGCTTGCCACCCGCGTGATTCGCCGGGCCACTGTAATGCTGGACGTCGGCCCTCGATCGTCTGGTTTCGCAGCGCCGAGTGATATCTCAGCATAAGACGATCTGACGATGCTTGTAGCCGGTTTACCGTAGCGGAGATGAGGTGTTGCCCGTTCCTCGCCGTGGCGCGTCAGAGCCGATGGAGTGCGTGCAGCGCCGGGGATCGAGAACCCAACAGAGCGCTATGACTCATGCCGATGCCGTCGAGGTAAGCAGCATAAAATAAATGGGTTGATGGGCACGTCATGATTGCCGTTCGACCACCTTTGTTCTGCTCGTTAGCTCAGCGAAGGGCCGCGGTGGCGGGCTAGTTCTCTGTCCTGGTGCCGCACATACAACGGCTCGCAAAAAAGAATTCTTGACAAATCGATTTGGTGGCTGATACATACTCCTACTCGTATTGATATTTCAGTGTTGATGCAGATCGTAAAGGAAACCTGGACAGATGAATGCGCCAGATTCCGATCCGCGGTCGGTACTGTCTGGAGAGTGCCGGGATAGCCAGGCCTGAACAAGAAACTACGAAGGAACTGCGATTTAGGAGGCTGTATGAAGACGACACACGGTGATGGGCCCAAGGATCGGACTGCAAGGCATCCATTGCTCGGAAGGCTGTGCTTCCTAGGCTGGTTCGGGGTATGGATCCTTTCCGCGTTGATATGCGCAGGAATGTTCTCATCGAGCGCATGGGCACAGACCCAGAGCGGTTTAAGCACCATTCAGGGTACAGTCGCGGATTCCATGGGCGCCGTCATACGCAACGCCGTGATTCAAGTGGTAAACAAAGCCACGGGTGTTGCGTCCAGTACCAAATCTAACGAAACTGGGTTTTATCAGGTGCCCGGCCTGATCACCGGCACCTATGACCTGACCGTTACAGCGCCGGGGATGAAGACCTATATATACACGGTTGAGCTTCAGACGGCCCAGACCGCGGTTGTCAATTCCGTTATGACCGCTGGAGCGGTCACCCAGAAGGTCGAGGTAAGCGCGACGATCGTTCAGCTCACAGATACCGACAGTGGGGCTATTACTTCCGTTCTGGAACGCGAGAGAATTGACCAACTCCCGATGAACGGTCGCGTGATCACCAGCCTGACCCAGGAGACCACACCGGGGTTGGAAAACGGGTTTGGCCCGGGCACCCGCGCCAATGGTCTTGCAGGCGAGGCCCTTGAGTATGTCGCGGACGGTGCGCCCCTCGACAACCGCAACTTCGGCGGCCCGAACGCCTCAACGCATTCCCAGTATCCCGATCCAGACGCTATCCAGGAAGTGAAAGTGGAAGTCAGCGGCGGCGGCGCGGAGTATGCAACCCCGGCCACCGGCATTATCACTACCAAATCGGGAACTAACCAACTGCATGGCACGGCGTTCTGGACGGGAGCAAATAACAGTGTCGCTGGAATTGCAAAGGCCAGGCAAAATCCAGCGAACTTCGCCGCTCCCAATTACAAGCGGAACGAATTCGGTGTCTCCGCCGGCGGCCCCGTCGTTGTGCCCGGTCTCTACAACGGAAAGGATAAGACTTTCTGGTTCTTCGCGTTTGAGCGCTACTCGCTGATCCAAACAGTGAATCAACTGTACTCCGTGGACACGCCGGCGATGAAAGGCGGCGACTTCAGCGGTCTAACCAAAACCCAGCTCTACGATCCATCGACGACAACGGCTAATCCCGCCTGCCCCACACCAGGCGTGGTCAATGGAGTGACAATCTGGAACGCCGGCCCAACCGTAAACAACCCTTACTGCCGCATGCCTTTCGGCAATGGCATCCAAGGAGATCCCGGCAACAACAAGATCCCGCTCAGCCGCTTGAACCCTGTGGCCAAGATCATTTACGATATGACGCCGGCACCGACCAACGCCAGTGTATTAAACCCGTCGTCGTCAGCACCTAACTACAACTGGGCCGGCCCCAACCTCTACTCTATCCCCACCATCACCTGGCGTCTCGATCACAACTTCAACGAGAGCAACAAGGCATACCTGAGGTACACCTCAAGCATGCAGAGCTCCCAGTATCCTGCAGGCGTCGCAACCACCATTGCGGCCGATGGTATCCCGGCGATGGCGGCCTCGGCGGAAACGATCCTTCCGGTACCGAACTTTGCCGCCGCTCTCGGTTACACGCATATCTTTTCCCCAAGCTTCTTCTCTGAAACCGTGGTCAGCCAGCAATGGTTCGGCCAGTTTGTCACCGCCACCGGAGACCCGCACCATAACTATGAGCAGCCACTGGGATTACCAAATAACTTCGGCGAGAGTGGCTTCCCGACCATTGGCGGCTTTGTTATGCCTCATGGGGGTAATCAATTTGACTACGGCATCAGCCAAATCATATCCAATATCGATGAGAACCTGACCAAGACGGCAGGCAAGCACCAACTGCATTTCGGGGTGCGATACCGTCACGAACGGCTTGGTTACCAGCCCGATCTGGGGTCCGACCAGAATACGGCCGACAACCTGAGCACGGCCCTTTACGATCCAAAGACGGGCGGAAACTATGGAGCGTTGGCGAACTCGGGCGCCAGTGCGGCCGATGCCTTCCTGGGCTCCATGTACAACTTCACCGCAGGCATTCTGCCGCCATATACCCACTTCTCAGATAACGAGTTCGACGCCTATATCCAGGATAACTATCGCGTGAGCAAGAACCTGACTTTGAACATCGGCCTTCGCTGGGAGGACCATCCGGCGCAAAACACGGGCGGCTTTGGCCTCGCCTTCGACTTGCCCAACAAGGCCATCGTGATGGAGAACACTCCCTCATACTACGTCTCCAAAGGAATCACCACCCAGGCCATCATCACCAACATGCAGAACCTCGGCGTCAAATTCGAGACGCCGTCGGCGGCCGGGTACTCGGGTGGCCACCTGCTCAGGAGCTACCCATTCAACTTCGCCCCCCGCGCGGGCTTTGCCTGGCAGCCCTTCGGCGACAAACGGGGTACCGTGGTCCGCGGATCCTATGGAAGATATATCTTTCCCGAAGCTCTACGCAATTTGCTCACAACCAGGAATCTGCCGTTCTACAATGTTTACGGTTACAACAACAATAGCGCCGCGCAGAATCCGGACAGCACGCCGAACTACGAGCTGCGGCATCCGCAGAATGTCTTCCTGGGGCAGAACACCGCGAACATCGTTGCTAGCTCCGGGATCAACTCGATTCTTCCAGGCGTCGGGGGAAATTACTTTAACCACGACTTCCCTCCCTCAATAGTGACCGAGACCAACTTCACCATTGAGCAGGCCTTCAAGGATAACTCGGCTTTGCGGGTCACCTGGAATTGGACGCACGCCTCGAACTTGACTCACGGATATTGGCCCAATGGCAGTTTGTCGCCCTTTGTCTGGGAATATGACACCGGCACTCTTCCACCCAACGGAGGACGCTCTACGATCGGGACCAATCAGTATGCGGGGACCGCGCTGAACCCGTATGACAACATCACCTACGGGCAAATCGAGATGCTCAATAGAGACGGCTGGTCCAACGACAATTCCTTGCAGGTCAACTACCAAAGGCTTTTCAATCACGGCATCGCCTACCAGGTCATTTACGTATGGTCCAGGCCCTTCCGAGTGGGCAGCAACTCCACCCGCGAAAGCCTCGGCTTTCCTCTCGCGAGCTATCCCGGCGTCCTGGGAACTGCGTCAGGCGCCACCTATGCCCCGCTTGCCGGTGAGGGCCCAATGACCACGCCAGCGGCTCCTCCCGCGCCGCCGGCTGGAACGCCGTCATGGGCCGAGTACCATAGCCTCTTGCGCTTCGAGGACTACAAGGTTGACCCCTACTTCAGTGGTTTGTTCCACCACGTTACGATTACCGGTCTCGTCGATCTGCCGGTCGGGCGCGGCAAACGGCTGCTGGGCAACTCCAACCGTTTTGTCGATGAGATCGTCGGCGGATGGCAGATTGCGGGCGACGCGCAAGTCCAGTCCCAGAATTTCTCGCCCGCCACCACCAATTGGGGACAAGCCAGCAAGCTCGTTACCTACAAACACAGTGTGCCGATTACCGACTGCAGCAGCGGCAAATGCTTCAATAGGTTCATGTGGTTCAACGGATACATCTCGCCGCAGTTTCTCCCGCCGGCGAACGGGGGCATTTGCACTACCAATTGCGTAACGGGGCTTCCCTCCACCTACCAGCCCTACATGACTCCGATCAACAATAACCCGAACATCGCAGCCAATTTTGGGACTAACAACGTGGCGCTGAGGGTGCCGACCTTGAACGGCGGCCAGCCGGTCACAGTTCCCTTCTTGCCTACCACCAGTTCCCTCCCTCCCCAATACGCAGGGAATCATCCCTTCGGCCACTCCGTTCTCAACGGACCGTTCAACTACATCGTCGATCTCTCGCTGTTCAAAGTCTTCCCGATCACGGAGAAGGTGAACTTCCGCGTGAACCTGGACGCGTTCAATGTGTTCAACATCCAGGGCTACAACAATCCGAATACGACCAGTGGCGAGGAGAGCGTCTCGTCCGGCGGCATAGATGGTTCCTCCTACTGGTCGCCGCGTCAGTTGCAACTCACAATGCGGTTCACGTTCTAACCCGCTGCTTGAATGGAGATCAGCCCCGGAGCCCTAATCTTCGGGGCTGATCTATTCCATCTCGTCCCGGTCGTATTCTTGGACGCCCACGGAAATAAAGCGAGCCAGAGAAAAAATAATGTTGACTCGACGTGAAGCCACTCTCATTTCGACATTCGTAGTCTGGGCCCTTGGAATGCAATGTCCGGTTGCATTTGGACAGAGTCTTCTCGATATGCGGACTCCCAAGGCACCGCCCATTCCACACATAAACGGCCCGAAAGTATATGGCGCAAGACCGGGGCATCCATTTCTCTACCGCATTCCGTGTACGGGCACTCGTCCGATCCACTTTTCGGCCATGGGACTTCCGTCATCGCTCAAACTTGACGAGACATCGGGAATCATCTCCGGCACCACTCCAGACGTTCCCGGTGAATACGCGACGACCCTAGAAGCCGCCAACTCACTTGGCAACGTGTCGCGTCAATTCAAGATCGTTGTGGGCGATCAACTTGGTTTGACCCCCCAGATGGGATGGAATGACTGGTATTCCTACTACGAGCACCCAACAGAAAGCGATATTCGCGAAGCTGCAGACGCAATGATTAAGTCGGGAATGGCAGACTATGGCTATCAATTCGTAGATATCGACGATGCCTGGGCTAGAAAACCGGGATCGTCCGATCCTCAATTGGA
This sequence comes from Edaphobacter bradus, assembly GCF_025685645.1. Classification (NCBI taxonomy): domain Bacteria; kingdom Pseudomonadati; phylum Acidobacteriota; class Terriglobia; order Terriglobales; family Acidobacteriaceae; genus Edaphobacter; species Edaphobacter bradus. Next base: position 1,476,948 of record NZ_JAGSYF010000002.1, read on the forward strand.
GGGGCCAGCGCGGAACGCTGATGGAGACATTCTTTCAAACGCACGATTCCCGAATATGGGTGGGCTCACCGAGTATATCCACTCGTTAGGATTGAAAGCAGGGATCTACTCTGGACCAGGACCTTTAACCTGTGCGAAGTTCGAAGCATCTTACGGACACGAAGATGCCGATGCTCGTCAGTTTTCGAAATGGGGTTTCGATCTGCTCAAATATGACTGGTGTAGCTATGGCACAGTAGTCAAAAGCCCTGGTCTTCCAGAATTCCAGGAGCCTTACAGGAAAATGAGCTCGTTGTTAGAGAAGCAGAATCGAGATATTGTTCTCAACATTTGCCAGTATGGAATGGGCGAAGTATGGAAATGGGGACGAAAGATCGGTGGTATGTCGTGGCGTACCACAGGTGATCTTGGGGCAGTCAAAGGGGGTAGTTTACCAGGATTCTATTCTGTCGGTTTTGCCAATGCAGCTCTTGATGCCTACGCAGGCCCGGGAGGGTGGAACGACCCAGACTATATCCTTATAGGAACGGTTGGCGACGCGAATGACATCAATTTGCCAGCCAAACCGACTCACCTAACACAGGGAGAACAATACAGCTACATGTCCATGTGGTCATTAATGGCTGCGCCACTCTTCTTTTCTGGAGAGATGACCAAGCTGGACGATTTCACCCTCAATGTTCTCTGCAACTCAGAAGTGATTGATATTGACCAGGACTCATTAGGAAGACAAGCAAAGGTCGTCCGAAAAACACCGCAAGAGTTTGTTCTAGCAAAACCACTCGACGACGGTTCTGTTGCGGTCGGCCTATTCAACCTGAGCACGGAGCCACTTACTATATCGGTGCCTTGGAGCGATGTGGAAAGGAGTGGGACTCTAATGGTTCGTGATGTCTGGCGTCACGAAAGTATTGGCGCATTTGCAAACGGTTTCTCATCTCAGGTGCCCGCCCATGATGTGGCGTTAGTGCGGATATCCCCACAGAGGACTCTCCCCGTGTCGCCGGCGAGGTAGCGTCCATGTCAGAGATGGTAATTGTCGATACTGATGGACCAGGCGACTGCGTGGTCTGTGCTTGCGCGATGAGCGTTCACAAGTCGGGCAGGAAGAAGTCGTGCCAGACGCGACGCCGTTTTCTTGGTACCGGCGGCGGCGCCATGGCCGCCGCTCTTCTCGCTCCTGCGGCAGTGCGCGCGGGCTGGGCCTTTCGACCAGAGATTGGTATGAGGCGCCTTCCCGAAACCTGGATCGCGCATAGCTCGCAGGAGATCAGGCCATGAGTACCTCGATTTTGACCCCGGTTGTGTTGCGCCGGGTTCGTCCGCTGATTTTGGGATTCGTCTGTATTGCTTACCAGAGCGCCGCGCCGGGCCAGGAAACGGTCAAGGTCGCAGTTGATTGGGGCAAGACCACGGTGGTATCGAAGTCCTCGCCCACGCTACAGGTGGTGGTCAATCCGCCGCTGCGGCCCGGGGAGCCCCTGGGTATAGCAGCTTACAAAGCTGTGAAAGAGCTAGGGGCGGACTACGTGCGCTATGTGCCCTGGCTTCCCTATCCCAGGCTGGCAGTGGCCGAGCTGGAGCCACCGACGCTGCAGAAAACCTCGTGGGATTTCAGCTTGATCGATCCGATGACCAAGGACTTTTTGGCCGCCACCGACGGCCATCCCACGGTGATGAACTTTAGCACCATGCCTGCATGGCTCTTCAAGAGCGATAAGCCCGTGACTTATCCTGACGATCCCAACAAGCTGGTGTGGAACTACACTCAGGGGACCGAGGAGCGCGACCCCACCGACAAGCAGATCGGCGACTACTATGCGCGGTTGGTGAGCTGGTACGTGAACGGCGGATTCACCGACGAGAACGGAGCGCGTCACGAGTCAGGCTATCACTACAAGTTTCCCGTATGGGAGGTTCTGAATGAGCCGGAGGGCGAGCATAGAACCACACCCGAACAGTACACGAGACGCTACGACACCATTGTGAGCGCGATTCACAAGGTTTCGCCGGATACGAAATTCATGGGGCTGGCACTGGGGTGGGCGAACCAGGAGCCGGGATATTTTGAATATTTCCTTGATGCGAAGAACCATAAGCCGGGAATTCCGTTGGATTACATCTCCTATCACTTTTATGTAGTGCCGGAGCCGACTGAAAGTGCAAACGAATGGCAATACACGTTCTTCGACCAGGCCAACGGATTCCTGAATACGGTGCGATATGTCGAGGAGATTCGTAAGCGTCTCTCGCCCGCGACAAAGACGGACCTCGATGAGCTCGGCGTCATCCTCCCCACGAGCAAAAAAGCCGGTGACAACGTGCCTCCACCGGCCGCGTACTGGAATCTGTGCGGATCGCTTTATGCGTATCTCTACATCGAGCTCTCGCGCCTGCAGATCGATTTGATCGGGATGTCGCAGTTGGTGGGATACCCAACGCAGTATCCCAGCGTAAGCATGATGGATTGGACCAAGAACCAGCCCAATGCGCGGTACTGGACGTTGAAGCTGATCAGGGATTCGTTCCACGCCGGCGATAAGCTCGTGGAAACATCGATCCGTTCGCGCGACGTAGCAGCGCAGGGTTTTGTGACCGGAGGCGGCCGCAAGCTGCTGCTGGCGAACAAGCGGAACCATGCGATTGATGTGGAGCTGCCGGAAGCGGAGAAGGCCAGCGCGCTGGCCGTGGATGCGGTGACTGGTGATGGGCCGGCGCGCAGCGTAAAACCCACGGACGGAAAGATCCATATGGAGCCATTTGCTGTGGCGGCGGTGAGTTGGTGAGAGAACGATTTAGAGGTGATTAGCGTGGTCAGGGGAAACCTCGTATGGATGAGTCAGAACCGGTGAGGAAGCATCAGCGAATTCGGCGTGCGAGGGTAACTGGTCGTTTCCAACGCTCACGGCTCTCCGAACTCATGTGGGGCGCTCCTGCAATGAGGCAGCCGGTACAACGTACTAGACATGGAGGAAACATTTGAGGAGTGTTTGCGCATCTGGCAGTTTCGGCTCGGGCCTGACACGCCGCCAATTTCTTGGCTCCGCAGGCGGCGCAGTGGCCGCCGCTACTCTCGGGCGCGCGGGCTGGGCCTCGCCCAGAGGTTCGGGCCGCCTGCCCATTGACGACGTTGATCCGTTCATCGGCACTACGAATGCAGGGTTGCGATGGATGCTTTTTCCAGGTGCATCTATGCCCTTCGGTATGGTCAAGTTCAGTCCAGACAACCGCGTTGGCAACATCAGGGCAGGCTATGACTACACGATCGGGACCCTTCTTGGGTTCAGCCACATTCACTCCTGGACGATGAGTGGCCTCCTAATGATTCCCACGACAGGCCCGCTGAAATTGGTGCAGGGACCCGAATCCGGTTCACCGGAAAGTTTCCGCTCGCGTTTCCGGCATGAGACCGAGAGCGCTTCACCCGGATACTATGCAGTTACGCTCGATGATTACGGCGTTCGCTGTGAACTGAGTGCCACGACACGCGCGGGGATCCAGCGTTACACTTTTCCGAAAGCCGATCAGGCTCGCGTCCTGGTAGTGCTGAATGTTCCCGGTGAGTATGGCACGGTCGTCCAAAATGCTGTGATCCGCCGCGTGAGCGACACGGAGATCGAGGGCGAAACAGAGCAGACGAACACCCACGTCTACACATTTCAAAAATACAAGCTGCACTTCGTCATCCAGTTCAGCAAGCCGTTCGATTCCATGGGCGGCTGGGTGGGGACGAATGTGACTCAAGATGCCAGGGAGATTGCCGGTCAAGGCGATGTGGGCGTCTTCGCCAACTATCGCATGAAGGAAGGCGAGGTAATTCTGGTCAAAACCGGGATCTCATACGTGAGCATCGACCAGGCGCGGCTCAACCTGGAAACGGAGATGAACCGTTTCGGGTGGGAGTTCGACGCGGTTCGAAACAATGCCTGCAACACCTGGAACAATCTGTTGGGGAAGATCGAGGTGGAAGGTGGCTCAGAAACCGATCGAAGAAAGTTCTACACCAATTTGTATCGGTCTTATGTGGCCAGAACGATCTTCAGCGATGTGAACGGCAAGTATGTCGATCCCACAGGCCGCGTCCGGCAACTCGCGAATCCCGAATCGCCGATGCTTGGCTGCGATGCCTTCTGGAATACCTTCTGGAACCTGAATCAGCTCTGGGGACTGGTAACACCGGAGGTCCTGGCCCAATGGGCAAGGTCGCAGATTCAGCTCAATGACGACGGCGGGTGGTTGTCCAAAGGGCCAGGGGGGCTTCGCTACAGCGGCGTCATGGTGGCTGAGCATGATATTGCCCTGCTGGTTGGCGCCTGGCAGAAGGGCATCCGCACATTCGACGGGGAGAAGGCCTTTGCAGCCATCAAGCATGTGCAGACGACTCCAGGAAAGGTGTATTACGAGGGCATCTACTCCGGGCGATGGATCGATGGGTGGGTCGGCATGGAACAACTTCCGGCATATCGCGATCTCGGCTACGTGCCCGCGGAGGAGAAGAGCGCATGGACCTCGCTTACGCTTGAGTACGCTTACGACGACTGGTGTGCCGCGCAGATGGCCAGGGCGCTCGGCAAGAGCGAGGATTTTCAATATTTCTCGAAGCGCGCTCAGAATTACCGCAACGTGTGGGATGCGTCAGTGGGTTATTTTCGGCCAAGACATCGGGATGGCACATGGATGAAGGAATTTTCGCCATCACAGACAAAGGGGTTCCTCGAGGGCACAGCGTGGCAGTACTCCTTTTGGGTTCCACACGACGTGAAAGGGCTGATCGGACTGATGGGGAGGGACGAGTTCGTGCGGCGCCTCAATCAGGGGTTCGAGGATTCGCAGCCGAATTTCGCCCGCGGTGTGGTCGATGTCGGCAATGAGGCGAACATGCAGGCACCCTGGCTATTCAATTACGCGGGCGCTCCATGGCTGACACAGAAATGGACTCGGGAGGTGATGGAGCACTCCTTCTCTGCCAGCCCATCCGGCTACACAGGCGACGAAGACCAGGGCCAGATGGGGGCCTATTTCGTGATGTTGGCGATGGGGCTGTTCGAAATGGATGGCGGTTGCTCCATAAAGCCGATCTATGAGATCGGCAGCCCGCTCTTCTGCCGTATCGTCGTTCACCTGGACAGGAAGTACTATCCGGGACGGCAGTTTGTGATCGAGACCCGGAATCAGTCACCCGGGAATGTGTATATCCAATCCGCTACGCTGAATGGCCAACCTTTGAACCAGCCTTGGATCTATCACAGCGACGTCGCCAATGGTGCCGAACTGGTCCTGACCATGGGACCTGAGCCAAACAAGAACTGGGGAAGCGCTCCCTGGGCCGCTCCCCCGCAGAACGAACCGTAACTCGCGCGCGGTCCTATTGGAACGTCTCGCTTCGCATTGTCGAGGATTATTTTGATGAAACATTGGACGCCTGCTCTGCTCTTTTTCGTTTTGTTGTTCAAGTTGGCCGGCGCACAGCTGGCGCATGATTCGGCCGCATGAAAAAGCAATGGAAGAGGACAGATCGATGAGCACCCTTGAAGGCATCAATCGGCGTGACCTGATCAAATGGATTGCCATAGCCTGTCCCGCCATGGGCGCCTCGACAGCACTATGGGGCAGCCGCCAGGAAGGTGAGTTGGTGGCAAAGGGACCCGCCCCGGGGCATCATCCGGCGCATCCACGGCTCTACTACAGCGCCGCCTCGCTGGATCGCATTCGGTGCACGCTGGCGTCGCATCCCGAAGCGGATGCCGCTTTGAAAAAGCATGGCGAAGAGTTGCTGGCTGCAGAACTGATTCCGGAAAATGTGGCCGAAATCGGGGGAGGACAACAGGCCAACTACGTTAAACCAGGAAACCAGATCGCAGAAATGGGTCTGACGCTGGGTCTTCTGTTTCACCTCACTGGGGAGGCGAAATATGCAGACAAACTTCGAGGTGCGCTGCTGTACTACACACATTATGTACGCTGGGCTGGTCCCGGGCTGGTGAACCGGTCTCCCCCATGGCATTCGGAACTGGACACGGAGTTGTTCAGCTTTGGATATGCAACGGGCTACGATGCGCTGCATTCTGTGCTTTCTGAAGATGACCGGAAGACGATCGCCGAGGGAATGGTGCGCTTGGCTGCGCTGCCCATCCTGGAGGATTGGGTGCTGCCGGGAAAACGTGTCCATTCGTTCGACTCGATGGGGCATAACTGGTGGGGCGTTTGCGTCGCGGGCGGAGGCCTCTGCGCGCTGGCGCTGCTCGGTGACGACCCGCGTGCGCACGGTTGGATTGACGCGGTCGATGCTGGATTCCTGCAATGGTTCCAGTACCCAGGGAATGTCCTGCAAAACCGCGTGCAGACCTTTGAGCGTTCCGGGCCTTCCTACGAGGGCGTGCTGTACACCAACTACGGCATTTCGGAGTATCTGTGCTACCGGCTTGCCTGGCAGAACACATTCCTGGGGCGGAAGGCGCCAAGGATTGAACCGCTGGATCACATCGCACGGTTCTTTCTGCAGACGCTCTATCCGACGTCGACAGGGTCCCTTGCTGTCAACTTCGGCGACTCGCCAACTCATGTCGATGTAACTACCACGATGATGTTGCTGTTCGCTTGTGGCCTTGGCACATCCGACGCCGCGCGTTATCTGCAGTATGTGCATACCCATCCGGAAAGCACACTGCTCACGTTGTTGCACAGAGAGGCCATACCCCGTGTCCATGGCGGTGCGCCGACAGCTTGTATTTATCCGCAGATGGGATGGGCAACGATGCGTTCGTCGTGGGAAAATGACGCCACATTTCTTGCGATGAAGTCAGGCTACACGTGGAACCACGCGCATGCTGATGCCGGCTCGTTCATCCTCTTCAAGCAGGGCGTACCTCTGGTGATCGATTCCGGAAACTGTCCGTACAGTCGGCCGGAGTACACCACCTATTATCGTCAAAGCCGCGCGCACAATGTGATCATGATGGATGGCGCCGGACAACCGGAAGAAGACATCAACTATGGTTGCAAGTTCCCGGGTCAGATGCACAGCTTGATTGACGGCCTGGGCTTGAAATACGTGTATGCCGATGCAACTGGCCCGATGGCCCGATGGTTTCGTCGCAACTATCGGCACTGGCTTTGGAGCGGAGATGTGATCTTCATCGTCGATACGGTGCTTGCATATACCGAAGGGCCCATGGACTGGTTATTGCACTACGAGGGTGAATACCGAGCCAATGCCGATGGAAGTATAACGTTGAAGAATGGCCCCGCCGAGGCCGTCGTCCACATGCTCTTTCCTCCTCATGCCCAACGGCAAGAAACTGGCCTGGCCGACCACGACCCCGACAGAAAGGTTCCGTACCTGGCCTTTCGTCCTGAGGCTGCGGACAAATCCCAACAATTCATAACGGCCATCTGTCTGGATCCGGCCGCCGTTCCGAGGCTTGAGCTTCTTAATGGATCAGATTTTGTTGGTATTCGCGCTCAGGCGGCGCATTCCGTTGAAGAATTGTATGTGAACCTCCGCGCCGTTAATGGATCAACGAGCACTGGCATCACGATTGGTGAATGGACGACAGATGCGTACTTCGTACATCTCACTCAGCCCGTCGCAGGAGGCGCGACAACAGCGCGGTACTTCATGAGCGACGGCAGCTATCTGCGCCGCGGCCGCCAGAGCGTTCTCGAATCTCTCTCGAAGCTGACCGCGTGTTGGTCGTCGGGCGAGTCGGTGGAGCTTGTTTCAGACGATGCATCCAACTCCATTCTGATCGCTGCCGAGCGACCTCCTCAGAGAACGCGGTGGAACGGAAGCGAGACCGCCACTGTGTACGACAAGGCGAGAAAGATCGTCTCTTTCAAGCGGACCAATTGACAGGGTGGTAGCGACTGTTACCCAAAGGTCAACGATAGCGGAAACTCCGCTGGGAGGACGTGACGCTCCTGCCCGTCTGCAAAGTGGCGCTTCGGCCTTTGCGCAAGGAGATCACCCTTCCATTCCCCAGAGAGCGAACACTCGACTCGCGCTTCGTCGATATCGTCCGGGAGGAGGATCTGGTCTCCAGGCTCAACAAACAGTAACGGATGTGCGGACCAGAGCCAGTTCCGTGTCTCGCGACCCAGGTTTGTTAACTGGTAGTGAAAGTCAATCGCCGATCCGTCCAGAGTTGCCTTCCGCGCGAGCTGCAGTTCGGAGCAGGGGCACGTTGCCGACATGCTCAGTTCGACCGCGGAGGCGTTCTGGATCTCCCACGACGTCCGCCATAGCTCTCCATGGTCGGGAACCGCAAGATGATGGGGGCTGGCGCTGCACGCGGCGACACTGGGCAGGCACTCATCAAACCCGCCCCGGTCGCTGTCTTCAAAGACGGAGCCGGCTGAGTTGCTGAGGTACGCCGCTGCCGGAGGCAGAAGAAACTCCGTTCCCGTGGAGCGCTCGGTCAGAGAGAAGAGCTTGCCGCCATATTCCGGATAGCACGCGAGCCGAAGAGCGGAGTTCTCGATGAAATACGGCGGCACGACGAATTCTCCCGTTAAAGGAGCTTAGCGCAGTAAACACATGACAATTCGCGAGGCCACGCTCGCGTTCGATGCTTCGCGAGAAAGGAGGCGCGAATTCCTCCACCTCTACCCGTCAGGTCTGACGAAGAATCTCATCTGCGGAGTTACTTCGTCATGTGGACGGAGTTGGATCCCTGATCTCCGACTACAACGGCGCGGTAGCCACCGACATCGTTTCGTATGAACAGGTCAGCCGGTTTCTGGAGTCGAAGTATCTCACGGCCGTCACGGGATAACGGGCCGCACTGACCGCACGCAAGTTTCTCGATCGTACCGTCTTTAGTTGTCTTGATCGCAAATACTCCCTCGTAGGATCCTCTGAAGTTGTGACCTCCCACGGTAACCGAGAAATCGTTCGGCGTGTGTTTCTCAATGGAAGCGAGATCCGTCAGGATCACGCTTCCATCTTCAAGCGATCCGCCGATCTTTTGAAGCGGGTCCTTTGTGATGGCCAGCTTGTCCAGGTTCGCGATATCGAAGCTATTCACCCGAGCTTTGGCCGCAATAGAAGAAAAGCGGTCGGCGATGGGTTCTCCGTCGAAGTCGCGTGTGGCTGTGCCTTCCAGCATCAACGCGCCTCCGTGTTGAACGTAGGCCTCGAGGAACGATAACGTCGAGCGCTTGGCATACTCCGGGTACAGGTAAACAATGGCGCGAAATCTGTGGCCATGAATCACCGGCACGCCGTGATCATCAAGTCGCAACATCCCGTTGTCAATCAAGTCGCTGGGGACGACTGCACAGCGAAATCCTGCATCCCAGAGCGCTTTTGCCTTCTCTTCAATCAGAAGTGAGCCGTTTACATCAAAGGAATTCCGGTCGGCTTCTCTCGGATACCAATTCAACAATCTCGGCATGCCAAACACTACAAGCAGAGGTAGCTCCGGCGCAGCCGGATCAAAGCGATTCAGCAGCCGTATCTTCTCTTCAATGGGATTGATGGTTTTCAGCAAAGGCTCTGTCGAAAGATCGACTCCCCAGGCCCCCACGTCGTTGTATCCGTGATAGTGAATGCGGGCGTTGAAGCGAGCATCATACAGGGCCTTCTCGGCGAACATATGGATGTCTCGCCCATAGAACTGGTCGTACATGATGTTGCCCGGATGAGAGACCAGCATGCCCATGCGAAGGGATATGGAGAGATTTTCGTCGCTCATGCCGTACTGGCGCGGAATGATCCACCAGTTCAGGCCCGACGTCCAAGGTTCGTCGTTGGTCAGGTGGTTGTGGATCGTATTGTGGATGCCGGCGAAAGTCGTCTCTCCGAAGACCTTCTTGCTGTAGTTGTTGAACTCCATCTCGATCCGTTGTGGGCCGGTTCGCAGAAAGTCCCAATATTTGTCGATCGCCCGGATGCGTACTTCGGGATGACCGCTCGGAGAATATCTCATAGCCAAGAGAGTCTCCGGCAGCTTCATGCCTGTACTTGCCTCGAACCGCGCCTGAAATGCTTCGCCCGCGAATAGGCCTCGCCAGGGCGGGTTTCCCAGCAGGCGCGTGTATCCGAACTCGTCGAGTGCTGTTCCATCCAGGGGGACGTCGCGGTACTCATCGAGGGCGTTGTGGACCCAGCGGATGTACGCGTCGTTCTGGAGATCCAGCGCGTTTAGCCATGTCTGCTGCATCGCGACCACGGTCTTGCCGGCGTACCTGGGGCCCAAGTCGATGGTCACGTCCATCAGCCCAGTGGTGGGGTCGCCGATTCTTGCAACGCCGTGTGCCTTTGTCGTGACATCTTCCAGAGTCCGCGGATCGTATTCACCATCTGCAGTTTTCGTGAACACGTAGACGCGCAACAGCTCACTCTTTAAGGGAGGGGCGAAGCGCAGCTTCGCACCAACCGTTAACGTGGCGTGGCCGCGATCGTCGAGCGTAGTCTCGGCCGAACTGACTACTGTCTGGGCTTCGTTGAACGAGATCTTTTGTTCCGTGTCGACGGTAAGCCAGTTGAACGCGGTCCCCAGCTTCAGCCCGTTCGCATGAGCGTCTTTCACGATGTTTGCCAGGAGCGCGTGCGATTTCGCATTGCCGGAGAACTTGTTGCACCACGGCGGCCAATGCGGACATGAGGGAGGCACGAAATCATTCGGAGGGAACATTGCAGAGAAGTTCACCCCGTTCCGTTCAGTCAGGAATGCAAATGTAAAGCGTGAGTCCTTCGCGATGTGCTGTACATCGTGTGCAGCCTGGCCGGGTGCAAAGGTCTCCGGTGTGATGAACCAATACACCAGCTCGGGGTAGCTGGCATTATGCAACGGCTGCTCAAAAGTAACCGGCACAGATACCTGCGCGTGTACGCTCAGAGAAAGAAAAAGCCCGACGGTCAAGCTCCAGGTATGCCTTTTCTTATGAGAGGTAGATCTCAGCTGCATGCATGTCCCTTCAGGTGGTTCATCTCAAAAGTCCCGACAGAGCGCATGTTGTGGCTGCATCAGCGGTCATACGTTCCAAGTGGATAAGGTGGCGGCCGCTGCGTTCCTCTTTGCGTATCTGAGAGAAAGAAATTGAAGAGCAATGAAGACTGCAAGGATCGCGGGCGTGTGCGTAAATGGCCATGTGATGCCGTACCATGTGCCAAGCTGCGCGAAGGCAAGGGGCAAGAAGAAACCGGTGGAATGCGAAAATCCTTCGTTCAATGCAAGACGCTTATGTTTGTGAAGCACGTTCGCTGCGCTGTAGCACTGACTGCCCATATAGCCGAAACCCGTAAATGCGCCAATGATTGCGTGACATAGCAGAATCACGATGAGGCTGTGGCTATCTGCGAGCAGCCAGATTCCGCCGCCGAGCAAGACCAGAGAGGCAATGACAGGCCAGAATTGGTGTTGCCACCGGACGGTCCGACCCATAACCAGAATGGTGAGAAAGAAACCAAGCGAAAGGACACTCTGCATCCAAGAATACAGGGTGGCAGCAGAGGGGCCGTGCTGTGCGGTGAAGACATGTAAGGGCAGGCTGGGTGAGAACAGGACGAGCCTCCCCTGCTGCACGAGTTGGTCGAGGCGTCCGGCATAGACGGTGCGGACGGCGCCAGTCAGGCCCCACCCCAACATATTCGAAAGCCAGCCACAGTAGAGATACGCTTCGTTATCGGCATCTGTCTGCAGTGTCGAAGTCACGTTCAGTTCAGCAGGGCAAACCGGCGGAACGCTCGTGAAATATTCGCGTTCGTGCGGCAACGCAAAGAGGAGAAGCCCGGAGACGATGCTCAATAGAAGAGTTGCCAGGAAGGGCAGTCGGTAATCTACACCATAAAGCAAGCCGGCGATGAAGGGTCCGAGGGTGAGGCCGATGCCGATCGACAGGTTGAAGTAGGAGAAGCTTTTTGCGCGGAGGGCTGCGTCCCGCTGCGCGCCGAGCCACGATTGCAAAGCGGGCCAAGCCAGTGCGAAGAAAAGCATCGCCATCCCGGTCAGAACGCAGAAGCTGATGACGTTGCGGGCGAGTATGGCGGTGGAATAGAACACGCCAAATCCTGCGGAGCCAATCAGGCAACAGAGCAAGACGTTCGGCAACACGGAAATGAACGATGCGGAGAGAAGGCACGCGACGCCCAGGCTGAGTACCTGAACTCCGTATGCCATTGCTGCAGCCCGCTCTCTTCCTCCCAGATGCTGGAAGGTGAAAAACGGGATCACCGTCATGGCTATCATCATGGCAAGCTGGAGCAGGAATGCGCCGAGGTAGTGCTGGAACTCGGACTTGAGATAGCGCGGGGCGGACCCGATGGGTCGAAGCATTGGAAGTTCCCTAAGTGTGTGAGCTATGTTCGAGTGACTCCAGGAGCGGAAGTCCGGCGCGAGTGCGAACGATGTTGAGGCAGTCGTGCAAACCCTTCTTTAGAGACCACGAGGGAACAAATCCAACTTCGTTTCTGAGTTTGCTCGAATCCAGCTCTTGAACGATGGGATATTCGCCTGGCTCGAGCTCGAACTCTGCATCGGGGATCCAACCGCGAATGATTTCCACGGCTTTGCGCATGCTGGCGAACTCGCCTGCAACGTTGAAGTTGCGGGTGGGGGTTTTCTCCGTGCAAAGTGCCTGTGCTACGAGTGAAGCGGCATCGACGACGTAGAGCCAGCCGTATTCTGCGTCTGCCAACGGCACCTGGCAGGGAAGGCCCAGAGCGGGGCGCTCCACGAGATTGACGAAGTACATTCCGTTGCCTCGCATACGTCCGACACCATATACCAAGGGGAAGCGTAGCCCCAACGTGTCGATTCCATATTTGTCGGTGTAGAACGTTGAGAGATATTCATTGAAGGACTTGCAGGCGCCATACAGCGACGTAGGGTAGTGTGGCGCATCGTTAGGCAGGGGCAGATCGTTATACTGTTTCGGCGAACCATACACGCCGACGGAACTGGCCCACACCACTTTGCGAAGATTGGCCAGACGCGCCGCCTCGAGGACGACATGGTGCGCCTCAACCATGTTTCGGATTGCGAGAGCCGGATCGCTCTCCGTTTGCGAGGAGAGTGGCGACGCGAGGTGAACGATCGCTTCGGAATTGTGCTCACGAAGAATCCGGATGAATTCACCGGCATCATTCACATCGCCCGTGACGACGCTCATGCGTGAGCGCTCGGCCTCGTCCAAAACGTATTCGAGGGAATTGCTCTCGATCTGAATGTCATACGCGACAACCGTATGATTGGCTTGAATCAGTTCACGGACGACATGGGATCCAATGAACCCTGCTCCGCCGGTAACGAGTACATTCATGCTTGTTCTCCGAATGAGCTGCAGAAGCCTATCGAGGACTCCGTGCAAGTATCCGAGGGGTGTAGTTATGCAGGCCACGGCGTATCTCTCCGAACCAGAGAGCGTGCGCGGTGCGACCGAGGATGCTGGCCCTTGCGGAGGCCTGAAGATTGAGCGCGTGGGTAAAGAGCCGCAGGTTTTGCGAGTAGTCCGACTTCGGACTCCATAACTCGCATGGAAAGCAGTTGCCCCAAACACAGCGTTCCGGGCTATACGCCGCGATGATGGTCATGCACGGCTGGTGCATATCGCGGTAGGGATATTCCTCTCGACTGCCGAGCGGCAGGAAGCTCAGCTTGGCGTAGGCATTCGAGAATTGTGCCAGCCGGACCATGGCTGCTATGGTTTCAGACAAATCCGGACCAGCTTTCGGAAGCAGACAGTGATCAATGACGACCGGTAGATTGGGAAATGCCTCAAGCATTCGCGCTAGGTCGTCGGCCTTATCGCAGCCGACAGAGACGTTCACAACAATGCCTAGCTGTTCGGCAGCCCGCCACAGCGCTCGCACGCCTGGATGATCGAGTTGGCTGCCGGAGCCCACGTAGGTGCGTAGACCACGTACTCCGTCTTCGGTCACATATCGCGTGAGCAACTCGGACGCAGAAGTGTCGTCCGGATCAAGCGCGCAAACACCAGCGAGATGCTTTGGCTTGGTGCTGGAGACATCGCGGATAAATGAGTTATTCCAGCCGTAGAAACTAATTGGCTGTATGGCGCAGGCCGCCGAGACGTGGTTTGTGCTAATAAGCGCATCCAATGTTTTTAAAGAGCCCGACTTTCCCGGAGGCCGAGTCGGATTATCGATGGCAGGGTATTCTGCATCGTTCTCAGCATAGATATGCGCATGAGTGTCAATGATGAGCACGGGTCAATTGCCTCTCAGGGCTTGGTAGTTCCTTCGGGACTTCCTGCGCCAGACAAAAACAGCCTTTCTCCGTCAACCGTCGCTTCGTTGTCCGCGATAAGGTGTGAGGCGAGAAAGCACAAGCACCGCTTTCCGTCTGAATCGCATTCAGTTCCTTGGATCACACGTTAATTGATATTTCAATACGTCGCCCGGGATCATTATACAACCCCGGCTCGCTTGTCAAGTACATTCCATGCACCACCTCTTGTTTGCCTGTACCTGGCTAGTTTACCGAGAATATGCGCCGGAGGTGGAACACAGGAATGATTCGAACCGCATCCTGTACTTGACGTCTCGCTATTGAGTTTGATATTTCAATGGGCTGCTAACGAAACGTGTCGTTGCAGGGAATAAGAAGGCTGGCAAGCGATCAGCACAGAGCCAGCCGAAAGGGCACAGCGTGAAGATCACAAGGATGGATTATGCATCTCCGCGCGATAATGAGCGGAAAGTAAATGAGCTCGAGGGGTTCGCGTACGCAGCGGAGGGATTTCCGCTGACGCCGCCGAACTAGGCATAGGGAAGTTGTATCAAACGAAGATTCCGGAGGTACCTGTAAATGTCTTGCATTCAATTGAATCTGCGCCACTATCGCGCCTATCCGCAACGAGACTTTTTGGGCCACGTTACCGAAACGGTAGAGATCGATGTCGACAAAACAGCGTTCGTCCTGGTCGACGTCTACGGCCTCGGGTTTTCTGAAGAGGATGCCACGCCTCACCCGCGGTCCTCGATGGACATATGGACCGTGGACCAGGAGAAGAAGGTCAACGTGGAGAGGATCAAGCCTTCGCTGGATGCCGCGAGGGCGTTGGGCCTGCCTGTGATCTATGTGAGTAACAGCGCCCCCCGCATCGCCCTGTCGAAGTCTCAGTTTGCTAAGCAATTGAAGCGCTCGCTGGACATTGTCTTTGAGGAGCTCTGCGCCGAAGACAACATCGATCCGCGCCAATACTACTATGGTTCGTCAGAGTTTCTGAAACATTCCAAACTCTTAGAGCCTCGAGAAGGCGATTATTACATCAGGAAACTCTATTACGGAGGATTTAAGGATACGCATCTCGATGCGTTGCTCCGCGACCTCGATGTAAAGACGTTAGTGTTTGTTGGATATGCCGCTGACGTCTGTCTGCACTGCACCATGATTGACGCGCTCAACCTGAATTACGAAGTGATCTTTCTGCGGGACTGTACGCTGGCGAACCTTGAATTGTTTCCTCAAGAAACGAAAGGCACATATGGATTCACCGAGCGGATTGTGATGTGGAGCGAGGTCTACGTGGGCCGCTCTACGACCTCAGTAGACTTCATTGAAGCCTGCAACGCCGCAAAGAAGGAGAGCGGGTCAGTGGCTGAGGAGACGGCAACTTCGAGGTCATCGTAGATGTCATGGATCAGCATTGGCGGTGGCCAACCTTGAGCGTGGAGTTTGGCGTAACGGTACCAGACACATGGAAATGTAATCGAACCGACTACTGGGAGCACACTGACTACATTTCCGTGCCAACCCTGATAGCCCAGAAGCTGGGCCTACGAACTCAGGAAGCAGGATGACGTCACAGACAAACAACCAGAGCCGCAGAGAATTTCTGTCATCGCTGGCAATGACGAGTGGGTTTCTGGCATTCGAGCCGAGGGCCTTCGCGTCAACCAGCGGGTCGGAAAGGCCCGCCGGAGTGAAGATCTGCGCGAAGCCCGATCTGTACAAACTCCAGCATCTGTCTGACCAGGCGATCCTCGAAACCTACGTTCGTGTGCTGATCGATGCTTGTCACTATGCAGAGGGCGACTGGAGAGTGTCAGCGTTCGATCCCACAGTGGGCTTCTGGGGTGATGGGGTTAGCGTGGGCAACGAGGGTATTCGCGCGCTTGCCAGCATGGCGTTGGCGTGTGCCACCCTGCTCAAGTATGAAGATGTCCTTAGTGCCGCCGAGCGTCGAGAGTTTCTGGAAACGACGAAGTCTTCCCTTCGCTATGCGACTGCGACGCACCTAACCGGCACGCAGAAATGCACGGATGGGAAATCGTGGGGGGCGACGATCCAATTCCGTGGCGAAAGTTGGCAATCGGGTATGTGGACCGGCACGCTGGCCTGGGCGGCGTGGCTGATCTGGAGCAGCCTTGACCCTGCGTTACAGCAAGGATTGGAACGCGTGATCGCACACGAGGCGGACATCCTGTCGCATAGACAGCCTCCCACCGGACTCTGGTCCGACACGAAGGCCGAGGAAAATGGCTGGGAAGTGCCGTGCCTAGTTCTGAGCGAGCTGCTGTTTCCCATCCACCCGCATGCAGCGGCCTGGCATGAAGCTGCCTTGGAGTACATGATGAACACCCTGTGCACCGAGGCTGACAAGCGGGACACCAGCCTGGTGGACGACCGGCCGGTCCATGAGTGGGTGAGAGGCGCGAATCTGCAACCAGATTTCACGCTCGAAAATCACAACCGCTTTCATCCATCTTATGTCGGTTGCAGTTGTTACTTCCTGACGCAGGCGGCGATGTATTACACGTACGGCGGCAAGGCCGTTCCTCAGGCGGCTACGCACCACCTTATGGACACGTGGCAGATGTTCCGGTCCATCACCCTACCGTGGGGCGAATCTGCTTTCCCGCAGGGCATGGACTGGGAGTTGCATGGGCTACCGTTTATCAATCTCTTTGCGAGCCTTGGCACGCGTGACCACGACGCGTTCGCGGCGCATATGGAACAACGCAGCTTGCAATACATGCGCACGTGGCAGGTGTGGGGCAAAGGCAGCTTAGCGTTTCCAGGGTCGCGCTTTGGTATCACCCGTCACGCTATTAATGCGGAACAGATGGCCTACGGCTTGCTGGCGCACAAATTATTTGGACCGGCGGTAGCCGAAATGAGCGTCCATGAGGCAACGGCACAGGAAGTGGGAACTCGTGAGCATTCCTACGTAGGCATGGTCACTCACCGCACGCAAAAGAAGTTCGCGTCCTTTTCGTGGAAGAACAAGATCATGGGGCTGTTGATTCCAATCGGGCCCGGTCATGAGGGAAATCCGAACTTTATGGTCCCCATCGAAGATGGGTTCGTCGGTTCCTTCGAGCTCTCTCCTCGCGTCGATACCAAGGTTGCGGTGGTTGAACATTCGTGCCGGGAAACACCAGACGGCTTTGAAGCCGAGGCAACATTGTTGCTCAACGACGGCCAACTGAAACAGATGCTGAGGATGACGTCCGTTGGGAACCAAACGGTGGTCTACGAGGACCGTGTCATCGCGCTCGCCGATGTCACGGTAGTGAGCGAACGTGGCGTACCGATTGGTATCGAGAATGATGAAATCAGTGGAGGCGAACGAGTCGTCTCCTTCGATGGAGGGCATAGCGTCTTTGACTTCAAAAAGCCGCAACAGCCCATTAAATTCTCTGGGATCTGGGCCAATGTGGATGGCCGGCTGGGTGTGGTAGCCGTGGCAGGGTCCGGAATTGCGTATGCCCAGGCCAGCGATTATTCGCCGGGGATCGCGGTGTATGCGGATCGGCTCCATGGGAGCTATTCCAATCGCACTCGCCAGTTCAAGGTAGGTGAGGAAGTGGCACGCCGCATCGTCGTCCATTTTGTGGAAGTGACACCGGGAGAGACAGCGACGCTCGCGCTCTCTTGCACGATCAAGCAGAAACCCGGAGCCAGCACTCTGGTGTTCAAGCAGCCGGAAGGGACGATCGCTGAGATCCCCTTGCTGCCTGACTACAAACAGCCCGTGAGAGTCGCTCAATTGAGCAACGTCGAAAAAGACGAAGGTAAACATGATACGGAGCTGCGCTCTCCGATAAAGCTATGAACTCCTCCTCTCAGTCACGTCGTGGCTTTCTGAAGTCCGTCGCGTTAGCCGCGCCGACCGTCGTTGGCGGTCTATCTGCAGCAGGGCAGTCGCGTGCTGCGACGTCGCCTGCTCGTTCTGCGTTCGCTATGAGCGCGACCGGGCCTGCGTCGAGGAACTATCTCGGTAAGGACACGCGTCTCTCGATCGCGATGTGGGACTTTTCCTGGCTGATGGGGCAGTATCCCGGAGGTGCGTACGAGGATCTCGAGCGGCGCATCGCCGAAGCCGCAGAACGTGGCTACAACACGCTGCGGGTCGATTGCTTTCCTTCACGGATTCTGGAGCCTGAGTCGACATTTCCTGTGACAGGGTGGGTTCCGGGAAAGAACCTGCCCAGGTGGGGTGAGCTCGCAAAAGACTACACCTGCAACGTCCGCAAGAAAGTTGCGCAATTGGCCGATCTTTGTCGAAAGCACGGCATATGGTTGGGCCTGGATTCGTGGGATAAGGCTCATATGTTTCGCTGCACGAAGCTCGCCTCCATTCACACGTCCGGTGCGCCAAGTAACTTCTTCGGCGGTGCGAGCGAGACCAGAATCCCCATCGGGGAAGAAGAGCGCGCCTTTACCGCATACGGCGAGGCCTGGGTCAAAGCGATCAAGCTGATGCGTGAGGATGGAGTGCTGGAGAGGGCGGTATGGATTGCCCCGATGAATGAAGTGCCGCACTTCGGCGGCCGGGGTATCGAGGCGATCCAAGCGATCGAGCACAAGGTGAGAAATGAGGGTGAGACGAAGCTGGAAACCACTACGGCTGTGGATGCGATCTACCGCCGGATCAATCACTCCATGGTCGTCCCAATCCACTCGGAGATCGCCAAGGAGCACATTCCAATTTCGTATTCCTCACTCGGAGTCGAGAACTACGCTGCACGTCTGACCGACCTGTATGACGTGGTCGATCTTCATTGCATGCCGGAAGTGATTCTGGACGACGATGACAAGCGAGCCTTTCTGCAGGCCGGCCACAACGCTCCGTTCGGTTCCTTCGGCGACTTTGAAAAGATGGACCTCAAGGCCTATTCGACGGCGTGGGACCATGCGTGTCGGAAGCACTATCCGGCCATGCTGGAGATGGTGTCCAACTACTTCAAGACGGCGCTCGAGCGCACCACTTTGGCTTCGGGAAAGAGATTGCAGTCGATCGTTACGGAGGCGTTTGGCCCGTGCTTCTGGCCGGACAGTCCCGCCGTGAATTGGGAGTGGTACAAGCGCTACAACGCAGACGCGCTGCGAGTCGTGGCGGCGATGGAACTCACCGGAGCCACGCTCTCCAACTATGGCGAACCGCTTTTCGAGCTATGGAACGATACCGGCTGGCACTGGGCCGGAAACAACTACTTTCGGACGGCGCCCTCACTCGGGCTCTAGTATCGGACATCACACGCGTCACTCAGGAGAAGAGGTTGAGCACTCAGATCTCACGTCGCAGTCTTGCCAAAGCGCTTGCAGCCAGCGGGACGGCGCTCAGCATGTCACGCCTGGGTATCGGGCAAACGACGGCACCGGAACTACTCGCCGCGCATGGCTGGGAGCCCGTGCACCCCGGCGTGTGGCGAGCCACCTTTGGTACGCCTGAGAAATTCACGCCGGTCGCCAGTCGCCTCGTACCTCCGCAGGTGGCGGCGTTTGCAAAGCTGCCTCGCGTGGAGACCGCGCCGTTACCGCCTCTCACGGCGAGACGAATGGGACGCGGCTGCACGCTGCAGATACCGTTGAAAGCCGGAGAGCAGATCTTCGGCCTTGGATTGCAGCTCCTTTCCTTCGCGCAACGCGGACGGAAGAGGGTCGCGCGTGTGAACGCAGATCCGAAGGCGGATAGCGGGGATTCTCACGCGCCTGTGCCGTTCTACGTGACGACGGAAGGGTATGGCGTTCTGATCGACACCGCGCGCTACGCGACCTTCTACTTCGGCAATGCACATCCCAAGCCAACGCAGCCCGTGGCGGCCGTAGCAGGGGCAAGCGTCGATCCGAAATATTCAAATACGTCGAAGGATGCCAGCAACGACTTTGTTATGGTGGATGTGCCAGACGTGTCGGGTGTTGATGTCTACTTGTTCGCTGGTCCGGATATGTTGGGTGCGGTGCGTCGATACAACGTCTTTTCCGGCGGGGGCTTTGTGCCTCCGGAGTGGGGGCTGGGCTTCTGGTATCGCAACATGGCCAAGGCGGGCCAGACGGACGTGCTCGCTATGGCGCGTGAATTTCGCGATCGTCACATTCCTTGTGACGTCATTGGCCTGGAGCCAGGCTGGCAATCGCACGCGTACTCCTGCTCATTTGTCTGGGACAAGGACCGTTTCCCTGATCCTTCCGGCTTTCTGCGAGCTGCGGCCGATCAGCATTACAAGATCAACCTCTGGGAGCATGCGTTCACGCATCCCTCGTCTCCACTCTTCCCACAGCTCGAGCCGTACTCAGGAAACTTCGGCGTGTGGCAAGGACTTGTGCCTGACTTCGTCGGCGAGCGCGCCCGAGCCATCTTCGGTGACTATCACGGCAAGACCCTGATCGAAGCCGGAGTGAATGGCTTCAAGCTCGACGAGTGCGATAATTCGGACTACACGCACGGATGGTCGTTCCCGGAGTGCAGCTCGTTTCCGTCGGGTGTGGATGGCGAGCAGATGCACAGCGTCTTCGGTCTGCGCTATCAGATGGCCATCTGGAATGAGTTCCGCAAGCGAGGCCGCGAGACGTACGGCATGGTGCGGTCCAGCGGCGCGTTGGCTACGCCCTACCCGTTTGTGCTCTACAGCGATCTCTACAACCATCGCGATTACATTCGTGCGCTGGTGAATTCCGGATTCAGCGGACTCCTCTGGTGCCCCGAAGTTCGCCAGGCCGACAGCGTGGAGGATCTGATTCGACGTCTGCAGAGTGTCGTGTTCTCGTCGCTGGCGCAGGTCGATTGCTGGTACATGAAGAATCCTCCGTGGAAGCAGGTCGACCGGAAGCTGAACAACGCCGATCAACTGATTGAGAATTGGGAGGCGCTCGAAGCCCGTTGCCGCGAGATCATTGGCTGGCGGATGCAATTGGTACCCTATCTGACGGCGGCTTTTCAACGCTACGCCGATGATGGGACCCCTCCGTTTCGGGCACTGGTGCTGGATGCACCGCAGGATAATCGGCTCCATACGGTGGATGACCAATATATGGTCGGCGACCGGATGATGGTGGCTCCGCTGTTTGCTGGGGAACCAAGCCGGAAGGTCATTATGCCGGAAGGCCAGTGGCACGATTTCTGGAGTGGCGAGCCCATCAAAGGCGGCTCAGAGATATCCGTACGATCTTCGCAGGAACGGATTCCGGTGTACGTGAAGAGCGGCAGCATTGTTCCGTGGGCGAATGTAGGCCTCTTTGCCGGAGCACCGGAAACGAGGCGGATCACTGCTCGTGTTTATGGCGACGGGTCGTTGCCCTTTTCGCTGCTCGGGCGCAATGGCACCCTGCGGCTAAGTTGGCGCAACAAGAGCGGAATCGTCGACGGGAAGGGCAGCGGGTACAACGTGTATGCTTGGACGGTCATAGGCTGAGAGCGCTGACTAACGCTCTCAGCTCTCTCCGCCCTGATCGTTATGCTGGTCAGCTGTCTGTCATCGTTTTAGCAAGCCAGATGGTGGACGATCAGACGCTGCCGTGGCCCATTCTTTATTGGGCTTGCTGCTCATGCGAAAACGCAGCTCACCACCGGCCACGATGTCTGTGTGCGTCAGCCAGGAACGGGTCAGTGGCTTGCCGTTCAGTTGCGCATTTTCGATGTAGACATTTTCGGCAGAGTTATTCTCGGCCACGATGTTGAAGCGTGTTCCGGCGGTCGTATTCTGCAGCGTGACCCGATTCACGAGCGGGCTCCCGATGACATACACTCCCGTGGCTGCATTGATGGGGTAGAAACCAAGCGCAGCGAAAACGAACCAGCTCGATAACTGACCGCAGTCGTCATTGCCAGGAATTCCCGCGGGTGTGTTGTTGTATAGGGCAGCCACTTTACGCACCCAATACTGGGTCTTCCAAGGAGCGCCTGCAAAGCTGAAGAGATAAGGGTGATGATTGCTCGGCTCGTTGCCCTGAGCATCCTGACCCACCATGCCGGTAACGTCCGGACGAGCGTCGTAGACATACGACGGCGACGTAAAGAGGGCGTCCAGCTTAGCAATAAACGCGGCGTCGCCACCAAACAGGTCGATGAGACCCTGAACGTCATGCGGAACGGCGAAGGTAGCTTGCCAGGCGTCCGCTTCCACGTAGTCGTCGAGTTCTTGGTCAGGGCGGAAGGGCTCGCGCCACTTCCCATCTTCCGATTTACCCCTCATGAACCCTGTCGTAGGATCAAAGACGTTCTTGTAGCTCTGGCCCAGTTTGTAGAACATCGCGGCGTCATCGTGTTTGCCCAGCAGTTCGGCCATGGCCCCTGCGCACCAGTAGTCGTACGACAGATCCAGCGTGAGTGAAACGGATGCCGATCCATGTGACCGCATGGGATAGTAGCCGCACTCGCGAAATTGTGCGCGCATGTCGCCACTATCTTTGCCGACTGGCCCGATAAGTGCCGAATCGCGAATCGCCGTGTAAGCGGCTTCGATGTCGAAGTCACGGAACCCGCGAGTATATGCTGCAACGATCATCGCCGCCGCATGGAACCCGGGCCTCATGCTCCAAGTTTCGTTGCCCCACAATGTCCACATAGGCAGCGAACGAAGGCCAAGCTGTTCGTAGTCGACTAACAGCGTACGAATGATGTCGTTGGTGCGGTGGGGCTGCATCAGCGTAATGAACGGGAATTCACCGCGGTAGATATCCCAGATGGAGAGAGTGGTGTACCGCGTAAAGCCAGGATTGGGATGGTTCTGATGATCCTGGCCGCGATAGGCACCATCCACATCGTTGAACGTGGCAGGCGCAACGAGGCCATGGTAGGCGCCGGTGTAGAAGGTTTCGGTGAGAGACGGGTGTGGAAGCTCCGCATCAAGGGTACTCAACGCCTTGGCCCAGGCCTGTTCGGCCTGTCGCACCACGCCGTCGAAGTCCCAATCAGGGATTTCGGCAGCCAGGTTTTTCGCAGCGCCCTCGAGACCTGTACAAGACAGGCCCACACGAATGACCAGAGGTTGCGAGCCTGGTGCATGGCTGAAGATGGCCTTAAGTTCCTGGCCAGAGAACTTGCCTTCAACCGCAGGGGAAGTGACCTTCCCGTCCACATTGAGTTGGACCGATGCGATGGGACGTGAAAACTCCATCACGAAGTAGACCTGTTTGTCCGCAGCCCATCCGTGGGTGTAGCGCTTGCCGCTGATGCGCGACTCGCTCTCGATATTCAGCTCTGCGTAGTAGACCTTGCCGCCCACGCCGTGAACCAGATCCAGAAGCACTCCCTGGCGAGTGTGGGTGGGCAAAGCGCGATAACTGTAGCGGTGCATGCCGCAGCGTGTGGTCGCAGTCAGTTCTGCGCGTACATCCGGCGTATCGAGGTGCACGCTGTAATAACCAGCCCTGCTTTCTTCCCGCGCAGCGGAAAAGAAGGAACGATATCCCGGTACAGGGCCGTTGAACACCCAGCCCGAGTTCATGCCGAGGGCATGCATCTGCATCTCGGCCTGATCTTCAGGAGCACCAGCATCCCAGGTCCAGTTTCTGCCCTCAACAACAGGCATTAGCAGGACATCACCCATATCGCTGCCGCCGACACCTTGAAGATGAGTATGGCTGAAGCCCAGCACGACATTGTCAGGGTAGTGGTAGCCGGAATCGTGCTCCCATTGTGTGTAATCGCCACGTGCGTTCCATCGTGGTTCCGGCGGGCCGGAGGTGTCGGGACTTAGCTGTATCAATCCGAAGGGAGCTACGGCCCCGGGAAAGGTATGTCCGCGCCATCCGGTACCAATCAATGGGCGGACCTTAGCCACGGAATCGTGAAGGGACTGCGTCTTGGTTGCAGCCTCAGCATCCTGTGGCGCATATAGAACGCGAGCAGAGAGGACGACACTGACCGCCGTCGCTGCGCCACCTTTTAGAAAGTCGCGTCTCTGGACTTTGGGAAAATTCCGATGCATTCCAGATGCTCCCTCATTCGCGATCAATGCTTTCCACGCCATCCAGACTGAATTCTCGGTTCAAATGCCTGCAGCACGTCATCAATACCAAAGCGCACATGCGCACGCATTGCTGACTCTGCGACTTGCGGATCTCCTGTGCAGATGGATTCGGCTAAATCCAGGTGGAAGCTTTTTGGATGGGCGCGTGTTCCAGCCACTGTGCTGTAGAGCCAATTGAAGACCAGCACATGATTGCTCTCGATCGCTGCGCAGAGAGGCTGAGAGCGTGCATAGAGCGCGATTTTGCTATGGAACTCGGTGTGGTATTGCTGGACCACAAAGGCCATCTCCTCATCGGCACCGTTAGCCGCAATGCGTGAAAACAGCGTATCCATATGCTCAGCCGCGCGCTTCAGGTCAAGCTGTTCCTGAAATGTCATGCGTTCAGCGCAAAGACGAGCAGACTGGCATTCGAGGGCTTCTCTCATCTCAAACCTACCCCGAATCTCATCCAGAGTCGGGATTTTGACCCTTGTCCCGGCCCGAGGACGGCTTTCAACTAGACCATCCCGTTCAAGACGCTGGAGTGCCGCACCAACCGGGATGAAGCTCATCCCGAATTGACCAGCCAGATTCCGTCGAGATACTGCTGCTCCAGGCGTCAACGTACCGCGAAGAATCTGATCCAGTATTTTCTGATATGCCTGTTCGGAGAGGCTGATATTGAGCTCCCGCTGATTCCGAGGCTTTTTTTTCGTCAACATATTTCACTTCTCGTAGCGATTTGAAAAGTGCCGCTGTGCGCTTGCCCATCCCGACTTCATGAGAAGCGGTCTGCGTTAAATGCTGAATCTACGCCCGTTGGCCATTAGATGTCAAGCAATGCCCGATTGCAGATTCCTGTCGTGCTCTTCGGTTACGCCCCAGC
Organism: Edaphobacter bradus; assembly: GCF_025685645.1. Lineage (NCBI taxonomy): Bacteria > Pseudomonadati > Acidobacteriota > Terriglobia > Terriglobales > Acidobacteriaceae > Edaphobacter > Edaphobacter bradus. The sequence continues at coordinate 1,501,979 of NZ_JAGSYF010000002.1, forward strand.
AGGGACGGTCTCCCGGAGCGAAAAATAACCTGTCACATTTCTTATTGACAAAACGATGCGGAGGCTGATAACAGCTAACATTGATATTCCAATTGATGCCAGCCGTCGATGGCGCCCGCCAGGCGTATCGAGGCACGATGAAGGCGAGAGTGTGACTGGTGAGATCCTCCAAATCGGCAATACCAATAGTCGCTATCGCTTCCCGATCGGGGCACGCCGTTTTTGTCGAAGCATGGAATTCCTTTTGGTTCTGCTCACCACTGTGGGTCGGCATTGGACACCAGGGGTTCGGCTCTCGAAAAGGTGGCGAGGCTGTTAGGGGTGCGATGTCAGCGGGTCTGCTAACCGGTCAAAATCTCGCTGCGATGCTTAGCCCGGTTGAGGCGGTGGGGGTGCGGTAGTGCAGCCAGAACAACGTAGCACCTGCGCCGAAAGGAAGGGAATGTTCAGCAAAAGCGCTTCGGGACGTAGTCTAAGCATATTGGAGCTGCCAAATGCACCAGCCGACTTGGCCGGCCCTGTGAGAGCTTGGCGCCAACCCGTCTGGATCAAAACGTACCCGCCTGAGCCGCCCACGAGAAATCCAATGTTTCTCGAGAAGCGCGTCTATCAGGGCTCGAGCGGACGCGTGTATCCGCTGCCATTCATCGACCGCATCGCATCCGAACCTGTAGATCGCCAATGGGACGCAATTCATATTGAGAATGAGTACCTTCGGCTGATGGTTCTGCCGGAAGTCGGCGGCCGCATTCATATCGGCTACGACAAGGTGAGTGGCTACGACTTCTTCTACAGGCAGAACGTGATCAAACCGGCACTTGTCGGTCTGGCAGGTCCCTGGATCTCCGGCGGAGTGGAGTTCAACTGGCCCCAACATCATCGACCCGCGACGTTCATGCCCGTCGAGACGGAAATTGAGTATGCGACGGGTGGGGACGTCACCATCTGGTGTAGCGACCACGATCCCATGCTGCGTATGAAAGGCATGCATGGAGTCTGTCTTCGTCCTGGCCGCGCTGCGCTTGAGCTCAAAGTGCGGCTCTACAACCGCACGCAGTTCACCCATACCTTCCTGTGGTGGGCGAATGTTGCGACTCGTGTTCATGAGCAATATCAGTCGTTCTTTCCGACGGATGTCCGTTATGTCGCGGACCACGCGAAGCGTGCTGTCACCTCGATTCCGTTGAGCGACCGCCCCTACTATGGCACCGACTATCCGGCACGTGCGAAAGACGGCGTGCCTGCAGAAGAGCTGCCCGGAAGCTTCCGCCCGGATGGCTCCTATGCAGCCAATGACCTAAGTTGGTACGCGAACATTCCTGTCCCGACAAGCTACATGATTACCGGAACCTCGCAAGACTTTTTCGGTGGCTACGATCACCGCGCGCAGGCAGGAGTTGTACATGTGGCTGACCATCACATTGCGCCTGGCAAGAAGCAGTGGACCTGGGGCAATCATGAGTTCGGTTACGCGTGGGACCGCAACCTCACGGATTCTGATGGGCCTTATATCGAGCTGATGGCAGGTGTGTACACGGATAATCAGCCGGATTTTTCATATCTGGCTCCGTGGGAAACAAAGACGTTTACGCAGAATTGGTACCCCATCCGGCGTACAGGCATACCCCAGATGGCGAACACGGAAGCTGCGATTCACCTGAAGGTCGAATGTGGCGCAGTGCATGTTGCGGTTGGCGTGACGCGTGACTGTGAACGTGCCGAAGTGCAGCTCCTGCGCGGTGGAGAACTCCTCCAGAGCTGGCCGACAGCCCTCCGCGTGAGCGAGACATTTATGCAGACCGTTTTGCTCAATCAGGAGTCGGCGCTCGTGGAGTTTTCGGTGAAAATTGTCGCGTGCGGCGCTACCGTACTCGAATATGTGCCTGCGAACATCCTTCCCGCAGCAGCACCTGAGGTCGCTCAGGAGCCACTTCCGCCTGAGCAAATCGAATCGGTCGAGGAACTCTACCTTACGGGGCTGCACCTTGAGCAGTACCGCCACGCGACCAGGCAGCCAGAACTCTACTGGCGGGAGGCGCTGGTTCGCGATCCCGGTGAAACGCGGTGCCTGAACGCTCTCGGGCGTTGGCATCTCGGCCGGGGGGAGATGGCAGAAGCGGTTGCGCACTTCCGCCAAGCGATCCAAAGGCTAACGCGCCTCAATCCGAATCCGTATGACGGGGAGCCCCTCTATTACCTTGGCATCACGCTTCGCTACCTGAACCAGCACAAGGAGGCCTACGACGCTCTTTTCAAGGCGACGTGGAATGCAGCGTGGCGCGGACCGGCCTACTTCGCGATCGCGGAGATCGATGCTTCGCGATGCGAGTGGTCCAAGGCTGAAGCTCATCTGCGGCAATCGTTGCGTGCGGAGACCGACAACCTTAATGCCCGCAACCTGCTTGCCTACGTGCTTCAACAAATGGGTCGCAACGGAGAAGCCGCTGAGGAGAAACAACTCGTCTTTGCGCTCGATCCGCTGGACATAGGCGCCCGCTGGAGCTGTGGTCACATGCCGACGGACGGGCAGATGCTCCTGGATCTTGCCCTCGATCTAATTCGTTGCGGACGGAATGCAGAGGCGCAAGGTCTCTTGCAAGCGGCGGATTTGCGGACGGTTGATGGCGCTACGCCGATGATCCTCCTTGTCCTTGCGGATTTGCAGGCAACGACAGGTAAGGGGGATGCCAACGAAACACTGAATCGTGTCAATGCCATATCGCATGACTTGTCATTCCCGAGCCGTATCGAAGAAATGCTGGTGTTGCAGCGGACGATCGAACGGTCTACCCATCATGCGCTCGCCTCGTACCTTCTCGGCAACTGGCTGTATGACCGCCGGCGGCACATCGAAGCAATCGAAGCATGGGAATCGGCTGCCACGGCTGAGCCTGGCTGGCCCACCGTCTGGCGCAACCTGGGGATCGCCTACTTCAATATCCAGCACGACCCGGACGCTGCCGTCCGTGCGTTTGATCGAGCGTTTGCGAACGAACCGACGGATGGGCGAGTGCTTTATGAGCGTGATCAGCTATGGAAACGCATCGGACGTTCTCCCGAAGCCCGGGTCGCGGAGTTATCGGCGCATCGCACCCTTATCGGCACACGCGATGATCTGGGGGTCGAACTCGCCACCCTATACAACGACCTGGGACGACCGGACGACGCACTACGGTTACTGCTCCATCGGAGGTTCCAACCTTGGGAAGGTGGTGAGGGGCTTGTGCTTGGACAGTTTGTTCGTGCCGAACTGCTGCTCGGGCGACGCGCCATGGATGCGTCTTCGCACGTTGAGGCACTCGAACACTTTGAGTCTGCACTCAAGCCGCCGCACAACCTCAGCGAGGCGAAGCATCTGCTTAGCAACCAGAGCGATGTCTACTTTTGGTTAGGACGAGCCTGCGAGGCTTTAGAGCGCAAGGAGGACGCAGCCGGATGGTATGAGAAGGCGGTTCGCCAACGGGGAGACTTTCAGCAGATGAGTGTGCGTCGGATCTCCGACATGACATTGTGGAGCGGGCTTGCGTTGCAGCGGCTGGGCAGAGGCGATCAGGCGTCCCGGTTGTTTATGGAGGTTAGTTCGTTCGCAGAAACGCTCGATAGCACGCCGCCCAAGATTGACTACTTCGCTACATCCTTACCAACGATGCTTCTATTCGAAGATGATCTCGCGAAAGCAACGCATACCGATGCGGCATTCCTCAAGGCGCAGGCACTATTCGGGTTGGGTGCGGTGAGCGAGGCAGACGAACTGTTGCATTTCATTCTGGAGCAGGATGCGAACCATGCTGGCGCACGGGATCTCCTCTCAATGCAACACCTGCTTTGCGAAAAGACGGGAAGACACTAATGCAAAGGGCCGTAACAACCGACTTTTCGGCTACAACCGTCAGTCCGGACATCAACTTCCGCTACCTTTGGACGATCACCTTCGTCGCCGCTCTCGGAGGCCTCCTCTTTGGCTATGACTGGGTCGTGATCGGCGGGGCTAAGCCCTTCTACGAGGCGTACTTTCATCTCACGAGGGAGTTCCAGATCGGATTGGCAAACAGCTGCGCACTGATCGGATGTTTTCTAGGTTCGTCCGCCGGAGGACGTGCAAGTGACTACATCGGCCGCAGGCGAACTCTGACGCTCGCAGCCGCTCTCTTCACGGTGTCCTCCGTCTTCACCGGCTGGTCATTCAGCTTCCACTCGTTCATTATTTGGCGTATCGTCGGCGGATTCGCGATCGGCCTCGCCTCGAACGTCTCCCCGACGTACATTGCCGAAATCAGCCCGGCAGCATGGCGTGGGCGGCTCGTCAGTTTGAACCAACTCGCGCTGGTGACGGGCATCCTGGGGGCGCAAATCGCCAACTGGCGAATTGCGCGGCATGTACCTGAAGGGTTGAGCGAGCGGGCCATCGCGGCAAGTTGGAACGTGCAATATGGCTGGCGATGGATGTTCACAGCGGTCGCACTTCCTTCGTTGCTCTTCCTGTTAGCGGTGCCGTTCATTCCGGAAAGTCCGCGATGGCTTGTTGTGCGACATCGAATTGCTGCAGCCAAAGATGTGCTGTGCAAGATCGGGGGACGCCGCTACAGTACGGCAGAAGTGGAGAGCATTCAACAATCGTTACGCGGTTCGGGTAATGAAGGGGCCGTCTGGCACGAGATACTGCGCGGAAAGATCGGACGACTGTTGCTCGTCGGCATCGCGCTTGTTGTGCTCCAACAGGGAAGCGGCATCAACATCCTCTTCAACTACGCCGAGGAGGTCTACCGTAGCGCCGGTTACGGCGTGAACGACATCCTCTTCAATATCGTCATCACCGGAACGATAAACTTGCTGTTCACGGTTCTGGCGATGCTTTTTGGTGGATCGGCTGGGACGCCGACGACTCATGCTGCTAGGCTGCTTTTCGATCGGCTCCTGTCATCTTGCGGCGAGTATTGCATATCACATGCACATGCAGGGTGCCTGGATTCTCGCGCTGACGCTGGCAGCCATCGGGTGTTACGCCATGACCCTTGCGCCCATCACCTGGGTGCTGATCACGGAGATTTTCCCTAATCGATACCGGGGCACGGCTGTGTCCATCACTGTTGCGGCCCTCTGGGTTGCATCCTTTGTGCTGACGTATACGTTCCCCCTGCTGAACCGTGCCGTCGGTTCCTCGGGCGCATTTCTTGTGTACAGCGGCATATGCTTTATCGGCGGTGTCTTTGTCTACCTGGTGGTCCCGGAAACCAAAGGCAGGCCGCTAGAGGCCATGGGGGTCTAACAAGATAGAAAGCGAAACCTGGACCTGTTCGCGCAGTCCTTCACGCGGATACTCGAAAAAGACCGCGTCCCTGTGTTCAAAGAAGGCATGCAGAAAGTCGCTCCGTGCGTGCTCGAAGTCGACTCCGGCGTGGAACTTCTCCTCCAGCTGCAGATAGTTCATGGCTCAAGCTGATGACAAACAGTGCTAATCCGAAAATTCTCGAACTTAAGGAAAATCAAAAAATGAGATCAAGAGCGTTCGATACTGGCCGCGCTGGTTAATCCAGACGGAAGAGGTAGGTTGTTTCGGCGGCTATTCGACCCAGCCGTTACCATACAGCAAACTTCTAAAAAAAGTTTAAGAAGAACTTGGTCCCGATGTAGAGGAACCGCAATCAACCGAAGACTCCGTCGACGCGGTATTTCCCTTTAGTAGGTTCGGGACGCCCCCGCACCGAGTCATTAAAGGAAGAAACCCTCAATGTTGAATTCATCAGCCTCACCGAACACCTTGCCTCTGGCTTTTCCCGCAATGCCTTCAAAGAACGATCTGATGATGGAACTCAAGGAACGGTGGAGCGAAGACAATCGTCCTTTTCACTTCCCGCACTCGTTGGTCATTCTCATGGGGTACATTGGACTGCTCCAGAGTCACGATGCTTCGCTTATTCATCGCGCCACCGGTTTTCCGCTCGGCTTCGTCTCGCGTGTAATCTTCGAACTCCTGCGTAGCCCGCGATGGCACTCAGACGAAGGCTTCGTGGATCTGGTCCGCCTCGCGCAGGACTCCGACGCGAAGCAGATTGACTATGCGCTTGGCGAACTGCTCAGTTCCAAGTTGTTTGGTGACGGTGTCTACTCCGAACTCGAAAAGGAGTGGTACCGTTTGATGGGCGTTACCATCGAGCTCTAGGCCATGGGTGCCGATCATCAGCATGGTCGGCACTTATAGATATATCTCCTGGCCAGTTGAGCCGGTTCGTCGGATCTAGGTGACGTTGACGAGTCAAGCCAATGGCGTGAGCGGGAAGGCGCGGTTCTATTTCCAAATCGCGTCTTGGATTTGTTGTCTCGATTCCGACCACCGCGCAAGCAACGCCCGTAGCGCATCCCTGTAGGCCATGCCGTCCATAGTCTGCCCATCCGTATCCGGCTGCCATCTTTCGGACGTGCTAAAGCGACCCCGCACCGGTGGCGGCACTGGCTTAGATAATTGCTTCATCAGTGGTCCGCAAAAGCGACTCAAATCTTCCATCAGATTGTAGCGAAGCACATCACCAGACCAATAAAGACCTTTCGATAAGGGGACGACCAAGTCCGGACCGATGCTGCACAATAGCCTTGGCTCGCTGCCATCGGAAGGTTGGTAGAGTTCTATCGGTACCAGGTAGACGAGCGGGTTCGGCAGGTTGGTTGGATCCGGGTTTGAGTAACCCACCAAGATGAATCGTTGTACTTCTCCCTTGGTAGTCACGAAGGATGGGGCTAGTGGCAACGGTAGTGCTGCAGGCCTCGGAGGCAGCGGACGCGAACTTTGCTGCTGGCACAAAGAGCGCGACCTTTACGGTCGCATTGGCTACCCCGACAATCAGCGTTACGGTTCCCAACCACACCTATGGCGATGCACCGTTCACGGTCACCGCCTCCTCCAACTCCACCGGAGCCTTCACCTACTCGGTGGTCTCGGGTCCGGCGACGGTCTCGGGTTCAACCGTGACGCTGACGGGCGCGGGCACGGTAGTTCTAAGTGCCAGCCAGGCCGCCAGCGGAAACTTTGGCCCGGCGACTGCGACCACCAGCTTCACTGTGACCCCAAGCTTTACGCTCTCCTCCGGCTCGGGGACAGGTTCCAGCTCTGGGACTGCGACCGTGGCCCCGGGGGCAGCAGCGACCTTCACCCTTACCTTCTCCCCCACCGGCGCAGCAACCTTTCCCGATGCGTTGACGTTGAGCGCAAGCGGTCTGCCCAGCGGAGCAACCGCGACCTTCTCGCCGGCAACGATCGCGGCGGGCAGCGCGGCAACGCCGATCACACTCACCATTCAGACCAGCACGCAGACCGCCTTCAATGA